>CAISJZ010000454.1 GCA_903885755.1 uncultured Hyphomicrobiales bacterium | reverse complement strand
CCACCGCGATCAACACGCTGATCGAGCGCAAGGGGGCGAAAACGGGCCTCATTGTCACACGCGGCACCCGCGATGTTTACGCCATCGGCCGCGGCAATCGGCCGGAATCATACAATTTGTTTTTTCATCGACCGAAGCCGCTTGTCGCGCGCTCGCTGACTCGCGAGGTCAAGGGGCGATTGCTGGCGTCGGGAGAGGAATTCGAGGCGCTTGAGGCCGCAAGCCTCGACGCGGCGATCGAGACTCTCAAGGCCGAGAGCGTCGAGGCCATCGCGGTTTGCCTGCTGCACTCATACGTTAATCCTGATCATGAGCGCGTCGTGGGCGAGGCCGTGCGCAAGGTCATGCCCGGCGTCTATCTCTCGCTCAGTCATGACATTCTGCGCGAATATCGCGAGTACGAGCGCATGTCGACGACCGTCGTCAACGCCTATATCGGTCCGACGGTTGGCGGCTATGTCAGCAGCCTCGAGGAGAATCTTCGCAAGGTCGGCTTTGCCGGCGATCTCTCGATCATGCGCTCCAATGGCGGCGTAATGTCGCCAAAGGTCGCGACGGAAAAGCCCGTCGCGATGATGGAATCCGGGCCCGTTGGCGGCATCATCGCCTCCAATCGCTTTGGCGACGCGTTGGGACGGCCGAATGTGATCTCGTTCGACATGGGCGGGACGACCGCGAAGGCGAGTCTGATCAAGGATGGGCAAGCGACGCTGGCGCCGGGCTACTATGTCGGCGGATACGCATCCGGCCACCCCGTCATGTTGCCGATGATCGACGTTGTCGAGGTCGGCGCGGGCGGCGGCTCGATCGCCTGGATCGACGAGATCGGCGCGCTCAAGGTTGGACCGCGTAGCGCCGGAGCGGCGCCGGGCCCGATCTGCTATCGCGGTGGTGGAACCGAGCCCACGATCACCGACGCCAACGTGGCGCTCGGGCGTCTCGACCCGGACAATTTTCTTGGCGGCCAGATGAAGCTCGACGCCGAGGGCGCGTTTGCGGGGATTGAGCGCGTGGTTGCAAGACCACTCGGCATCGATCGCATCGCCGCGGCCAAGGCGATTGTCGATATCGGCATTCTCAAGATGTCGCTCGCGGTGCGCGAGGTGTCGGTCGAGAAGGGCTATGATCCCCGCGATTTCGCGCTCGTCGCCTCGGGCGGCGCCGGGCCGCTGCACGTGCTCGCCATCGCGCGTGAACTGCATATTCCGACCGTGATCGTGCCGTTATTTCCCTCGCATTTTTCGGCGCTCGGCATGCTGCTCGCCGACGAGCGGCATGATTTCATCCGCACGTTCTTCTCCGATCTCGAAAAGGTGGATTTCGTCGCGCTCGCGCGCGTCCACGAGGAAATGTCGCGCGAGGCGATGGGCAGCCTGCGCAACAAGGCTGACGCCGTGCTCGAAACCCAACTTGATCTTCGATACGCCGGGCAGGAGTTCACGCTGTCGGTTC
This sequence comes from uncultured Hyphomicrobiales bacterium, assembly GCA_903885755.1. GTDB lineage: Bacteria > Pseudomonadota > Alphaproteobacteria > Rhizobiales > Beijerinckiaceae > Terripilifer. The sequence continues at coordinate 18,268 of CAISJZ010000454.1, read as the reverse complement.
CCGTTGATCTGGCGACGCTGCAAAGAGGCGACCGCGCCGGAATCCGCAATGCCTTCGACGCGCTCTACGAGCATCGCTACGCCCATTCCTCGCCGGAAGATCCCGTCGAGATGGTCAACATTCGCGTCGCGGCGCTCGCCAGGCGCGCGCGTCTGAGTTTCCCCAGGCTCGCCACGGGACAGGGAGCGCCCGTCGCGGCGCGAACCCGACGGGTCTATCTCGATGACGTGAAGACGCCGGTTGAATGTCCGGTTTACGAGCGCGCAGCCCTGCGCGCGGGCGATACATTTTCGGGGCCGGCGATCGTGCAGGAACATGGCACGACGACGGTCATGTTCGCGGGCGATGTCTGCGTCATGGCGCCGACCGGCGAACTCATGATTTCCGTGGGAGGCGCATGATGGATGACCGCGCGGCTGTTTCTCTGGACCCGGTGACCCTCGAGGTGATCCGCAACGCGTTGCCCGCCGTCGCTAATGAAATGGCGGCTGATCTGCAGCGCACGTCCTACAACATGATGATCTACGAGGTGCGCGATTTCTGCACCGCGCTGCTCGCGCCGAACGGCGATCTCATTTCGCAGAACGTCGGCGGCGTCTCGCATTTCGTCGCCGATCTCGGCGTCATCGTCGTCGACGGCATGAAGCGATACGGCGCGGCTGGTTTCAGGCCGGGCGATGTCGTCATCACCAATCATCAGGCGGTCGCGGGCCAGCACCTCAACAACGTCGTCATCTACATGCCCTATTTCTTCGAGGGTGACTTGTTGATGTTTGTCATGGTGCGCGCGCACTGGATCGATGTTGGCGGCATGAGCACGGGATTTGGCGCGGGCCCTGGCGTCGTCGATCCGTGGCAGGAAGGCCTGCAACTTGACCAGATCAAGATCTATGAAGAGGGCAAGCTCGACGATAAGCTCTATCGCGTCATCAAGGACAATATCCGGTTCCCTGAGTCCTCGCTCGGCGACATGAAATCACAGATGGCGGCCTGCCGCCTCGCCACGCGGCGTCTCGACGAATTGTTCGGCAAGTACGGCAAGCGGACCATTGTCGCCGCGATCGCGCGCATTTTCGACGAAACCGAGCGCAAGTGCCGCAACTTCGTCGCCAGGCTGCCCGATGGCGTCTATGAGGCCTCCGCCGCGCTCGATGACGACGGCATTCTGAAGGATGCGCCCGTCGCCATACATGCGAAGGTCACGATCGATGGCGGCCACATCGTCATCGATCTCTCCGGCTGTTCCGGCGAGCGAAAGGCCGCGATCAATTCGCGGACGCTGGCGGGCGCGCGCGTCGCCTACAAGGCGCTGACCGCGCCGCTTGAGCCGGTCAACGAAGGCTCATTTCGCGCGCTGGACGTCATCATTCCCGAGGGCAATATCATGATGGCGCGGTTTCCCGCGCCGATGTCCGGCTGGAGCGCGGTGGTGCCGACAGTCGTCGACACCATCATCGCGGCGCTGGCGGACGCGGTGCCCGATAACGTGCCGGCGGGGCACCACGGTCTGCTTGGCGGCGCGGTCGTCTTCTTCGGCGTGCATCCCAATACGGGTCGCCGCTTCGTCGTGCAAAGTCTCGAAGGTGGCGGCTGGGGCGGCCGGCCAACCGAGGATGGGGAATCCGCGACCGTATCGGTGTGTCAGGGCGACGTGCGCAACGGCGCCATCGAGGGCATCGAGCTCAAATGCCCGGTACTGATCGAAAGCCGGGCAATGCGGATGGACTCGGCCGGCGCCGGCTTGCATCGCGGCGGCCTTGGTCTCGACGTGCGCGTGCGCAATCTCGTCGAGGGGCGCTGGAACTTCGAACACACGAAGCGCGAAAAGTGTCCGCCATGGGGCCTGTGGAAGGGCATGCCGGGCGAGTCCGGCGGTTATCTCATGCGCCTGCCAGGCGAGACGGATTTCACGCCGATGCGCGGCGCGCATGTGTCGGTGCCCGTTCATGCCGAAGCCATTGTCCGCACCGGCGGCGGCGGCGGTTGGGGCGACCCGCTGGAGCGCGACGCGGAACTCGTGCGACATGACGTAATCGAGGAGTATGTCTCCCCGGACGTGGCGAGGCGAGATTATGGCGTCGTGCTGACCAATGATCGCGTTGTCGATGGAAAAGCGACGGAAAAGTTGCGCGCGGTGATTCGGGCGGCGAGAACATAGCGCCGCCGAACGGGACAATCGGGAGGAGCGTGATGCGCAAGGGTTTTCGCTACGCGCGGCGGCTCGCGGCGGCGCTGACGGGCGTGGCCTGTTTTTGCCTCGGCGCCAATGCCCTCGCCGGGGAGACATTGCGCGTTGGCAAGGCGGGCCGCGAGGCCTTTTCCTTCGTGCCCGTGGATGTTGGAGATCAACTGGGAATCTTCAAGAAATACGGCGTCAACGTCGATATCTCGAATTTCGCTGGCGACGCGCGCCTGCAGCAGGCGATGGCCGCGGACGGGATTGACGTGGCGCTCGCGTCCGGCGTCGGCATGGCGTTCATCGTCAAAGGCGCGCCGGTCAAAGCCATCGCGGCGTTCGCCGGACCGCCCTTGCTGTTCGCCTTCGTCGTGCGCGCGGACGATAGCGTCAAGTCGATCGCCGATCTCAAGGGTCGGAGCGTTGGCGTCTCGGGCGTCGGGTCGGTGACAAGCTGGCTCGTGACGCAAATGTCAATTCAGGCGGGCTGGGGCCCCGACGGCGTCAAGATTGTCGGCATTGGCGAGAATGGCGCGCGCGTCGCGGCGGTCAAAACGAAAAGCCTCGACGGCGCGGTGGTCGATCTGGCCAGCGCGCTCAACTATGTCAAATCCGGAGACGGACGAATTCTCGCGCGCTTCGGCGATATCGCCAGGGATTTCCACGTGCATGTCATGTTCGCGACGGAAAAAGCGATCGCGGGCCGCCCCGAGGCGCTACGTGGTTTCGTCAAGGGCTGGTTCGAGACCATTGGCGTCATGCGGCGAGACAGGGCGATGACGGTAAGGATCGCCAGCGACATCATGGGCACGGACGCCGCGCTGACCGGCGATATCTACGATGAGTTGATGCCCATGTTCTCCGATGTCGGGACGTTCCAGCCAAGGGCGCTCGCGACGCTGGCTCGGTCATTCGTCGAGATGAAGACCCTGCCGGCCGAGCCGGATATGTCGAAGCTTTATACCGAGGCTTTCTTGTCGAAGTGAACGTCGAGCCGCGGCTTGACAGCAGCCGTGAAGGTCGCGGTAATGCGAGGCGCCCGAAACGAGTCCGATGAAACGCATGGAGACTAAGGTTTGTCCGCGATCGAGGTTCGCAATGTTTCGCAGCATTTCGCGACTCAAAACGCCAATCCGGTCGTCGCGCTCGATTCCGTGTCGCTGTCCGTCGAGAAGGGCGAACTACTGTGTCTGATCGGGCCGAGTGGATGTGGCAAGAGCACGCTGCTCAACATCATCGCCGGATTGTGCGAGGCCAGCGCCGGCGACGTGACGATTGGCGGCGCCGTCGTGCGTGGACCCATGGCCAGAACCATGGCCTTCGTTTTTCAGGAAAATACGCTGATGCCATGGCGCACGGCGCTCGACAACATCCGCCTCGGTCTTGTCTTTCAGGGCGCTCCGCGGGAGGGACGCGAGGATCGCGCGCGAGCCGCGCTGGATCTTGTCGGCATGAGCGATTTCGCGAACCATTATCCGAGGCAACTGTCGGGCGGCATGAAGCAGCGTGTTCAACTCGCGCGCGCTCTGGCGCTCGGGACGGACATTCTGCTGATGGACGAGCCATTCGCCGCGCTCGACGAGCAGACACGCATGGTGCTCGGCGAGGAACTCTCGGTACTGCTGGCGCGCGAAGGCAAGACAATTGTTTTCGTTACCCACAGCCTCACCGAGGCGGTGTTTCTGGCGGACCGCGTGGCGGTGTTCAGCGCGCGGCCCGGACGGATCAAGACCATCCTTCCCGTCAACGAGGGGCATCCGCGGCCGCGGTCCTTCATGACTTCGCCGAAGCTCACGAGCCTTCGCAACGAACTCTATGAACTCTTGCACGACGAGGTGGTCGCGACCATGCGCGCCTCGCTTGGCATGCCACTGCCCGGCGCGCCATGACAATGCCGACTTATCTCTCGCGAGGCGTTCAGGCGCTGTTTGTCGTGGCCTGCGGGGTCGCGTGGTACGCCGCGACCGTCCATGGCGCGATCAATCCGTTGCTTCTTCCGCAGTTCGGGCGAACCATGGGCGACTTGTGGGTTCTGTTGCGCGATGGCGAATTCTGGCCCGATCTGTTCGTGACGATGTATGAGTTGGTCGTCGCTTTTTCGATGGCCGCGCTGCTGGGCCTGATCGTTGGATATTTCGTCGGGCGCGCGCGTTTTACCACGCGCGTTTGCGAACCGTTGTTCAGCACCCTCTATTCCGTGCCGACGATCCTGCTCTTTCCCTTGTTCGTGCTGTTTTTCGGCATTGGCCCTGGCTCGAAGATCGCGATGGGCGCGACGATCGCGTTCTTTCCCGTCGTGCTCACGACGATCGCGGGCATTGGCAACACGGATGCGAGCCTCGTGAAGGCGGCGCGATCCATGGGCGCGACGAACTGGCAGATGTTCTGGCTGGTCATGGCGCCGGCGTCCTTGCCGGTGGTGATCAGCGGGCTGCGCCTTGGATTGATCCTCGCGCTGCTGGCGATTCTTGGCAGCGAGACCATTGCGTCGCTATCGGGGCTTGGCCGGCAGATCGTCAATTTCTCCGACGCCCTGGAAACATCGAAAATGTTCGCCTATACGCTTCTCGTGATCGCCATCGCCACGGCGTTGAACGGGTTGGTGACGGCGGCCGAGGGCTTCGTGCGGCGGAGGGTTGGATGAGCGCAACCGCCGCGCCCGCGCCGACAATCCCTGTCGCTTACAGGCCGGGCCCGGCACTGGTGCGATGGGCTCTCATTCTTGCGCTGTTGGCGCTGTGGGAGATTTCGGCGCGATATGGAGACAAACTGTTCATCGCGCCGCCATCGGCCGTGGCGGTGTCAGGCTGGACGATTCTTGGCGACAAGCGTCTTGTCGCGGCGATGACCCAGGCGCTATGGGAACTCGTGGTCGCGTTTCTGATCGCCACCAGCGTTGGAGGCGTTGTCGGTCTTCTCATCGGGCGCATCAGGATCGCGACGGCGATCCTGCAACCGATCGTGCTGTTTCTTTATTCGATGCCGCAAGCGCCATTGCTGCCGCTGTTCGTTCTGGCCTTTGGCATAGGACCGGCGTCGAAGATCGCCTTTGGCGTCAGTCACGGCGTCTTTCCCATGATCATCACCGTGGCGGCGGGCGTTCGCGAGGTGGACCCCGCGTTGCTCAGGGCGGCCCGCTCGATGGGCGCCAGCGGCGCGCGGACGCTCTGGTCGATCGTTCTTCCCTCGGCCGGCGCAAGCTTCTTCACGGGGTTGCGGCTCTCAATGTCGAGCGTGCTGCTGGGTGTATTGCTCGCCGAGCTATTCGTCTCGCAGGCGGGTATAGGCTACTACACCCACCGCTATGCCGACGCGTTTCAGCCCGCCAAACTGCTGGCGCTGATATCGATGCTCGCGGCCATCGCGGCCGGGCTCAATGAGATGTGCAGGCTGGTCGAAAGCCGGGTTAATCGCTGGCGCGCCTGAGAACAAATCTCATCGACCCATCGATTTGCGCACGCGATCGACGACGGATTTCGGCGTCGCGTACATGGCGTCGATGGCTTTCTGCAATTCCTCGCCGGAGGTCGGAACCGCGTCGATATTCATGCGGTGCGCGTCGTCCTGCAATTCAGGATCGGCAATGGTTTCCGCGAAGGCCTTGCGCATGAGGGCGACGCGATCGGGCGCGACGCCCGATGGCAGGATGAACGGGCGCGAGAAGGCGTTCTGCGCAAGGAACATGGTCATCGCCTGTCTGTCTTCGTCCGTCTTCGCCAGCGACATGATCAGGGGAACGCCGAGCGCGTTGAGCTCGGGGTGACCTTTCACGTCTTCCTGCGCGAAAACGCCGAAGGGCATGGAGCCCTTGAGCACGTCGGGATACTGGACCTTGACGGTCGACCAGCCAAGTCCGCAGATGCCTTGCACCTCGCCCTTCTCGACCGCGAGCGTGACCTCGCGCGAGCCCTGATAGCCGGTGACAATGCGGTATTTCGCGCCGAGCAGGCCTTTTTCGATCACGGGAAAGTCGGACGTGGTGCTGCCAGGGGCCGTGGCGCCAATGATGATCTCGTTCGACAACACATCCTCGAGCTTTTTGGCCGGCGCGTCGCGGCGCACCAGGCAGACCAGCACTTCGGCGTTGGCGTTGCCGAGATAGGCGAATTTCGTGGGGTTGTAGCCGCGGTGGTTCTCCGCGAGCAGGGGATCGATGATCACGCTGGGGAAGGTGATGCCCATGAACGTGCCGTCCTTGGGCGCGGTCGTCCAGAGGTTGTTGGCGACCACGTTGCCGCCCGCGCCGGGCATGTTGGAGACAATGACGGAGGGATTGCCGGGCAGATGCTTGCCAAGATGGCGCGAGACAAGACGGCCATAGGTATCCAGTCCGCCGCCGGCCGACGAGCCGATGCCGATGGTGACGCTCTTGTCGCGAAAGAGTTTCGCCGGCGCGTCGGCGTCCTGAGCGGCGGCGGGAGCCGCGATGGCCAAGCCGAGACAGATGGCGATCAGGCGCGCGGAAATCAGATCAGGCATGAATGTCCCCAAAACGATTGGTCAAAACCGGCTCTTGCCGGATGCGGTGGTCCTGTCACTATAGCAGGAAGCGCCGGCGGGCCAGCGCGCCGGGCCGCGACAAAACGGGAGTGCGAGATGACCAGGCGGCGAGGGGGCGGGGCGAGACCGCGCGTCACGCGCCGCGGAGTGATCGCCGGCCTTGGCGCGACGCTGATGGCCCATGGCGCCCGCGCGGCCGGGTTCTACGAAGGCAAGACCCTTGTCATCATCTGCGGTTATAATCCGGGCGGCGGCGTCGATATTGGCACGCGCCTTTTGGCGGAGCATATAGGCCCGTTCATTCCCGGCGCGCCGCGCGTCATCGTGCAGAACATGGAAGGCGCGGGGGGCCTGATCGCGGCGAACAATCTTTACAACCGCGCGGCGCCCGACGGATTGACGCTCGCCGTGCCTGGACGCGACTGGCTGCTGAAGCCGCTGCTGGGATTTCAGAACGCGCGGTTCGAGCCTCTCAAATTCCTGTTCGTCGGTTCGACCGGCGCAAATGATGATTTGGCTTTCGTGCATCGGGACACCGGCGTTCATAACGCCGCCGACCTGCGCGCGACGAAGCGCGCGGTGCTGTTCGGCGGCCTGCCGGGAACGACGATCAATTCCGCCGTGCCGAAGGTACTTGAACTGGCGGGCTGGCCAGTGAAAGTCATCGGTGGTTACGAAAACACCGCGCGCATCATTCAGGCAATGGAGCAGCGGGAACTCGACGCAATCTACACGGCCGGGACGTCGTTCGCCCGCCGGCGCGACCTTCTCGATACGGGAGTTGTCAAACCCGTTTTCCAGTCCGTGGCGTTGCTGCCGGATTTACCGACGGCGGAGTCCCTTCTGGATGAAAAGGATCGCCCCTTGATGGCGCTTGCCCATGGGCAACTGTCTCTGGGCATGCCGCTCGTCGCGCCGCCGGGAACGCCGCCCGATCGACTTGCTATCTTGCGCAAGGCCTTCGCCGACATGGCGCGAGACCCTGCCTTCATCGCTCGCGCCAAAATGGTGGACGAACCGACCGGCGCGCCGCTTAGCGGAGACGATATCGAGGCGCAAGCTCGCGCGATTATTACGCGGATCACGCCTGAGACCGTAGCAGCCTACGGAAAATTGTGACGCCGCGCGGTTCGCGATGGCGCGGAAGTTGAGTAAAGTCGCGCCGCAACGCAACCCGGAAAGACCCGCTACGATGGCCAAACCAACTCTATCGTTCGCCTGCACGCTTTACGATCGCATGATGCCGCTCTATCTGCGCGAGGTCGCGGTGAATGGCTTCGATCTGGATTTCAAGGGGTCCCATGGCGTTCAGGGCGTGCGCGCGATCTTCGACAGCATGGGCGCCGGCAAGGGCTTCGATATCTCGGAGATGTCGACGTCGGAATACATTTCCGGCTTCGCGGCGGGGCGACGAACGATGGTTGCGATTCCTGTCTTTCCCTCGCGCGTGTTCCGTTCGGGTTTCACCTTCGTCAACGCGGATCGCATCCGCCGTCCAAAAGACCTCGAGGGCAAGCGGATTGGGGTTCCCCTTTACACGATGACCGCGGCGGTCTTCGCGCGCGGGCATCTGAGCGACGATTACGGCGTCGATTTCGAAGACTGCACATGGGTGCAGGGCGCGATGAATGAGCGCGGAAGTCACGGCAATCCGGCCGCGCCGCCGATGCTCAAGCCGGTGCGGATCGAGAACAATACGTCGCCGCATTCCCTGAGCGATCTCCTCGCGGCGGGCGAAATAGACGCGACGCTTGGCGCGATCATTCCGGAATCATACGGGCGTCAGCGGAATATCCAGAGGTTGCTGCCGGATTACAGGCAGGTGGAACTGCAATATTTCAGGCGAACGCGCGTCTTCCCGATCATGCACACGATCGTCATCAAACGCGAGGTCCACGAGCGGCATCCAGAGCTCGCGCGCGCGCTTTACGACGCCTTCTCGGAATCCAAGCGTCTGGCGCTGGCGCGCATGATGGATGTTTCTAGCCTGCAATATATGCTGCCCTGGCTCGCGCAGGACGTCGAGGAAATCAATGACGTGTTCGGCGGCGATCCCTGGCCATACGGGCTTGAGGCCAACCGCCCGACGCTGGAGGCGCTGACGCGCTATCTCCAGGAGCAGGGCATGACCGCGTCGCGAATTTCGCTAGACGAGCTTTTTTTGCCGGTTGGATAGGGAAATCGCGCCGATTCGTCGGCGCGGCTGCCTGCGTCATTTCACCAGCGATGGCGCCCTGGCGACAAAACGCCCGTCGAAGGTCGTCGCGAGATCGACGTTCGATCCCTTCAGGTCATCGTCGAATTTGACGAGCATGTCATTGGTCGACTTCATGCCGGCGGGATCGAGCACGCCAGTCAGCGAGTAGGACGGCTTCGATTTTGTCGCGGCGAGGATGTATAGCGGCTTGTCGCCGAGCAGATATTCCTCGGGCACGGTGGCCGCGATATCTTCGGCGCTGGCTGTCTTCAGCCATTGCAACGTCTTGTAGAAGGCGTTGGTCAGCGCCTGCACCGTGTTCGGATTCTGGTCGATGAAGCTCTTCTTCATGTAGAGAACGGCGGCCGGATTGGAGCCACCGAACAGGGCGCGCGTTCCTTCCTCCGTCCGCGTATCGATCACGACGCGAATTTCGCCGGCGCGTTCAAGGAAGGAGATTATGGGCTCCAGATGCGAGATGGCGTCGATCTCGCCTTTCTGGATCGCGGCCAGGGCCGATTGCGCCGTGCCGATGCCGATATAGGAGGCGTCTGAGGGCGAGAGCCCGGCCTTGGCCATCACGAAATTCATCAGCATGTTTGTGGAGGAGCCAGGCGCGGTGACGCCGATCTTCATTCCCTTGAAATCGGCGGGGCCTTCCCATTTGCGATCCTTCTTGACGCCAACGCCGATGCCGGGGAAGCGCCCGAGTTCAATGACGGCTCTGATGTCCTGACCCTTGGCCTGCATGCGGATCGTGTGTTCATAGGCGCCGGTGACAACGTCGATCGAGCCGCCAACGAGCGCCTGCAATGATTTCGCTCCGCCGGAGAAATCCGTGACCTCGACGTCGAGGCCCTGTTCCTTGAAGAAGCCCTTGCGCTCGGCGATTGTCAGCGGAAGGTAATAGAGCAGCGATTTTCCGCCGACACCAAGCGTAACGCTCTTCTTTTCCGGGGCCTGCGCGAGGGCGGATGTGGCAGCGAACAACGTGGCCAACCCGGCGATGATCAAAAATTTCTTCATTGTCCCCTCCTGAACGCGCCCCGAAAATTCAGACGGCGCTACCCCAGACGTCCGTCGCCATTTCGACAACAAGCTCGAGTTTGCGGCGCTCGATGTCCTCGGTGATCTTGTTGCCGCCGCTGGTGCTCGCGAAGCCGCATTGCGGCGACAGACACAGTTGATCGAGCGAAATGTATTTCGTGGCTTCGTCTATGCGGCGCTTGAGCGTGTCCTTGCTTTCCAGCGCGGCCACCTTGGAACTCACAAGACCGAGAACGACCTTCTTGCCCCTTGGCACATAGCGCAAGGGCGCGAAGCCGCCGGAACGCTCATCGTCGAATTCGAGGAAAAAGCCATCGACCTCGACGATGTTGAACACGGCTTCGGCGACGGGATCGTAGCCGCCAGACGCCATCCACATGCTTTCGTGATTGCCGCGGCAGGTATGCAGCGTGACCGCGAGGTCCGGCGGGCGCCTGGCGATCAGCGTGTTGATGACGCGCGCATAGAATTCCGGGAGCTTCTCCGGGTCCTCGCCATCATTCGCCACTTGTTTGCGGATATTGGCGTCGCAGAGATTGGCGAAGGAAACATCGTCGATCTGGATATAGGTCGCGCCGGCGGTCACGAGGTCCGCGATCTCGGCCTGATATCCCGTCGCGACATCGGCCCAGAATTCAGCCATGTCGGGATAGGCCTTTTCGTCCACCACTTTCCGTCCGCCGCGCATGTGCAGATAGGTCGCGGCTGGCATGCAAAATTTCGCAACCTTCGAGGTGACCGATTTCAGATATTTGAAATGGTCGAGCATGATGGGCCTGGAGCGGCGCACCTTGTCGTTGACGACGAGCATCGAGCGCGTTTCCGCGGTCGATCCATCCTTGCCCTGAAACTTCGCGGCGTATTGCGACTGCGTACCGACAATTCCATCGAAACCCGTGAGAAAGTCGGTGTGCCACATGGCCCGGCGGAATTCGCCATCGGTGATCGATGTCAGGCCGGCGCTTTCCTGCAGTTTCACGACATCGCGGATGCGGCGATCCTCGATTTCGCGCAGGGCGTCCTTCGTGATCGCGCCTTGCTGCGCCTTCAAACGGGCCTGCTTGAGTTCCTCGGGGCGAAGCAGGCTGCCAACGTGGTCGGCGCGAAACGGACCCTTTTTCATGGCGTCAAACTCCAGCTACGAATGCATGAGGCGCCGCAGCGCGTTGGTCAGGACAACGGGCTGCTCAATGGGCGTGAAGTGACCGCTGTCCTCGATGACTTCGAGCCGCGCGCCGGGAATCATGGCCGCGAATTCCTCGTGGCTGGCGACGTTGCTCCACTCATCCTGTCGTCCAACGGCGACGAGCGTCGGGGATTTGATCCCAGGCAGGAGCGGCCGCGCGTCCCGCCGTCCCAGCAGCGCCCTGATCTGGCCGGCGAAAATGTCTGGCGTGGCGCGGAGGACCATGGCTTCCAGCGGCGCCATGAAGTCGCGATCGGTTCGGCGCGCGGGATGAACCATGGGCGGCAGCCAAACATCGCAAAGAGCCTTCATGCCCTTCGTATTGGCGATATCGACGAGGGCCTGCCGGTTCTCGGCCTCGCCCGGCGCGACAGGGGTGACGCCGGTGTCGAGCAGGCACAGGCGTTCGATACGCTCGGGCGCCATGGCGAACAACTGCATCAAAACGCGCCCGCCCATGGAAAACCCACAGGCGGAGAATTTTTCAGGCGCGTGAGCAAGCACTTTTTCGGCCATTGACGACATGGAATCGAGGCCGAGAAAGTCTAGAACGCGCGTGTCGAATTCATCCGACAGGGCCTCCCGTTGGGCCTCGAAGGTCGAGGCGTCACAGAGCAGGCCGGGCAGCAGATAGAGGACTGGACGGGTCGTCATGGCGAATTCCGCGGGCTCAGAGTTTCAACAGGCGCTTCGAATTGCCCGATAGCATCTTCGTCATGTCCTCGTTGGAAATCTGCAGGGTCTGCAGCCAGTCCATGCCGGGTTTGTTGGGCACGAAGGGCCAGTCGATGGCGAACATGATGTGATCCATGCCCATTTCCATCATCGAGGCAATCAGGGCCGGGGTCGAAAAATGGCCTGATGTGGTTATGTAGAAGTTCTTGCAGAAGGTCCCGCGGAAATCCATCGGCGCCGCGCCGGGACGACGCAAGGCCTGATCGATGCGCCAGAGCTGGAAGGGCAGGGTCTCGCCGAAATGGCCGAGAATGACCTTGAAGTTGGGATGCTTCTCGAACAGGCGCGACAGAATGAGACGGATGGCCTGCGTCGCGGTCTCGACGGTGTAGCCCCAGGCGGCGCGCACGACTTGCGGAAAATCCGGCGCGTATTTGTCGTAGTAGAGCGCGGAGACGTCCTTGTTGGGGAACGAGGGATGGAAATAGATCGGTACGTCGAGTTTCTCCGCCATCTCGTAAATGCACCAGAAGCGCTCGTCGTCGTGAAAAATGCCGTTCGTCATGCCGTGGATCATCGCGCCCTTGAAGCCCAGATGTTTGACGGCGCGTTCGAGTTCGCGCGCCGCGGCCTCGGGCACCTCGGTCGGCAGGCAGGCAAAGCCCGCGAAACGCTTGGGATGGCGGGCGACCGCCTCGGCGAGGCGATCGTTGGCGCCTTTCGCGATGTCGACCGCGATGTCGGCCTTGAGCTTCTGCGAACCCGGCGCGCCGAGGGAGAGGACTTGCATGTCGACGCCGGCCTCGTCCATCTCCTTCAGGCGGAGATCGCCGAGATCATAAAGCCGGTTGAGCAGGGCATCGCCGCGGATGCCTTCCTGGCCCGTGATCTTGCTGAAAAGCTCGCGGTCCCAGTAATGTTCCTCGATGGCGATGACGGGGATGTTCTTGAACATGATTTGGGCGCCTCCCGGCCGATTGCTTGCGTGTGGCGAGCTTATACGACGGGGCGCGCGCCGATCCAACGGAAAAGCCGGGTTCCGCCTCTTCGTGGACGGATTGACAGCGGTCGCGGCGCGCGCCTAGCGTGGCGGAGGGGAAGCGTTCCGGCTCGTATCGAAAAACGCGAATGAGCCTTGGGAAAGACGGAACATGCGGTTTGGCATCTGGTCTCCAACCAATCCACGCGAAGGCGTGTCGATGGTCGAGCTCTATCGCCAGCAAATCGAGGAAGTGGTCGTCGCGGAGGAGTGTGGCTTCGATCATTACTGGTTCTATGAGCATCATGTATCGCCGTCCGGGCCCATGCCCTCGCCCAACCTGCTGATCGCCGCGGCGGGCGAACGCACCAGCCGCATCCGGCTCGGCACGATGGTCAACATTCTCCCCTATCGCCACCCCCTGATCGCGGCCGAGGAGGCCGCGATGCTCGACACGCTCACCAACGGGCGACTTGACTGGGGCGTTGGGCGTGGGCTCAAGCCCATCGAATTCGACGCCTTCTGCCTGTCGCAGGCGCGTTCGCGCGAGGCCTTTCTCGAGCACATGCACATTTTAAAACGTGTCTGGGCCGACGAGACTTTCGAGTTTCATGGCAAGCACTTTCACATCAACAAGACCTCGTCGCTTTGCCCGCCCGTGGTTCAACAGCCTCATCCGCCGATCTACGTAAGCGCGCAGAGCGAGGAATCCCTGCGTTGGGCGGCCGAAAACGACGCCGTGTTCTGCCAGATCGACGCGCTGATCGAGGAGGCGAGGCGCGATCAGGAGTTCTATCGCTCAATCCAGATCGCCAGGGGCATGACGCCGCGGCCGCGGCTGGTCATCACCCGCGAGGTTTATGTCGCGTCAACGATGGAACAGGCGCGGGCGGAGGTGCAGCCGTGGCTATTGCGCTACTGGCAGTTGTGGGAGCGCTATGCGCAACTCACCCATCAGGGCCGCATGCCCCAGGAATATCAGAAGTGGCGCGACCGCGCGCCGATGCTCGCGGCCATGAGCTTCGAGGAACTCAACGAGCGCGGCCTGATCATGGTCGGTACGCCCGAGCATGTCGCCGAGCGCGTGATCGAGCATATGAACGAGCTGGATCTGGCGGCGATCGCCTGCGTGTTCAAGTTCGGCGGCATGCCCTATGACATGGTGCTGAAATCGATGCGGAGGTTTTCGAGCGCGGCGATGCCGCGGATCAGGGCCGCGATGAAACCCACCTCGCGCGGCGCGGCCTGACCAACAATCTGAAAATGGGAGATGAGCGTGCTGAAGCGGGTGCAGAGCGTCTACTACGTCGTCAAGGACATGAGCCGGGCGGTAGATTTCTACCAGAACGTCTTTGGCATGAAGCTGAAATTTCGCGATGGCGACAAATGGGCGCAATTCGATGGCGGCAACGTCAGCGTCGCGCTTAGCTCGGCCGAGGAATCAGCGAGTATGGAAGGTGGCGCCGTGGTGGCGCTTGAAGTTGACGACATGGCGGCCTACGAGGCGAAGCTGCGCGCCGCCGGCGCGGTGGTGATCCAGCGGCGCGATATGGGATCGCATGGTTCGGTCGTCGCGTTCCGCGACACCGAGGGCAATATTGTTCAATTGTTCGCGAAGGCGCCGCAATAAGGCGATACACGCGGGAGGATTCAGGGTGAGCAGGATCGCATTGATAGCGGCGATCGCATGCGGCTTCGCGCTGTCGTCCGCGCGCGCGGACGATACGGCGGAGAGCCTGTATGCGATCGCGAAACAGGAAGGCAGACTCAGCATCTGGTCGTCGCTAGATGTCGAGATCCATCAATCGCAACTGAAGGCGTTCAGCAAGCGCTTTCCCGGTCTGACCGTGGAGGCTTTCAAGATTCAGCCAGGTCCCGCGATCGAGCGCGCGATTTCGGAATCGCGGGCGGGACGCCTTAGCGTCGATATCATGGATACGAACTCCGGTTATCTGCAACTGGTGTTCGATCGCGATCTGGCGCGCCCCTATCCCTGGAAGAAAGTGTTTGGAATTCCCGACGATCAGGTTCTGTATGACAGTCGCGCGTTGATGATCGCGCAGTATGATCTGCCGATCGCCTATAATACGGACCTCGTGATGCCTGGCGATATCACGTCTTGGGAGGATCTCGCCGATCCCCGCTGGAAGGGCAAGCTGATGCTCGAGGCGCGCGGCTTTGGCCTCGCGATCCTCGCGCAGGAGTGGGGCATCGAAAAGACAACGGCGTATATCACGCGGCTTCTCGCCAACCAGCCAATCATCACCAAGGGCGCCTCGCCGACAATTGATGGCCTCGCCAGCGGCCAAGCGTCGGTCGCCATCGGAACCATCGCCGCCAAGCTCGATGTCCTGCGGCGAGACCACGCGCCGGTGGATTGGGCGCGCGTGGGGCCGGTGCCCGCGCAACTCGTGACGATCTTTCCCGTCAACGGCGCGCCACATCCCGCGGCGGCTAAGCTCTGGTCGTGGTGGTGGACGACGCCGGAAGCGCAGAAGATTTTTTACGACGAGCAGGGCTATGGACTGATGGTTGGCCCCAACGCCAATCCGCGCGGCAAGGAACTTCAAAAGCTCGGAATACCCGTCGTGATCGAGACCTCGAAGGTCGAGGAAGGGCGCCAAAATCTCGAAAGCGTCGCGCGCGCGATCGATGGACTGAAATGACATTCGCGATTACAGAGCCGCGCGGACGGCCATGACCCGGAACATCGTCGCCAATCACGGCGAAATCGCGAGCGGAGAGGGGGCCGGCGGTCTTGCGCGTTTCGCGCGAGGCCTGCCTCTCGTTCTGTTTGGCGGCGTATGCGCGATCGTCCTGTGGATCGCCGCCGCGCCCTTCATCATGCTCGTTTACAGCTCGCTGTCCGCGGACCGGGACAAGCTGCCTTTCGAGACACGGCGACTGTCGCTGGAAAATTACGTGACGCTGCTGACCGACGCGCGCAATCTGGACCTGCTCTGGACGACGGCGGCTTTCACGATTGGCGCCACTGTGATCGGCGTAGGACTCGCGACGTTTTTCGCCTGGCTGATCGAGCGGACGGATGTCTTCGGGCGACGCTTTTTGTTCGTATCCATTCTGACGCCCATGGCTATCCCCAGCATGATCTACGCGATGGCGTGGATTCAGCTTGGCGGTCCTAACAATGGACTGGTCAACGCGACTCTCGTGTCGATGGGCCTCGGCTTTCTTCAGGTAAACGTGTTCTCACTGACGAGCATGATCATCATTCAAGGCCTGGCGCTGGCCTCGCACGCCTATTTGCTGATCGCCATCGCGTTCCGCAATTTCGATTCAAGTTTCGAGGAGCAGTCGTTTATGTGCGGGCGCGGGCGGCTGTCGACGGTATTCGGCATAACGCTGCCGATGCTGAAGCCGGCATTGCTGGCCGCCGGGTTGTTTTTTACCGTCGTGTCGATGGAGACCTTCGACATCCCGATCACCCTTGGCCTGACCTCGCATGTGCAGGTTATCAGCACGCAAATTTACTGGAGCACGCACCCCGAAAGCGGGCGACTTCCAGACTATGGCGCGGCCAGCGCGCTGTCGGTCGGCCTTGTCGCCATCGCCTATGGTTTGATCAGTCTTTACAGCCGCGCCACGCGCGACGCCAGGCGCTTCGTCTCCATCACCGCGCGCGGATTTCGTCCGCGGCCTATTCCACTCGGTCCCTGGCGCTGGCCACTGTTCGCGCTGGCGCTGCTATTCGTGATGGTCGCGGTGGCGCTGCCCCTGTTCATCCTGATTTGGCGGTCTCTGCTGCGTTTTTATCAATACCCGTCGTTCAATGTGTTGAAGCAGTTGAACTTCAATTCCTACCTCGGCATTCTCAACGATCCGGATATTCCGAAAGTGCTGGCGAATACCTTCAGTCTGTCGGTAGGCGCCTCGGCGGCGGTCAGCATTCTCGCCGCCGCGATCGCCTGGCAAGTCGTGCGTGGCCCCGCGAGCCCGGGATGGCGGCGGCGGCTCAATGTTGTCGCGTTCTTTCCGCAATCCATTCCCGGCGTCGTCGTGGGTCTCGCGCTGATTTTTATCTATCTCTGGCTGCCAATTCCAATCTACGGCACGCTGTGGATCATGGGGCTCGCGATGGTGACGCGGTTTCTCGCCTATTCCGTCGGGTCCGTCGTCGCCGCTCAGATGCAGATTTCCGGCGAACTGGAGGAAGCCGCGCGAGTCTCGGGCGCGAGCCGGGCGCTCACCTACTGGCGCGTGGTCCTACCGCTGATCACGCCAGCGATCATCGCGACGTTTCTCTGGGTGTTGATCCACGTGGTGCGCGAACTCGGTCTGTCGTTGATGCTTTACACCCTGCAATCGCAGGTGCTGTCGACCAAGATCTGGCTGCTGTGGGAGAACGGTCGGGTCGCCGATGCCTGCGCGACCGGCGTTTTGACGGTGGTGGGCTTACTGATCCTGCTCGGCGCTCCCGCTCTTTTCAGGGGCGTTCGCGCCGCGGCTCGCGTCGTACTGGCAAAATAAGTGGATCAGCCTTCGGCGTTTTCGAGCACTCGCGCGGCTTCACGCGCGATGTCGATTGATCGCTCGCGAGGCGACGAAAGATTGTGATCGAGACGTCCGAGGATCGAGGCAAGACGCGCGACATCGGCGACATCGAGGCCCTCGAGCAGATCACGCTCGGTGATGCGTTCGATGTCCCGGCATTGACTCGCCACGACGCGACCTTCCGGCGTCAGCCGCACCTCGACCGAGCGATTGTCGTCGCGCGCGCGACCGCGCGTGATGAGGTCGCGCGTAGCCAGGGCGCGCAGGACATGGGATAGCGTTGGAGCATCTATTCCAAGAACTCCAGCCAATGTGGAGCAACGCAGGATTTCGCATTCCAGCAGCAGGCATAGAAGGCGCGCGCCCGGCAGGGATACGCCGAGCCTCGTGAGTTCGCGCGATTGTTCGCGACTCAAGCGCGCGACAATTCCGCTCATGAGCGTGGTGATATTCATGGCTTGCGAAGCCGCCAGTCTGTTCGGGTCGTTCACGCGCTCACCGGGGCGAAATCTCAGTGCATCGACACAAGCGTCGCGGCGTGACGGCGTTATGCGCAATGTGTGTATTTTATGACAAGAAGCGTCGGACTGGTCAATGCGCCGGCGCTCCGGAATTTCGGTGTTGCGCGTCAGAGGCGTTCGCGCAGAAAACGAACGAGGCGTGGAGCAAGGAAGCCTGAAAAGCTGCCGGGTTCGTCGAGTGGGTCGCTGAGCCAGAAGTGTGGGCCATCCACCACGCAGGTACGAACCATGACGTCGGCGCGCTTGAGCGCGGTCAGGAACGCCTCCGATTGGGTCGCCGGGTTCACCACGTCGTCGCGCGCGCCCCAACACAGGAAGAAAGCCGTGTGGGCCGATGACTTCGTGATGTAATTGATCGGCGAGGCGCGATGATAGGCGAACCGGTCATCGACGGGGCTCTGGCCGAGAAAAACCTCCGAGCCGCTGACGCTCGGCGCGAGCGCGCGGTCGGCCTCCCACTGCGCCGCCATGTCGT
>CAISJZ010000453.1 GCA_903885755.1 uncultured Hyphomicrobiales bacterium | reverse complement strand
TACGGCGATGCGGGCGCGCGGCGGCCCGCCGGAAGGCGGCGCCGGGTTCGCGCTTGACCCGGCGGGGGCATAGGATCATTTTGCGCCGCAATCTTAAACCCTGGCGCCCCGCGCGCCCTACAATTGAGGTCCGATGCCCAAAGAAGATATGATGGAGTTCAGCGGCCAGGTGGTTGAGCTTCTGCCCAACGCCATGTTCCGCGTGAAACTGGATAATGAGCACATTGTTCTGGCGCATACCAGCGGCAAGATGCGCAAGAACCGCATTCGCGTGCTGACCGGCGACAAGGTGCTGGTGGAGATGACGCCCTATGATCTGACCAAGGGCCGCATCACCTACCGCTTCAAGTAACGGACGCGCCGTCGCCGCCGGGCGGTTCGCCGTCCGCGCCTTCCGCCCAAACGCCCCGGAGCGTCTCTTGGACACCCAAGCGAAAACCTGGCGACCCAAGCTGGTGCTCGCGTCTGGCTCGCCCCGCCGGGTCGCGCTGTTGCAGCAGATCGGCGTCGAGCCCGATGAACTGATCCCCGCCGATATCGACGAGACGCCGAAAAAGAACGAATTGCCGCGTTCGCTGGCCACCCGGCTGGCGAGCGAAAAGGCCTGGGCCGCGCGGCGCATCGCGGAGACGCGGGCCGACCTCGCCGGTTCCTATCTCATCGCCGCCGATACCGTCGTCAGTCTCGGGCGCCTGATTCTGCCCAAATGCGAACTGGTGGACGAGGCTGGTGGATGCCTGCGCAAACTGTCGGGTCGGGCGCATCGCGTTTACACCGCGGTCAGCCTGATTACGCCGAAGGGCGCCGAGCGGCGCCGGCTGGTTGAGACCCGCGTCCGGTTCAAGCGCCTCGCGAATGACGAGATCGAGGCCTATCTCGCGTCGGGCGAGTGGCGCGGCAAGGCCGGCGGCTACGCCATCCAGGGGCTTGCCGGCGGATTTCCCGTCAAGCTCGTCGGCAGTTATTCCAGCGTCGTCGGCCTGCCGCTCTACGAGACCATGTCGCTGCTGACAGGCGAAGGCTATCCTGTCCAGCTCTTCTGGCTCAATCGGGCCTGACGCGTCATGGCGGATGACCATAAAACGCCAGAGCCGGGCGCGACGCGTGAGCGGCCATGTCCCATCTGTTCGAAACCGGCGACGGCTCAATACCGCCCGTTCTGTTCAAAACGCTGCGCCGACATCGATCTTGGTCGCTGGCTCGGCGGGCGTTACGCCATTCCCGCGAGCGAGGACGAGGACGAAGACGCGGGGGAAATGCCGTCGCGCCCGCGCGAAAACTAACGTCGCGGGATAATGCGATCTTGTGCGCGGGTCGTCTGGACAAGGCCGCCTCGCCTGCCTATAACCCGCCCACTCCGCGCGCGGTTCGCCGCACCGGACGCCCAGGTAGCTCAGTTGGTAGAGCATGCGACTGAAAATCGCAGTGTCGGTGGTTCGATTCCGCCCCTGGGCACCATTAGAGCTTCTCCTCCCCTCTCCTAACTTCTCATATAGTAAATAAAATCAATGTTTTAGAGGCGATTTTCGCCTCTGGACGCCCCGTCGCGTTGCCTTGCATCTCCACAAAGTGAGGGTATATTTCGAGGGTACCGGAGATGACCACACTCGGAGGTACCCTCATGGCCCTCACGGCGATTGCGATCCGTAACGCTAAGCCTCGGGAAAACTCTACAAAATCCCCGATGGCGATGGACTCCACCTGCTTGTGCAGCCCAATGGCAGAAAATACTGGCGGTTCCGCTACCGCTATCGCGCGATTGAAAAAATGCTGGCGCTGGGTCCATATCCCGCCATCTCCCTTCTCGATGCCCGCTCTCGTCGCGACGACGCCAGGCGGCTATTGGCGAACGGGATCGATCCTTCCAATGACCGCAAGGAAGGCAAGGCCGCCGCGAAGGCAGCGTCGGCCCACACGTTTGGTTTGATCGCTTCGGAATTTCTTGAGCGCATGAAGGCCAACAAGGCGGCCGAGGCCACGATCGCCAAAAACACCTGGCTCCTCCAAGACCTGGCCAAACCCCTCGCCAATCGTCCGATCACCGACATCATCGCGGCCGAGGTTTTGGACGTACTCCAAAAAGTCGAGAAGACCGGGCGTCGCGAGAGCGCCCGGCGATTGCGCGGCGTCATTGGCTCGGTGTTTCGCCACGCCATCGTGACCCAGCGCGCCACTAATGATCCCACGCAGGTTTTACGGGGCGCGCTGCTGCGGCCGATCGTCCAAAACCGCGCCGCCATCATCGCCGATGACAAAGTCGGCCACCTCATGCGATCCATTCACGCATATGATGGGTGGCCGACGATTACCGCCGCGTTCAAGTTTCTGGCGTTGACGCTCGCGCGTCCCGGCGAAGTGCGCGGCGCTCGCCGGGGCGAGATTAATTTTGAAAAAGCGACATGGAGTATTCCCGCCGAGCGCACAGAGCTGGCCCCGGTCGTCTGAACAGTTTCCCGCTAGGGATAAGTGGACTCCGCCG
>CAISJZ010000452.1 GCA_903885755.1 uncultured Hyphomicrobiales bacterium | reverse complement strand
GCGTGCGGACTGTCGCCATCGAACAGGATAACGGCCTTGTCATTTTCGTCGATCGTGGTGACAACGCGTCGTATGGTTCCGGTGGCGGCGGACATGCGGGGCTCCCTTGCGCTTCGATACACCCTTATAGCGCCGCGGGAGGTCCCGCGTCTTGCGGCGGGTTCGCGGCTTTGCGAAGATCGGGGCGACGCGGACGTGAAATCCCGGCGCGCCGGAGGGGATGAGGATGGGCAACGACACGCGCGCGACATCGCGCGGCGCGAATGGGGACGGCGTTTCGGTCGAGGCCGTTGACCGCGCCGCTCGCGTGCTGTTCGCGCTCGCCGCCCGGCCCATTCCCTCGACCCTCGCCGAGATCGCCCAGCGCGCGGAACTGACCAAGCCGACGGCCTTTCGCATTCTCGTCTCGCTGATGG
The DNA here is from genome assembly GCA_903885755.1 of uncultured Hyphomicrobiales bacterium. Taxonomy (GTDB): domain Bacteria; phylum Pseudomonadota; class Alphaproteobacteria; order Rhizobiales; family Beijerinckiaceae; genus Terripilifer. The sequence goes on along the minus strand of CAISJZ010000452.1, from coordinate 13,473 downwards.
CCGAGGGGCTCGCCGCCCAGAACGCTCAGACCGGCGCCTACCGCCTCGGCTCGACGCCGCTGCGCCTGGCGGCCAGCGTCCTCAACAACATACCCGTGCGCGAGCTGGCGCTGCCGGCGATGGGAAAAATCCGCGACGAGATCAAGGAGACCGTTGTGCTCTCCCTGCGCGAGGGCGATTTTCGCTACAACGTTGACAGCGTGGACGCCGCCAACGCGATCAGCCAGTCGCAGCAGGTTGGCGTCGCGATCCCGCTCTATGCCGGCGCCGCCAGCCGCGTGCTTCTGGCGGGCATGGAAACCGAGGAGCTTCTCTCCTATCTCGATCGCACGACGCTCGCGAGCTATTCCGAGATGACGATCATCGATCGGGATTCCCTGCTGGAGGAGCTGGGCCGGGTGCGCGAGCGCGGCTACGCCGTCAGCAGCGGCGAATTCACTTCCGCCGGCCACGCGGTCGCCAAGGCCATCCGCGACGCGGACGGGCGGGCCATCGCTTCCCTGCATGTCTCCGTGCCGCGCAGCCGCTTTTCCCGGGTGGTCGAGGACCGCTGCGTCGCCGCGTTGGGCGAGGCGGTGGCGGGAATCGAAGCGGCGCTGTAGCGCCCGTCGGCCGGCGTGATGCGGGGCGCTAGTCGAAAATCAAGACTATTGCACCACGGGCTTTGGCCTTTAAAACGGGTCGGGTTTTGAGAAATGGCCATTGAAGGGCCGAATGTTATTCCGTTGCGGATAAATCGCTGTAATGCGAGGTTGCGGTTTGGTCTCAGCTTGCCCGTGGCAAAGCCCGATTTCGGACGAGGACGGAAGACGTGATCGACGCTGAAATGGCACGCACAACTGCCGCTGCGCTCCATGCAAGGATGACGGGGTGGAGCGGGGATCGTCTTTTTCTCCTGACCGGTGCCGCTTTTCTGTCGATGTCGCCGAACCGCCTCGACGACATCGTCTCCGGGACACGCAAACTCAGGGACGAAGACACGTTCGACATTTACGCGAGATGGCACGAGGGAGTGCATATGGCGCAGCTTGTGACTTCGCCATTTGTCTTTCCAATAGCCCTCGATATGGCGGGGCTCGCGCAGCGTGCTTACCGAATAAATGCGGGCATGGATGACCAGCCCACCGCTATCGGCGATCTCGCCGAGAGATACCGAATTTTGTTCCGCGCTCTTGAAGACATGGATGGCGAGTACTCACCCATGGATGTCATTGAGACGCACGCTGTTACGCAAGGCTTTCGATGGGCGCTGCCGGACAGTGACGGCGAGGCTATTCGATACATTGCTAACTATTTTTATGAGGACAAAACGCCGAGATATGTACTTTTGTTGAACAATGTCTGCAAAAAATTTGGCGACGATGTAGGAGGAATTTTGTTGCCGAGGCTTTGCTTTCTTTCCCTTCAGGCAGAAAGGCCCGTGCGACAACTTCTTTTCCTTCTCGACAAGTTAGAGAACGAGGCATCGCCTGAAATTGTTGTGGGCTATAGACCAATACAACTTTGCGAATGGGCTGGCGCGCCGGTGTCGCTTGTGAGCCGATCCCTCCGGGAACGTGCCGCGTCATTTGTTCGAAACTCTGCCGGACAAACCGCGCGACTTACCGACCATCCGTGGGTGGGTCTATTCACACAATATTTCGACGAATTCGAAGCAATCGCAGACGATGGTCAACGGCTTGATTTGTTGATGGGGCAGCAGGGTGCCTATGCCTATTCACAATTTGCGCCGCGCGTTACAGTGTATCCGGGAGGCGAAACGCGTCTCCGTGGTACCGATCCGAACGAACAATCTGAGATAGCTCACGAGGCGAGGCACGGGTTCGTAGAGATGACGTTGAACCTGGTATCAGGGCTTGAAGTTTTGCAACGCTATTTAGCTTTGCACCCGTAGGATAAATGCTGCGGTTTTGGAGGGGGCATATGGAAGTAGATGTCGTATTCGAGGGATTTGACCAAGCCGATTGGTTTTCGCTTCTGAAAAGCGCTCTTGCAGCGATGGAGAGTGACCCCGCTCTCGTGGTCAATCAGCTTTTGCCGCCACCCGGCACGTTTGGTGCCGGTGGCGTCGCGGCGGTGAAGGCAACCTTCGCGAGCGTGGTTGGGCTCGCAACAGTGGTTGGGGCAGGTGCGTCGGTTTACGGCACAGTGAGCACTCCCCCAGTCGCGTGTGAAGTGTCCGCGCAGACTGGTCAAAGCAAGACGACAATGACCTACGACTGCAAAGCCGGGAACCCAACACAAATGGCGGAGATTTTGTCCAAGCTAGTGGCGAAAGTCTCGCCACTCACATCAAACAACACGGTCAGCCTAAAAAAGTCACGGTACGACCCGTTCGCTGAGCAGTTTCGGGGCAACCCGAATTGCGTCTGGAAGCACCTTCTCAAAAACGCAGGTTTTTGAGACGCCATCCCGCGCAGCCTCCAAACCCCCGAAAACCCCTGTTTTCGGTTCTCAAAACGCAGTCTCGATGACCGCTTCCCGAAAGCGCCTTGTGACAATGGGTTGCGGGACATTGCCCGCAAAAATAGCCGAATAATCATTTATCAATGGATTGAGGGTTGAATGATCGGACCCCGCGCGGGCGTCCGCTCCGCGTCCATTCCCGGCTGGCCGGCGCGCGAAGGCCGTCGTCCCGCCAGCCCTCTGGAAACCGGTATATTGAGATGCTTCAATTGAATGGCGCCTCGCCGCGAATTCTCTTTGTCAGCCTCACCAACGATGTCGGCTCGAACCGCATCGTCGCCGAATTCGGGCGGCGCGGCGCCACCTGCGGCATTCTCGGGGCCCCCGGCAATTTCGCCGGCGCTTCCGGTTTCGCCGCTCAAACCTTTGAATTGCCCAATCGCCTTGGCGCGATGTCGCTGCAATTGTCCCTGCGTGGAAAGCTGGAAAGCATTCTGGGCGCGTGGAAACCGGAACGCATCTTCGCCATCGACGAAATGGGGTCGCACCTGCTGCGGCACATCGCCGTCCACCCGAAAACCAGCGACGCCCTGCGGCAGACGCTGGTCGCCTCGCTTGGCTCGCCGGACCATTACGCCACCGCTCGCAGCCGCGGCCGCCTGATGCAGGAGGCCGTCGCCCTTGGCGTCCGGCTGCCGGATTTCCGCATTCTGTCCGACTGGTCGTCGGCGACGGACGCCGCCCGGGCGCTGGGCTATCCCTTCGTCCTGAAGCGCGAATACACCTGCGGCGGCGCGGGCGTCTCGATGATCCACGACCAGAGCCAACTGTTCACGGCCTATTGCGCCGCGACCCTCAAGGCGACCGCCAAGCGCATGGTGCTTGGCATCGCTGGCAATGGCGCCTCCGCGGACCCGCCGCTCGTGGCGCAGGCCTTCGTTCCCGGCGTGCTCGCCATGCGCGCGGTCGCCTGCGCCGATGGCGAGGTGCTCGCGGGCGTCAATTTCGCCTGCGAGCGCCAGCATCCGCCCGTGACCGGCGCCAGCACGGTGATCCGCCAGCTCGATCACGCGGAAATGGAAGCCAGCGCCAAGGCCATCGTCGCCCGCCTTGGCTGCTCGGGCTTTGTCGGTTTCGACTATATGTGCGACGCCGACGGCAAGGCCCATCTCATCGAGATGAACGCGCGGCCGATCGGCTCGGGCCATCTCGGCGCCCGGTTCGGGCACGACGTCTATGGCTCCTATCTCGCGCGACTGAAGGGCGAAGCCGCCCCCGCCGCCGCGCCGACCCTGGAGCCCGGCCAGTGCATCGCCCTCTTCCCGCGCGAATTGCAGCGCGTGACGCAAAGCGGCGAGGCTGAAGTCGACCCCGGCATCCTTCATGATGTTCCCTGGGACGATCCGCGCGCGCTGGCGCGGCATCGGAAGGTTCTGCAGGAGAACCATCCGGAACAGGCCGCCGCCATCGCGCGCATTCTCGATTTCGCCGACGCGGATCAAGCCATGCCGGAATTTACCGCCCGGGCTGGCTGATCCGTCAGACGAAGCGCCAATGGCGCGCGCCGAGCCTTCGTGCCAGAACCCGGCGCGAACCGGACGCGCGACATGACCGATACCCCCTCAGACCCTGCCTTCGCGGATGTCTTTCCCCGCGCCGACGAGGCGCGCTGGCGCGCGCTGGCCGAAGCCGCGCTGAAGGGCAAGCCGTTTGAGAGCCTGATCTCCAGAACCGCCGACGGTATCGAAATCCAGCCGTTGTACCAGCGCCTCGTCGGGGAACGCCCGCGTCCGTGGCGCGCCGGCGCCGGGCCGTGGCGCGTTTGCGCGCGCGTTGATCACACCGACCCTGCGCAGGCCAACGCGCTGCTGCTGACCGATCTCGAAAATGGCGCCGACGCCATCCACATCGTTTTCGCCGGCTCGGTCGGCGCGCACGGGTTCGGCCTGCCCGCGGGTCGCGAGGCGCTGGCCGTCGCGCTTGACGGCGTGGCGCTGGAAGCGCGCGTGCCGATCGAGGTCGATCTGTCCGCCGCGACCAAGGACAGCGCCGGATTTCTCGCCGGGATGATCGAGGCGCGGCATATCGATCCCGCCTCCTATCCCGTGACCTTCGGCTTCGACCCGCTGGGTCAGATGGCGCTTGGCGGCGGCTCGCCGCTGGCCTGGAGCGCGCTCGCGCCGCTATCGGCGGGCCTGATGAAAGAGCTTGCCGCGCGCGGCTGGCGCGGACGCTTCGCGGTCGCCGACGGGCGCGTCGTCAACGCGGCGGGCGGGACGCCGGGGCAGGAGCTTGCCTTCGTTGTGGCCTCGGCGGTGGCGTATCTGCGCGCGCTGGAGGATTCTGGCGTCTCCATCGCGGACGCCCGCGCGATGATCGGCTTTCGACTGTCCGCCGACGCCGACGAGTTTGCAGGCGTTGCGAAGTTTCGCGCCCTGCGCCGGTTGTGGGGACGGGTCGAACAGGCCTGCGGCCTCGCGCCCGCGCCGATCCATATTCACGCGGAAACATCGTGGCGGATGATGACGCGCCGCGACCCCTGGGTAAATCTGCTGCGCGCGACCATCGCCACGTTCTCGGCGGGGCTCGGCGGCGCCGACGCCATCTCCGTATTGCCGTTCACGCAGGCGATCGGCCTGCCCGACGCTTTCGCGCGGCGCATGGCGCGCAACGCGCAACTGATCCTGATCGAGGAATCGAACCTTGGCCGGGTGGCGGACCCGGCGGCGGGCGCCGGCGGTTTCGAGGCGCTGACGGAGGCCCTGTGCGAACGCGCCTGGGCGTTGTTTCAGGAGACCGAGGCAGCGGGCGGTCTTTACGCCTCGCTCCTCTCGGGCGCCTTTCAGGCGAAGGTCGCCGAGGCCCGCGCGGCGCGCGAAAGGGACGTGGCGCGTCGCAAGGCGCCGATCACCGGCGTCAGCGAGTTCCCCAACATTCACGAAGCGCCGGTTGACGTGCTCGCGCCCATCCCAACGAGCGCGTCCGGACCGGCGCAGGCAATTGCTTTTTCGGCGCTCGCGCCCGGTCGCGACGCCGAGCCCTTAGAGCGCCTGCGCGACGCCGCCGAAGCCGGGCCGGGCCCAAAGGTGTTTCTGGCCAATCTCGGCCCGCTGGCCGCCTTCGGCGCGCGCGCCATGTTCGCCAGAAACCTGTTCGAGGCCGGCGGCATCGAGGCCATCGGCGGCGACGGGTTCGACGACGAGACGAGTCTTGCCGCGGCCTATTCCGCCAGCGGCGCGACCATCGCCTGCCTGTGCTCGTCCGACGCGATCTACGCCGGGCGCGCATCCGCCGCGGCGCGCGCGCTGGCGCAAGCGGGAGCGCGGCAGGTCTGGCTCGCGGGCAGGCCCGGCACGGCGGAATCCGACTGGCGCGCCGCCGGGGTTTCGGGCTTTATTTTCGCTGGATGCGACGTGCTCGCCGCGCTAGAACGCGCCAGCGCGCCGGCCTGATCGCCGCGCCGCCAATCACAATCCTCGGGGGCTGATCCAGCGCCGTCCATCCGGGCGCGCGGTTCGCCGTGGCGGGAACGCCGCCTTGGTCCCTGTGAACGCGAGCTTTCAAGACCGGAGCCATATTCCCTGATGCATTGTCGTATCGCCTTCTTTGCCGCGCTTCTCCTCGCCGCGCCCGCCAACGCCGCCAGTTTCGATGGAACCTGGAGCGTCGAGGGCACCACCGATGTCGGGCCCTGCGCCAAGAGCTTCAGCGGCGAGATCGTGATCAGGGGCAATGACCTTGTGTCGACGAGCGACGCCGGCGCGCAGGCGCTGGGCAGCATCGATGCAAAGGGCGACGCCTGGGCGCGCCTGACCCGCTCGGATGGCGTCGCGCGCGCCAATGGCCGCTTTCGGGGCGCGACGGGCTCGGGAGCCTGGTCCTCGAACACCGCTTATTGCGGCGGCAGATGGACCGCCCGCAAGAAGGGGTGATCAGCGACCCCCAAAGGACGAATGGCCGCGACACGGCGCAAGGCCTATAATCCGACTGTTCCAGAACAGGTCCGGCGTCCATGTCCCGTATTCCAGATTTCGCCAGCCTTGCCTTCGCCCGGGCGCCGGCACCGCCCCTGCCCGGCCTTGGCGGCGAGGCCTGGATCACGCCCGAGGACATCGCGGTCAAGCCGGCGCATGGGCCCGCCGACATCGCGGGTCTCGATTTCGTCGACACCTTCCCCGGCGCCGCGCCCTATGTACGCGGGCCCTACCCGACGATGTACGTCAATCAGCCATGGACCCTGCGGCAATACGCCGGCTTCTCCACGGCGGAGGATTCCAACGCCTTCTATCGCCGCAATCTGGCGGCGGGACAAAAGGGGCTGTCGGTCGCTTTCGATCTGGCCACCCATCGCGGCTATGACAGCGATCATCCGCGCGTGGCCGGCGATGTCGGCATGGCCGGCGTCGCCATCGACTCCATCCTCGACATGCGCACGCTCTTCTCGGGCATTCCGCTCGACGAGATGAGCGTGTCGATGACGATGAACGGCGCCGTGCTGCCAGTGCTGGCGCTCTACATCGTCGCGGCGGAGGAACAGGGCGTGCCGCAGGCGAAACTGTCGGGCACGATCCAGAACGACATTTTAAAAGAATTCATGGTGCGCAACACCTACATCTATCCGCCAACAAATTCGATGCGCATCATCTCGGATATTTTTTCATATACGTCGGCGCATATGCCGAAATTCAATTCCATTTCCATTTCCGGCTACCACATGCAGGAAGCCGGCGCGACGCAGGATCTCGAACTCGCCTATACGCTGGCGGACGGCGTCGAATATCTGCGCGCGGGTATCGCCGCGGGACTGACCGTTGATCAGTTCGCGCCGCGATTGTCGTTCTTCTGGGCGATCGGCATGAATTTCTTCATGGAGGTCGCCAAGCTGCGCGCCGCGCGCCTTTTGTGGGCGCGGCTGGTCAAGGGCTTTGATCCGAAATCGGAAAAATCCCTGCCGCTGCGCACCCATTGCCAGACGTCCGGCTGGTCGCTGACGGCGCAGGACGTGTTCAACAACGTGGCGCGCACTTGTGTGGAGGCCATGGCGGCGACGCAGGGCCACACGCAATCGCTGCACACCAACGCGCTCGACGAGGCGCTGGCCCTGCCGACGGATTTTTCCGCGCGCATCGCCCGCAACACGCAGCTTTTCCTGCAACAGGAAAGCGGCACGACCAAAATCATCGATCCCTGGGGCGGCTCCTACTATGTCGAGCGACTGACGATGGATCTCGCCAAACGCGCGTGGAGCCATATCGAGGAAGTCGAAAAGCTGGGCGGCATGGCGAAGGCCATCGACGCCGGTATTCCCAAGCAGCGCATCGAGGAAGCCGCGGCCAGAACGCAAGCGCGCATCGATACCGGACGGCAGGCGGTGATCGGCGTCAACAAATACCGGCCCGAAAGCGAGGCGCCGCTGGAAGTGCGCTCGGTCGACAATTCCGCCGTGCGCGCCTCGCAGATCGAAAAGCTGAAGCGCCTGCGGGCCGAACGCGACGAAGCGGCGACGCGGCGCGCGCTCGACGCATTGACCGCCGGCGCGCGGGGCGGCGCCAATCTGCTGGCCCTGTCGATCGACGCTGCGCGGGCCAAGGCCACCGTCGGCGAAATTTCGCTGGCGCTGGAAAAAGCCTTCAAGCGTCACGTCGCGCGCATTGACTCGGTCAAGGGCGTTTACGCCAGCGAGGCCGGCGCCGGGGCGACCGAGGTCGAGCGCGTGCGTCAGATGACCAGCGCATTTGCGGAAAACGAGGGACGCAAGCCGCGCATTCTCGTCGCCAAGGTCGGGCAGGACGGCCACGACCGCGGGCAAAAAGTCATCGCCAGCGCCTTCGACGATCTCGGCTTCGCCGTCGATATCGGGCCCCTGTTCGCGACGCCGGAAGAGGCGGCGAAACAGGCGGTCGAGAACAACGTGCATATCGTCGGGATCAGTTCGCTCGCCGCGGGCCACCTGACCCTCGTGCCGGAACTGCGCAAGGCGCTGGAGAAAGCGGGCCGCTCGGACATCATGATCGTGGTCGGCGGCGTCATTCCGCCCGGCGATTACGCCGCGGTTCGCGCCGCCGGCGCCAGCGCGATTTTTCCACCGGGCACTGTGGTCGTGGAAGCCGCCGAACAATTGCTCGAAGAACTCAATGCGCGGCTGGGATACGCGCAGCGGGAGCGGCTGGCGGGGGAGTGAGTGAATAAGGGGACGCGGAGAGAAAATTCAAATACATAGGGTAAATACTTTGGCTCAAGAGCGATTGGCGCTTGAGCGCGGCGAACCTTTCGAAAATGAGATTTGAGTGTTATAGTTAGTCCGTGAAAGGGGATTTTCTAGATGAAACGGGAATTCCTAATCGAGAACTTGCTCGCGCAACGAGAACGCTTGCAAGCACAAGGCGTCCATCACTTGGCTATTTTTGGCTCGCGCGCGCGCGGCGATGAGAAGCCAGGGAGCGACGTAGACGTATTGTTGGATATCCCGCGGGGATCAAGTTTTTCCTTGGTCGATCTGGTCGGCATAGAACAGATAATTTCCGACGCGCTTGGCATTCCGGCGAACGCTTTCATGCGCAGAAATCTGGACCACGAATTTTCGTCGTCGATAGAATCCGACGTCGTGGATATTTTTTGATGGCCGACCGCTCCTTCTATCGCTTGGCGGATATGCAGAAATCGATTTCTGAAATCAAGAGCCTGCTTGCAAACAAAGCAATGGATGACTTATGGAATGATTCTGTTGTCCGCGCTGCGTTCGAACGATTCCTCGAAGTAATGAGCGAAGCATCTCGCCATGTCCCCGACGATTGGAAATCCGAATTTCCAGAAATCGAATGGCGCAAGATCGCTGATCTGGGCAACCATTTGCGACATGCCTATCACAAAACAGATTACGAAATTCTTTGGCGAGTCTACGAATTCGAATTACCGCCGCTGGAAGAGGCCGTGGGCGAGCTACTCCGAACGAAATCTCGATGATGCTTCCGCGGCTTTTGCCAAGGACTCACGATTTATGGACCAATTGGTCAAATCCCATCCAGCCGCACCCCAAATTCCGGCGCTGTCTCATGCGTCAGCACATGCTCCGACACCCATGTCTCGCTATATGTCGACGCACCATCGACGGTCGCGCGGAACACATGGGTGACGAGCTTGCGCGCGGCGGTCAAGCCGTCGGCGGCATGTGTCAGCGCGACTTTTTTTATCCCGCGCGATGTTCACACCATCTCTGAAGGTCAGATATCCGCAAGCCTGATCGCGAAGCCGGCAATCGCGGCGCAGCTCAATTCAACCGTCGGTCCGTGCTCGACCACGTTGGTCCAGCCTTGCTCCGTTGGCCCCGTGTGTATCCACGTCCGGCGCGCATTGGCGTCGATGACCCAAAGTTCGCGCACCCCGAAGCGGGCGTAGAGCCGCGCCTTGACTCCGCGATCATAGGCGAGCGTCGAGGCAGCGACCTCGATGGCGAGGATAATATCGGGGCCGCGCACGTCCTGCGACGGCAGCCGACGCGGAAACAGGCAGATGTCAGGCTCCAGAAACGTGTCAGGCGACAGGAAAATGGACGACTCAAAGCCAACGATCAGGTCGGGCGGACAGGCGCGAGCGAGGGCCATGCCGACGTCGGATTTGATCAACTCATGCGCCGCGTATTTCGGTCCCATGGGGACAATCTCCCCCTCGACGAGTTCAAAATTTTCGTTCTCGGAAATGATGCCGGCGTCCTGCATGCGTAGAATGTCGTCCACCGTGAATGCACGGCGGTCGAGGCCCTCGGCGGCGCGGGTGACGGATGGCATGTCGCTACTCCCCGATACAGAATAGCACGAATTGGCGTCGCCCCAATATGTCGCCGCCCCTAGTTCGGCGGCGGCAGGGGCGCTGAAGCAATCGCCTGACCTTGCGACGGCGGCGCCGCATCGGGCGCGGGGGTCTGGTCGATCACGCCGGCGCCAGCCATGGTCTCGGCCTCGCCCCGGCGCGGCGCGGCGAGTTGCGCGCCGATGTCGCGGATCACCGAGGGCGTGTTGGCGTAGGCGCCATGACCGATCAGGTCCTTCGAGAAGCCGCTGAGATCATAGGCCTTCACGCCGAGCTGCCTCAGGGCTTCGGCGTCGGCGGTCTTGGAGGGATCGAGGGCGCCGACGCGCGGCCGGTCGCCGGCGAGACGGCTCGACAGGTCGAGCGCGCGATCGCCGCGCGACACCAGCACGGAGACATGGACGCGGCCGGCGAGGCGCGCCATCTGGTTGCGGAAGACGTCAATGTCGATGTCGGGCGCCGCGAGCATGACCTCGCCAAGCTTGCCGTCGAGATCGGGACGCCCGGCGATGGCGTTCTCGCGCAGGGCCTCCATGGTCAGCCACGAACCCATGGAATGGGCGAGGATATGCACGCGGCCAACGCCCGGCGTCGCGGCGAGCTGGCTCATCAGCGCTTCCAGCGGATCGCGCGAGGCGGTGGCGCGCTCCTTGGCCTTCACATAGGAAAAGACACTGGATTGCGATGGCCATGTGAAGAGCACGGGCACGCCGCCAAAGCGCGAATCCGCGACCATCTGGGCAAGGCGGAAGCGCGCCTCTTCCTCGCTGGTGTTGAACCCATGCACGAAGAGCAGCACGTCCCGGTCCGCGCCGACGCGGCCGGAAATGTGACTGGCGATTTCCTGGCCAAAATCCTCGCCTGTCAAATTGCGACCGCCCGCCATGATAAAATCGCGCGAGGGATCGGGCTTGCCGAAACTCGGACGCTCGACGGCGCCGGCGCGATGGCCCGGCGGAATCGTCACCATGACAAGCGAATGATGCATGTCGCCATCGGACACCGCGTCGGCGACGCGGTAGTCCTCGTGGCGGGTCGAGGCGACAAATATCTGCACGGGCGTCGGCTCGCCTGGCCGGCGAACGCCGACGAGACCACCAGCCGAGCTGGCGAGCGACGCGGTCATGTCGTTGAAGCCTGTCGAGGCGCAGCCCGACGCGGCCAGACACAATAGCGCCACGGCGGCGCGCGCCAGGCGCTTCAGGGACACGTTGGCGGGCGGCGGGGCCACCATTCTCATTCCCGCCTCCAGCGGACCAAACCTGGGAACCGGACCAATCCGGACCCGCACAAGAGACGAAGGCCGGTTGACGACCGGTTAACGAACGGCTCGATTGCGACGGTTTTTATTGCAGCGCAATAGTGTCAGGATTGGGACGATGGCCCGCTTCCTTTCCCCGAATCCTCTTCCGGGTTACACGACGGACATGATGTCAGCCGCTCCCGCCGACGCTCGAACCCGCGTGCTCGTCACCGGCTTCGGCGCCTTTCCCGGCGCGCGGAGCAATCCGACGCTGGACATTCTGGCGCGGCTCGGGCGCTCGCGGCGCCCGGCGCTGTTTGGAGTCGAAATCGTGACGCGGGCGTTGCCGGTGCTTCACTCGGGCGCCGAAGCGCGGATCGCGTCGATGATCCGCGACACGCGCCCGCACGCGATCCTGCAACTCGGCCTCGCGGCCCGGCGCAAGACGCTGACCGTCGAGACCCGGGCGCTCAACCGGCTCTATTCCTTGCGCCTCGACGCCGCGCGAAAGACGCCCGCTTCGACCCAAGTGACTCCCGGCGCGGACGCGATGCGAGCCTCGCGCTGGCCAGACGCGCGTATCCTTCGCGCCCTGCGCGGCGCCGGCGCGCCTGCTCGGCGCTCGATCGACGCGGGCGACTATTCCTGCAACCAGACGCTCTTTCTGACCCTGGGATCGACCCGGGCTCCCGCGGGCTTCATCCACGTGCCGCGCCCGCGCGGGCGACGCCGGCCCGGCGCCGATCCCCGCCCCTCGCTCGCGACAATGACGCGCGCCATCGAGGCCGCAGCGCTCGAACTCGCGCGATACGCCCGCGCCAGCAAGGACACCCGATGATATTCGCCACCGCCACGCTCGTCGCCATCGGCGAGATTGTCTGGATCAATATCCTGCTGTCGGGCGACAACGCGGTGGTGATCGCACTCGCCTGCCGGTCGCTGCCCGCCGACAAGCGCAAACTCGGCATTCTCCTGGGCGCCGGCGCGGCGGTGGGCCTGCGGATCATATTCACCATCATCATCGCGAGCCTGCTGCATGTGCCCTTCCTGAAGCTCGCGGGCGGCCTTCTTCTGCTATGGATATCGGTCAAGCTGCTGCTCGACGAGACCGAGGAGACCGACGTTCCCGCGTCGTTCAACCTGTGGGGCGCCGTGCGCACTATCGCGCTCGCCGACATGGTGATGTCGCTCGACAATGTGCTCGCCATCGCGGCGGCGGCCCATGGCTCCATGGGGCTGATCGTCTTTGGTCTACTGCTGTCCGTGCCACTGATCGTGTTTGGCGCGAACATGATGATCGGCCTGCTGGAGCGCTTTCCCGTGCTGGTCTGGGGCGGCGCGGCGCTGCTTGGCTGGGTGGCGGGCGAACTTCTGCTGTCCGACCCGTTCTGGCCGAGCATTGTCCGCTGGACTCCCAATAATCTTGAATTGGACCTTGCCGCGGGCCTCGGCGCGCTCGGCGTCGTCTGCGTCGGCTCGGTCGCGCGAAAGGCGAAAGGCCGGGATATCTAGCCGTCCTGCCATGCTCGAACTGGCCATTTGGCAACCGCGATCGGCGTCAGACAAGTAATCGATCGCGAACAAGTCGGCGCGTCGGTCGAAATTTGACTAAAATCAAAACTCACAGGCAATCGACAATCCGACTCTCGGCCCGATTACGGTCGGTTGCATGTTTCAAACGAGCGGTCGCCCGGCAATTTTCGCATTCTTACTTTGGGTCAACTTCGTTTGTGTGGCGGCTATTTCTGTGTAACCCGCCAGTCAATTTCGTTTAAATTGAAATAATGTCGTTAACCATGGAATATATATCGCGGTAATTCGCGTTTAAAAAGTAACGAAAATATTGACACTTGTCGTAAAATACGGCTTTTTAAGACTCGCGGGGCGCCAATGTTTCCGCTGATCGTCGCCAACGTCGGCGTTTGAGTCTGTAGATATAACGAGGAGCGTTAAACGTGAAACAGAGCTGGCCCCGGTCGTCTGAACAGTTTCCCGCTAGGGATAAGTGGACTCCGCCG
>CAISJZ010000451.1 GCA_903885755.1 uncultured Hyphomicrobiales bacterium | reverse complement strand
CCCCCTGACGACCGGCGCGACCGCGCAACTGATTGTCAATGCGCCGGCTTTCGTGACGTTCCGTGCCCAGAATATAGAGACCTCCGGCGGCGATCGCCTTCTCCTTGAAATCGGCGATCTCGGCGCGGATCTGTTCCTCGCGCGCCTTGCGCTCGGCCTCGTCCTCGATACCGGCGCATTCCTGAGCGACGCGCATCTCAACATTGCCGCCAAGCTGGATGTCGGTGCCGCGGCCAGCCATGTTCGTCGCGACCGTGATCGCGCCGGGCACGCCCGCTTCCGCGACGATAAATGCTTCCTGTTCGTGGAACCGGGCGTTGAGCACGGCGAAAAGCTTCGACGGCTTGCCGGCGCGCGCCGCGGCGTAGAGACCCTGCAGACCCTTCGGATCCTCGAAATCGATCAGCTTGTAGCCATTCTCGACAAGGAAATCGGCGAGCTGCTCGGATTTCTCAATCGAGGTCGTGCCGACCAGCATCGGCTGCATGTTGGCGCTGGCGGCCTCGATCTCGCGCACGATCGCCTTCAGCTTTTCGGCGGCGGTGCGATAGACCTCGTCGTCCTCATCCGTGCGCTGAACCGGACGGTTCGTCGGAATTTCGACGACATCGAGCTTGTAGATTTCGGCGAACTCATCGGCCTCCGTCACAGCGGTGCCGGTCATGCCGGCCAGCTTGTTGTAGAGCCGGAAATAATTCTGGAACGTGATCGACGCCAGCGTGACGTTCTCGGGCTGGACCTGAACGTGTTCCTTGGCTTCGAGCGCCTGATGCAGGCCTTCGGAATAACGCCGACCGGGCATCATGCGGCCCGTGAACTCATCGATGATGACGAGTTCGCCATTGCGAACGATGTAGTCCTTGTCGCGCTGGAACAGCGTATGGGCTTTCAGCGCCTGCTGGACGTGATGGACGATGGTGACGTTGGCCGCGTCATACATCGAGCCTTCCTGTAACAGGCCGGCCTCGGTCAGAAGTTCCTCGATGTATTCGTTGCCGGCCTCGGTCAGATTCGCCGTGCGCTGCTTTTCGTCGAGATCGAAATGCTCTTTCGTCAAGCGTGGAATCAGCTTGTCGATCTGGTTGTAGAGGTCCGACTTGTCTTCCGAGGGGCCGGAAATGATCAGCGGCGTGCGGGCCTCGTCGACCAGGATCGAATCCACCTCGTCGACGATGGCGAAGTTGTGCGGGCGCTGGACCATGTGGCCTAGCTCATATTTCATGTTATCGCGGAGATAATCGAAGCCGAATTCGTTGTTCGTGCCGTAGGTAATGTCGGCGGCGTAGGCTTCCTTGCGCTGCTCGTCGTCGAGCCCATGCACGATCACGCCGACCGTGAGGCCGAGGAACTTGTAGATCTGGCCCATCCAGCCGGAGTCGCGGCTAGCGAGATAATCGTTGACCGTGACGACATGCACGCCCTTGCCCGACAACGCGTTGAGATAGCAGGCGAGCGTGGCGACGAGCGTCTTGCCTTCGCCGGTGCGCATTTCCGCGATGCCGCCCTCGTGCAGCACCATGCCGCCGATCAACTGCACGTCGAAATGGCGCTGACCGAGCGTGCGCTTTGCGGCCTCGCGGACGGTGGCGAAGGCGGGCGCGAGCAAATCATCAAGCGTCTTGCCAGCGGCAAGCTCGGCGCGAAACGCGGCCGTTCGGGCCCGCAATTCGTCGTCGGAAAGCTTCGCGACCTCCGCCTCCAGGGCGTTGATCTCGTTCACTTTCGGGACATAGGTCTTGAGACGGCGGTCGTTGGCAGAGCCAAACAACCTGCGCGCGAGCGCACCGAGCATCAGCAATGTTTCCTTCTGAGGCGGCCCGGCGTCGGCGCCCGGAAAACCGCCAGTGAGATAGGAGCGGGGGGGAGGCTTGTCAATCAGCCGCCTAAGGGAATCGGGTCAAGTCATTTCAGAAAAACGTAAATATCGACTTCGAGGCTCTCGTCGTCGGCGCTCTTCGGGGGGGTCAGATACTCCTCGATGAACAGATTTTGCGCTTCGAGTCCCTTTTCATCGAGATAGGCGGTGATGGCTTCATAGCTCGTATCGATATCGTCGTAGGAACCGCGATGCTCGAACTTCATCGCCTTGCCAGCCGGCGTCTCCCCGAGTTTCACGTCCTGCCCGAGGGTCGGCGCCGCCTCCGGCCTGGCCACGAGCGGCATCATCGCGGTGAACTTGAACCCCTGGTCGTCTGTCTCGGTGAAGACCGACATGGGCTTTCCCCCGGGCTGAAGCCCGGCCTTGGCCATTTCATCGCGCACCTTGTCCAGCGCGGCCGTGACCGCGCTCAGGCCATCGTCCCATTCGGCGGCGCCGCTTAGCGTCAGCGCCGGACGGGAGGTCAGCTCGATGGCGACCACCGCGCCCGAATCCGCCGATGCCGATGGATCGACTGGCGCGGGGGCGGCGGGCGGCGGCGTGGCGGGCGTCGCCTGACCCGGGGTCGCCGGCGCGGGCGTCTGGGCGAAGCCGGCTGGCCCCGCGAAGGACAGACAGCAGGCCAGAACGGCTGGGCGTATGAGACGGACGAGATACGGGACGACAATCATGGAAAGCTCCGGCGGCGTCCGCGGGTCGATCGAAAGGAATGCGATTCGTCCTCTATTTAGGCGCAGCCATGAGACGATTCCAAGGCACGGTTGGAAATATCGCTCGCGCATCCCTGGATGCGTGGGGTTGCCGAGGCCTGTCCTTGCGGATTATGCCTGCGCGCCCGCTCGCGGCGGGCGAGGATTATTCATGAATTTGCTCGCCAATCACCCATTCGCCAAGATGAACGGTGCGGGAAACGAGATTGTCGTCCTCGATCTGCGCGGCGACCGGGCCCGCGTGACGCCCTCGGACGCTCGCGCGATCGCGCGGGCGCGCGGGCTCGCCTACGACCAGCTTATGGTGCTGGACGCCCCCCGCGCGGCCGGGTCGGCGGCGTTCATGACCATATTCAATAACGACGGCTCGCTGTCCTCGGCTTGTGGCAATGGCACCCGCTGCGTCGCCTACATGCTGACGCGCGACACGGACATCCGCCGCCTGCGGCTCGACACCGCCGCCGGCCCGCTGGAATGCGTCCGCGACGGAGAATTCGCCTTCACCGTCAACATGGGGCCGCCACGCCTCGACTGGCGGGACATACCCCTGCGCGACGAAGCTCGGGACACAAGCGCGGTCTGGCTGAACGCGCCCGATCTTTGCCCGGTCTTCCAGACGTTCTGCGCCGTGAACATGGGCAACCCCCACGCGGTTTTCTTTGTTGATGATCCGGCGGCTGTCGATCTGGCCCGGATCGGGCCGCGAATCGAGACCGATCCGATTTTTCCGGAAAAGGCCAACGTCTCGATCGCCAGAGTCCTGTCGCGTGATCACATCAACCTGCGCGTCTGGGAGCGCGGCGCGGGAATCACCCTCGCCTGCGGCACGGCGGCCTGCGCCACGCTGGTCGCCGCCGCGCGCAAGGATCTGACGGACCGCGCCGCGACCGTGACCTTGCCGGGCGGCGATCTCCGCATCGAATGGCGAGAAAGCGATGGCCACGTGCTGATGAGCGGCCCGGTGGAACTGGAATTCGAGGGCCGATTCGACCCCGCCATTTTCGACGGCGCGGACTGATGGCGGGCGCGCCCGAGCGGGGGGTCGAGGCGATCACCTTCGGCTGCCGCCTGAACGCGGTCGAATCCGAGACCATGCGCCGCGCCGCCCGCGCCACGCCGGGGGCCGAACCGCTCGTCATCGTCAATACGTGCGCGGTCACGGGCGAGGCGATGCGGCAGGCGCGACAGGCCATCCGCCGGATCGCGCGGGAAAGGCCCGGCGCGCGGGTGGTGGTCACCGGCTGCGGCGCGCAGACAGAGCCCGAAAGATTCGCCGCCATGCCGGAGGTCGCGAACGTCCTTGGCAACGAGGCCAAGCGCCGCGCCGAGACCTGGGCCAGCCTCGACACGGCGCCGCGCGTCAACGTGCAGCCGATCCTCGGCGGCGCCTTTGACGCGGCCCACGTGGTCGAGGGGCGCACGCGCGCCTTCGTCGAAATCCAGAACGGCTGCGATCATCGCTGCACATTCTGCATCATTCCCCTTGGTCGCGGCCACTCGCGTTCCGCGAATCTGGACGACGTGGTGGCGCGCATTTCAGCGCTGGTTGACGCGGGCGCGAAAGAAGCCGTGCTGACCGGCGTCGATCTCACGAGCTGGGGCGGCGACCTGCCGGGCGCGCCCAAATTGGGCGCGCTGGTTCGCGCCATATTGCACGCGGTTCCCGATATGGCGCGTCTGCGCCTGTCCTCAATCGACTGTATCGAGGCGGACGAGGATCTTTTTCGCGCCTTCGAGGAGGAGGAGCGCCTGATGCCCCACCTGCATTTGTCCCTGCAGGCCGGCGACGATCTCATTCTCAAGCGCATGAAGCGCCGCCATTCGCGCGCCGAGGCCATCGATTTTTGCGCGCGGCTGCGCGCCTTGCGCCCGGACATTGTTTTTGGCGCGGACTTTATCGCGGGCTTTCCGACGGAAAGTGAAGAGATGTTCGCCCGCACCCTCGATCTCGTCGAGGAATGCGGCCTGACTCATCTGCACGTCTTTCCATTCTCGCCGCGCGAGGGCACGCCCGCCGCGCGAATGCCGCAAATTCCGCGCGATGTCGCGAAGGAGCGCGCGTCCCGCCTGCGCGCGCGCGGCCTCGAGGCGCTGCACGCGCATCTCGATCATCAAATTGGTCGGAAACTTGAAGTCCTTTCGGAGCGTGGCGGCGTGTCCCGCGCGCGCGATTTCACATTGGTGAAAACGCCTGATGTCGAGGCGGGCAAATTATTCAGCCTGAGTGTCGCTGGTCGCGACGGTGGCGCGCTCGTCGCCGCGACCAAACCCTAGCCGTCGATTGTTTTGAATTTCGCTGGCAGAACGATTTCGAGCAACTCGCAGTCATCGGAATAATCGAGCACCGCGTGGCGAATGCCCGGCGGCTGAATCCAGCACGACCCCTCGCGCATGGTGTGGACGCCGCGACCCTCGAACTCGTTTTTGAACCAGCCCTTGAGCACATAGACGAGCTGAAACTCGGTCTCGTGCCGATGCCAGCCGCGCGCGCCGTCATCGCAGGGCGCGATCATGCGGATGACATGCGCGGTCGCGAGACCGTGCGTCGCCGCCGCGACGCCAAGATCGCGATACGCGGAATAGGCGCGCAGCCCGTTCGCCCTGAAATCGGCCTCGTCTAGATGGCTCACCGTGAACCGCTGGGGCGCGGGAACATCGTCAACCATCGGTCGTCCTCCGGGATCATCGAGCCGGATGATAGGCGCGCCACCGGCAAAACAAAACCGCCGGGGATTGCTCCCCGGCGGCCCAAATGATCGCTCCGCGAAAACTTACGCCGCGAGATTGCGCAGCACGTACTGCATGATGCCGCCGTGCTTGAAATATTCAAGCTCGTCGAGCGTCGCGATGCGGCAGAGCAGCGGCACCTTCTTGGTGGAGCCATCGGCGTATTTGACCGACATCTCCATCATCTGACGCGGCTTCAGGCCCTCGGCGAGACCATGAATGGTGACGACTTCGTCGCCCTTCATCGCAAGCGACTGCCACGACGTGCCAGGCTCGAAGGTCATCGGCAGCACGCCCATGCCCACGAGATTCGAGCGATGGATGCGCTCAAAACTCTGGCAGATCACGGCGCGCACGCCGAGCAGCTTGGTGCCCTTCGCCGCCCAGTCGCGCGACGAGCCGTTGCCATATTCCTCGCCCGCGAAAACCACGAGCGGCGTCTTCTCCGCCGCGTATTTCACCGCGGCGTCGTAGATCGACATCTTCTCGCCCGAGGGATAGTGCGTCGTCAGGCCGCCCTCGGCGACATTGCCGTCGGGGTTCTTGTTCATGAAGTTCTTGATGCGGATGTTGGCGAAGGTGCCGCGCATCATCACTTCATGGTTGCCGCGACGCGTGCCGTACTGGTTGAAGTCGCCCTCGCGCACCTGCCGCTCGGTCAGCCACTTGCCGGCTGGCGAGGCGAACTTGATCGAGCCCGCCGGCGAGATGTGATCGGTGGTGATCTTGTCGCCGAACAGAGCGAGGATGCGCGCGTCGATCACGTCGGTGATCGGATCGGGCGTCATGGTCATGCCCTCGAAATAGGGCGGATGCTGCACATAGGTGGAGTTGATGCTCCACTTGAATGTCTCGCCCGCCGGCGCCTTGACCTTGCGCCAGTTGACGTCGCCCTTGAACACGTCGGCGTAGCGGCTCTTGAAGATCTTCTTCGTGACGTACTTCTTCACGAACTTGTTGATTTCCGCCGTCGTCGGCCAGACATCGCGCAGGAATACCGGCTTGCCGTCCTTGCCTTCGCCCAGCGGCTCGTTTGTCAGGTCCATGTAGATGTTGCCGGCGAGCGCGTAGGCGACCACGAGCGGCGGCGAGGCCAGATAGTTCGCCTGCACGTCGGCGTTGACGCGACCCTCGAAGTTGCGGTTGCCCGACAGCACGGCGGCGGCAACGATGCCGTTGTCGTTGATCGACTGAGACACCTCTTCCGGCAGGGGGCCGGAATTGCCGATACAGGTCGTGCAGCCATAGCCGATGAGGTTGAAGCCAACCTTGTCGAGTTCCTTCTGCAATCCGGCGTCGGCGAGATACTGGCCAACCACCTGCGATCCCGGCGCCAGCGATGTCTTGACCCAGGGCTTCGGACGCAGGCCCTTGGCGACCGCGTTGCGGGCAAGCAGACCGGCGGCGATCAGCACGTTCGGATTTGACGTGTTGGTGCAGGAGGTGATCGCCGCGATGACGACATCGCCATGGCCGAGATCGTAGTTCGCGCCGGGAACCGGGAAGCGTTTGCGCTGCTCCGATCCCTTGCGATACTCGGTGTCCATCGCCTTTTCGAAGCCCTGACCAATCTGTTCCAGCGGCAAGCGGCCTTCGGGACGCTTCGGGCCAGCCATCGAGGGCACGACATCGGCGAGGTTGAGTTCGAGCAGGTCGGTGAACACCGGATCTTCCGCCTTCGCCGTCCAGAACATGCCCTGCGCCTTGGCGTATTTCTCGACAAGCGCGACGCGCCCGCTCTTGCGGTTCGAGGTCGTGAGGAAATCGATGGTCTCCCCATCAATCGGGAAATAGCCGCAGGTCGCGCCATATTCCGGCGCCATGTTGCCGATGGTCGCGCGATCGGCGAGCGAGAGATGGCCAAGACCTTCGCCAAAGAACTCGACGAACTTTCCGACGACGCCCTTCTTGCGCAGCATCTGCGTGACGGTCAGCACGAGATCGGTGGCGGTGACGCCCTCCTTCAGCTTGCCGACCAGCTTGAAGCCGATGACTTCCGGCAGCAGCATCGATAGCGGCTGGCCGAGCATGCAGGCCTCGGCCTCGATACCGCCGACGCCCCAGCCGAGAACCGCGAGGCCATTGACCATGGTCGTATGCGAATCCGTGCCAACCAGCGTGTCGGGATAGGCGACCTCGACCGTGGAGGACGGGCCGCGTGCAGGCTTGTACTTCTCTTTTTTCGTCCAGACGGTCTGGGCGAGATATTCCAGATTCACCTGATGGCAAATGCCCGTGCCCGGGGGAACGACGGAGAAATTGTCGAAGGCGCCCTGGCCCCACTTGAGGAATTGGTAGCGCTCGCCGTTGCGCTCGTATTCGAGATCGACGTTCTGCTTGAACGCCTTGTTGGTGCCGAACTTGTCGACGATGACCGAATGGTCGATGACGAGATCGACGGGCACAAGCGGATTGACGCTGGACGCCTTACCGCCGAGCTTCGTCACCGCGTCGCGCATGGCCGCGAGATCGACGACGGCGGGGACGCCGGTGAAATCCTGCATGAGAACGCGCGCCGGGCGGAAGGCGATTTCACGCTCGGTCTTGCCCTTGTTGACGAGCCATTCGGCGCAGCCGGCGATGTCGTCCTTGGTGACGGAGCGGCCGTCCTCGAAGCGCAACAGGTTCTCAAGGATGACCTTCATCGAATAGGGCAGCCGGGAAATGCCCTTGAGGCCATTCTTTTCCGCCTGTTTCAGCGAAAAGTAGTGATACGTCTTCGTCCCGACGACGAGCGATTTGCGGCATTTATAGCTGTCGAGCGACATGAGCGCGGGCCCCGTTGATGTGGAATGGCCGCGCTTATAGATAATTCCGGCGGCAAGCGCTACACGTCCAATGACGAAGAAATGAGCTTTTGACGTGCCCGCGATTTCCCATGCGCCCGGTCTGACATTGCGGGTCGAAAACCTCGCGCTGACGCGCGGCGGGCGCTCGCTCGCGAAAAATCTCGCCTTCGACCTCGTCAATGGTCAGGCTCTCGTCGTCACCGGGCCCAACGGCGCGGGCAAATCCACGTTGTTGCGCACGCTGGCTGGCCTGCTGGAGCCTGAATCGGGCGCTTTTTCGCTCATCGGCGCGAGCGACGATCCGGAAATCGGCCCGCGCGCCCATTACATCGCCCACGCGGACGCCCAGAAATCCTCCCTGACCGTCGCCGAAAACCTGCGGTTCTGGGCCCGGATGCTCGGCGGCGAGGGCGGCCTGACGCCGCGCGAGGCGCTGACCCGCTTCGGCCTTGCTCACGCAACCGACCTGCAGGTCGGCTATCTCTCGGCCGGGCAGAAGCGCCGGGCGGCGCTGGCGCGGCTTCTGGTCGCGCCCCGGCCTCTCTGGCTGCTGGACGAGCCCGCGACTGCCCTCGACGCGGCCTCCCAGCGTCGACTGGCCGAGGTCATGGCCGAACATCTCGCCTCCGGCGGCATGATCGTCGCCGCGACCCACGCGCCGCTCGGCCTTGAGGGCGCGCGAGAGCTCAAACTGGGAGCCCCCGCTTGATCGGCTCCCTCGTCGCGCTCTTCCTGCGGGAAGTCCGCCTCGCCCGCCGCATCGGCGGCGGCGGCGCCATGGGCGTCGTGTTTTTCCTGATTCTGGTGACGATCACGCCCTTCGCCATCGGCCCGGATCTCAATCTTCTGGCCCGCATCGGCCCGGCCATCCTGTGGATCGCGGCGCTGCTGGCGAGCCTGCTCGGCATGGACCGGCTGTTCCAGTCCGATCACGAGGATGGCTCGCTCGATCTGCTGCGCATGTCGGACGCGCCGCTGGAGCTTGTGGTCATCGTCAAATGCCTCGCCCACTGGACGGCGACCGGCCTGCCGCTGGTGATCGCCGCGCCCCTTTTCGGCGTGATGCTCGGGCTCGAAGGCCCGGCCATGGCGGGCGTCGCCGCCTCGCTTCTGGTCGGCGCGCCGGCCCTGACCTTCATTGGCGCCATCGGCGCGGCGCTGACCGTCAGCCTCCGTCGAGGCGGGTTGTTGATGGCCGTGCTGATCCTGCCCTTCACCATCCCCGTGCTGATCTTTGGCGTCTCGGCGGCGGCCGCGGCGAGCGGCGGAACCGTGCCCTTCTGGACGCCCTTTCTCGTGCTCTGCGGCCTGACCATCGGCGCGATGGCGCTCGCCCCTTTCGCCGCCGCGGCGGCGTTAAGGGGCGAGGGGTAGAGCCAACGTGAATTGCCATCGCCGCCCCGGCGCATTACCTGTCTGCCCATGCTCCGTTACGCCAATCCCGCCAATTTCCTGCGGCTCGCCGGCGCCACGATTCCGTGGCTGGGCGCGCTGACGGCGATTCTCGCCGCGATCGGGCTCTACGGCGCGTTTTTCGTCGCGCCCGCCGACTACCAGCAGGGCGAGACGGTGCGGATCATGTTCATCCATGTGCCCGCCGCCTGGCTCTCGACCTTCATCTATGGCGTCATGACCCTGTCGGCGCTGGGCACGCTGGTCTGGCGGCATCCGCTCGCCGACGCCGCCCAGAAGGCCGCCGCGCCATTGGGGGCCGGCTTCACCTTCATCTGCCTTGTCACCGGGTCGCTCTGGGGCAAGCCCATGTGGGGAACCTGGTGGGTCTGGGACGCGCGCCTGACCTCCGTCCTCGTGCTGTTTCTGATCTATCTCGGCCTGATCGCCCTCTGGCAAACCATCGAGGAGCCCTCGCGCGCCGCCCGCGCCGCGGCGATCCTGACCCTCGTTGGCGTGGTGAACCTGCCGATCATCAAATTTTCCGTGGATTGGTGGAACACTTTGCACCAGCCGGCCTCGGTGTTTCGCCTGGGCGGGCCGACCATCGACAGGTCCATGCTCTGGCCGCTGTTCGTCATGGCGCTGGCGGCGACCTTGCTGTTCCTGACGTTGCATCTGATGGCCGTGCGCAACGAAAGCCTGCGCCGCCGTCTGCGCCGCCTGTCGATCGTCGCGGCGGCGGACGAACCCGCCGGCCACAGCCTCGATCTTGAGCCTGGAGCCGTGCGATGAACGCTTCCCACGCCGGCTTCATTTTCGCGGCCTATGGAATCGCCGCCGTGGCGATTGTCGCCATGATCGGCGCGATTGTTCTCGACCATCGCGCGCTGAAAAAGGCGCTCGCGGCCTTTCCCCCGCGCGATCGCGACGCGCCATGACCACCCAGGACACATCGACCCCAAAGCGCCGCCCCTGGCTCGTTTTTCTGCCCCTTGTCGGCTTCGCCGCGCTTGCCAGCCTGTTTTATGTGGCGCTGGGCGGCGGCGACCATTCGCGCCTGCCCTCGCCGCTGGTTGGCAAGCTGGCGCCGTCGTTCAATCTCCCGCCGCTTGAGGCCAACAACGGTCCTCCTGGCTTCAGCGACGCTGATTTGCGGCTGGGCAAGGTCACGCTCGTCAACATGTTCGCGTCATGGTGTGTCCCTTGCCGCGACGAACATCCCGTCCTGATGCAGATCGCCAAAAACGAAACCCTTCGCGCCGTCGGCGTCCGCCTTGCCGGTCTTGCCTACAAGGACGAACCCGCGAATTCCAGCAAGCTGCTGAATGAACTTGGTAATCCTTATGAACTGATTGGCTCGGACGTGTCCGGCCGCGTCGGCATCGACTGGGGCGTCTATGGCATTCCGGAGACCTTTGTCGTGCGTGGCGACGGGACCATCGCCTACAAGTTCATCGGCCCCCTGACCTCCGCCACGTTGCGGGACGACCTGCTGCCCGCCATCGAAAAGGCCATGAAATAGGCCGGAAATCCGGGCGTGACGCAGGCGCCCGATTGACAACCGCCCCGTCCGGGTGTTCCTCACCCGCCGCACCGCAACAGGATTGACTGATATGGGTTACAAGGTCGCCGTCGTCGGCGCCACGGGCAACGTGGGCCGCGAAATGCTGAACATTCTGGCCGAGCGGCAGTTTCCGGCCGATGAGGTCGTGGCGCTCGCCTCGGCCCGTTCGATGGGCACCGAGATTTCCTACGGCGACAAAATTCTGAAGTGCAAGCATCTCGACAATTACGATTTCAGCGACACCGACATCTGCCTGATGTCGGCGGGCGGCGATCCCTCGAAGGAATGGTCGCCGCGCATCGCCGCCACGGGCTGCGTCGTCATCGATAATTCGTCCGCCTGGCGCTATGATTCCGAGGTGCCGCTGATCGTTCCCGAAGTGAACGCCGACGCGATTGTCGGCTTCCGCAAGAAGAACATCATCGCCAACCCGAACTGCTCGACCGCCCAGCTCGTCGTCGCGCTCAAGCCCCTGCACGATTTCGCGAAAATCACTCGCGTCGTCGTCTCGACCTATCAATCGGTGTCGGGCGCCGGCAAGGAAGGCATGGACGAACTCGATCGCCAGACGAAGTCGCTCTATTCACTCGGCAATATCGAGATGAAGAAGTTCACCAAGCGCATCGCCTTCAACGTCATTCCCCACATCGATGTCTTCATGGAGGATGGCTACACGAAGGAAGAGTGGAAGATGATGGCCGAGACCAAGAAGATTCTCGACCCCAAGATCAAGCTGACCGCGACCTGCGTGCGCGTGCCGGTGTTCATCTCCCATTCCGAGGCGGTCAACGTCGAGTTCGAGAACCCGATTTCGCCGGACGAGGCGCGCGCCATGCTGCGCGAGGCGCCGGGCGTGCTCGTCGTCGACAAGCGCGAGAACGGCGGCTACATGACGCCGCACGAAGCGGCCGGCGAGGACGCGACCTATATTTCGCGCATTCGCGAGGACGCGACCGTCGAGAATGGTCTCGCCTTCTGGTGCGTGTCGGACAATCTGCGCAAGGGCGCCGCGCTCAACGCCGTCCAGATCGCCGAAGTGCTAATCAACCGCAAGCTGATCCAGCCAAAGAAGAAGGCCGCGTGACACATGGCCCCGGCGGCACCGCCGGAGGTTTTTGACCGCGCGCTGGTCCGCCGGCGTCTTGCCCGCGCGATCCGCGTCGGCGCGGAAGACTTTCTGCTCGCGCGCGTCGCCGAGGACATGGGCGAACGCCTCGACGCGGTGACGCGACGCTTCGATGACGCGCTCGATCTGGGAACGCCCCTGCCACTCGTCGCGCGGATGCTCGCGGCGCGCGGCCCGGAACGCCTGATCCGCGCCGCGCCGATCGAAACCGCCATCGGCGACGGCCCATGGACTGGGCAGGTTGTCGATGACGAGGCGCTTCCCTTTTCTCCAGACAGTTTCGATCTCGTCGTTTCCGCGCTGTCTCTTCAATACATGAACGATCTTCCCGGCGCGCTCGCGCAAATCCGGCGCGTGCTGCGGCCCGACGGATTGTTCCTTGGCTGCCTTGTCGGCGGTCGCAGTTTGCACGAATTGCGCGCGGCGATGACGCAGGCGGAATCGGAGATCCGCGGCGGCGCGAGCCCGCGCGTCGCGCCCTTCGCGGACGTGCGTGACATGGGTGGGCTGCTGCAACGCGCCGGCTTCGCTCTGCCGGTCGCCGATGTCGACGTATTGACACTGCGCTACGACAATTTTTTCGGCCTCGCGCGCGATCTGCGCGCCATGGGCGCGAGCTGCTCGCTGACGTTGCGCGATCGGCGACCACTGACGCGGGCGATTACACTGCGCGCCGCCGAAATATACGCGCGGCGCTTCGCTGATTCGGATGGGCGTATTCGCGCCACGATCGAGCTGATCTGGCTGTCCGGCTGGGTCCCGCATGAGAGCCAGCAGAAGCCATTACGGCCGGGTTCCGCGCGCAGCCGCCTCGCCGACGCTCTCGGGACCCGGGAAACCCCGCTCAAATCCTAACATCCCAACCCTTGCCAACTCTTGATTTTCCGGAATTCCGGACGCAAGCTGAGCGATATTGTAGGCTGAGCGTGGTGATTTATGCGTCTCATTTTCCTTTTCACGCCAATACTGGCGCTTGTTTGCGCCTCCTGCCAGTCGACGCGGATCGAGCATCCACTCTCCTTTGACGCCAGCGAAGCCGCCTTCATCAGGAAGGAAGGCAAGACGACCATCGAAGGTCACGCCTTTGTCACCAACGGTAGCGGAGGCGTGGTCAACGCGGCCGGCCAAAGCGTGCGCCTTGTGCCGGCCACCGCCTATTCCCGGCAACGCTTCGCGGCAATTTACGGAAGCGGGAAGTCGATCCCGGCGCGCGCTATCCCGAGGCCCGATTCAGACCCCGACTACATCGCCTACACCCGAGAGACAAAATCTGAGTCCAATGGCAGGTTCAGCTTCGACAAGGTAGCCCCAGGCGAGTATTTCGTCGTCACGCAAATGACCTGGAAAAAAGAGGACAAGTTGTTCATCGACGGCGCGGCGATGTATGAGACCGTCAGGATCGCTGGTTCGGAAAAAGACCCGGTGAAGGTCGTCGTTTCTGGCAATGCCGCGGGTGGGTAACATGAAATTGCTGCTTGTCGTCGCCGCCGCGATGATCGACGCGGACGGTCGTGTCCTGATCGCACAACGTCCGGAGGGCAAGCAGCTTGCGGGCCTGTGGGAATTTCCAGGCGGCAAGGTCGAGCCCGGCGAGCGACCGGAACAGTCGCTGATCCGGGAACTCCACGAGGAACTCGACATTTCGGTGAAGGACGAATGCCTCGCGCCGCTTACCTTCGCCAGCCACGCCTATGAGGATTTCCACCTCCTGATGCCGCTCTATGTCTGCCGACGCTGGGAGGGTTTCGTGCGCTCGAAAGAAGGCCAGGCGCTGAAGTGGGTGCGCCCCAAGGATCTGCGCCAATACCCCATGCCGCCCGCGGACGAACCGCTTCTACCGGCGCTGGTCGAACTCATCGGCTGACGCAGTCGGTGTTTAGCAGCCACGCCGACGCTCCCACGACTGCAATTCATTCACGCGCCCTCGCTCCCAGCCGCGCAACTGACCGAAGGGCGGAAAGCAGCCGGGTCCAAAGACCGCGCGCGCTCGCGCGGTCTGAAAGCAATACCCGTTGCTCGCGTATATCGCGTTGCGAGCATACCAGAGCTGGTCGCAAGACATGGACGAGGCATCCTGCGCCGACGCCGCCGTGGACACGCATAGCGCCGTCGCGCCAATCACGGCGGCGACAAGAGCGCGGAACAGCCTAGGGGAGAATCTGGACATCCTGGACATCTCAAACGCCTCCTTCAGTTTTCCGCACCGTACGCCCTTCGTCGACGCACGCGATGATTAGCGTCAATATCCGCCGATCAGCCAAACGACCCGATGACCGCGCCTTCGACGAGCAGAACCGCCAGCCAGTGGCCCGAGTCGATCACGGTCAGCATCAGCTTGCGACCGGGATAGGCGTTGTTGACCGTGATCGTCGTCGCAACAAACGCCAGCCAGCAGAGGGCGCCGACGATCGCTCCGGTCCTGATCGTCACCGCGCCGAAATGCGCGATCAAACCAGCAAGCAGGGCAGCCATCAGCAGTTCAGCGACAAAGGAAGTTACCATCGGTCCCACGGGAACCTTGCCGCCCGCGCCCTTGATCTCCTCCGCCGTTTTCCCCAGCGCCGCCATCCACTGCCTGCCCAGCAGCGTGTACCATATCGCGCCCACGATCCACGCGGCGATCGCCGCGACCAACACTCCGACATAATTGATTGTCACTAAAGCCTCCCATTCGATTGCCCGGCTCTTCCGGGGTTGCCGAAACCGTTGAAAATGACGATGCTCGTTTCACGCTTTTCACGAAACTCTCCCCGGATCATAGCCATGACCGTCCCGCCCGCGCGAGGCTTTTTTCCCCGATTTTGTCTCGCGGCCGCTCTGGCGGTGAACGGACTGGTCGCGGGCGGGCCGTTCGCGAACGCCGCGACGGGACGCGTGACCGTCGACGTGGAAGGCGTCAAGCGTTCCGCGACACTCGTCGAGCATTCGAGGCTCAAACGAGCCCCGCGCACAATGGTCATTGTACTGCGCGGCGCCGCGGCGGGCGGACGCCGCGCCGGATTGTCTCGAATCGACCGCTTTCTCGGCCTCGACGAGGTCGCGTCAAGCGCGGGAACGGTTCTCGTATTCCCGTCGGCGGCTGAAAATCAGTGGGCGATCGACACGGGCCGAGGCGCCGATGTGGCTTTTATCCGCGCTCTCGCCGCCAAACTGGTGGCCGATGGCGTTGCGGACAAACGGCGAATTTATCTCGCGGGCGTTTCGTCCGGCGGTCTGTTGGCCCTGCGCGTGCTCTGCGAGGGCGCCGATTATCTCGCGGGCGCCGCGGTCCTTCTGGCCAACATGCCCACCACGATGGCCGGTAAGTGCAAACCGGCCCGGCCCATGGCGCTTTTCACCCTCAATGGAACCGCGGATCCGCTGATGCCCTATCAGGGCGGCGCGGCGAAACTCGCCGACTTCAAGGATGAAGTCGTGTCCGCCGAGGCGACTCTCGCCCCCTTCGCCGCCATCGCCGAATGCGGCAAGAGCCGAACCTCCCCTGAACTGCCGGACAAGGACCCGAACGACGGCTCCCGGGTCGTCGTCGAACATCTCGTCGGATGCAAGACGCCGCTGGAGGTCTACCGGATCGATGGCGGTGGTCATGCCCTTCCCGGCAGACCGATCCGCGCGGATCGCGGCGCGATCGTCGGCGCGCTGAACAATGACATGGATACGTCACGGGCGCTGATGGATTTCATCCGGCGCGCCTCGCGCTAGGTTTTTGGAGCTTCGAGCGCCGTCAGTTTTGCCGCGAGTTCGTGGGGATCGCCCTCGACCGCTAGCGTCTTGACGCGACTGGTCGCCCCGCCTGTCAGATGAACCGAGCGAGCGGGCGCATCGAGGGCCTTCGCAATGACCCTGCACAAGGCTTCGTTGGCCTTGCCATCCTCGGGAACGGCGCGCACGCGCGCCTTGAAGACCCTGCGGCCATCCGACAGCGCCTCTACGCCCTCAAGCGCGTCGCGAGATGATTTCGGCGTCAACCGGACAAACAAACGCACGCCGTCGGACTCGACCACCCAGGCGGCGCTGTCCGCCGCCACCTCGTCAGTACCCGAGAACCATGGGGTAGATGTTGTAGGCGATCAGGCGTTGCAGGAAGTAGATGACCAGCAGCAGAACGATTGGCGAAATGTCGAGCCCGCCCATGGCTGGAAGCCGGTTGCGGATCGGCCTCAGCAGAGGCTCGGTCAGAGCGTTGAGCCCGTTCCAGACCGACCGCACGAAATCATTATGAATGTTGATGACGTTGAAGGCGAGAAGCCAGGACAGCACCGCCACGCCGATGATGACCCAAGTGTAGAGGTCGAGAGCGAGCAGGATGACATCTAGTAGCGCGCGCATTCGGAAGCTCCGGTCAAGTTCGCCGCCTTCGTGTAGCCGGCCACCCCAATCCCGGCAAGCCTCGCGGCGCGCGACGCCCGCCGATGAAAACAGCCGTTAGGACGTTGACAGGCGCCGGTGCGGGTCCTACACAACGCGCGGTTTGGGGCTGTAGCTCAGATGGGAGAGCGCTGCAATCGCACTGCAGAGGTCGTGAGTTCGAATCTCATCAGCTCCACCAAGCCATCCGCTTGATGCCAAGGCGAAAAAGGCGGTCGACATCCGGCTCCGCCCTGTTTCGCTTCAGAGATCCGGCGCGACCTTGAAGCTCGCCTCGGTCTTGCCCTTGATCTCCTCGACGCCAACGCCGTCGGCGAGCTCGACGAGCGTCATGCCACCCGTTCCATGCTTGTCGATGGTGAACACGCCGAGATCGGTGATCACCATGTCGACGACGTGTGAACCCGTCAGCGGCAGGTTGCACCTATGCAGCAGCTTGGGGCCGTCCTTGGCGCTGTGCTCCATCACCACGACGACCTTCTTGACGCCCGCCACGAGATCCATGGCGCCGCCCATGCCCTTCACCATCTTGCCCGGAATCATCCAGTTGGCGAGATCGCCATTCTCGGCGACCTGCATGGCTCCGAGGATGGACAGATCGATGTGCCCGCCGCGAATCATCGCGAAGGAATCGGCCGAAGAGAAATAGCTCGTGGTCGGCAGTTCGGTGATCGTCTGCTTGCCGGCGTTGATGAGGTCCGGGTCCTCGTCGCCCTCGTAGGGAAACGGGCCCATGCCGAGCATGCCGTTCTCGCTCTGGAGGACAACGCTAATGCCGGCGGGGATGAAGTTGGACACCAGCGTCGGGATGCCGATGCCAAGGTTCACGTAAAAGCCATCGCGCAATTCACTGGCTGCGCGGGCGGCCATCTGGTCACGGGTCCAGGCCATCGTCTGTCTCCTCGGCTCAGGCGCGCTTGCGCGTGGTGCGTTGCTCGATGTGCTTCGTCGCGGTGGGAACGTGCACGATGCGCTGCACGAAAATTCCCGGCGTGATGATGTGGTCCGGGTCGATCTCGCCCGGCTTCACCAGATTCTCGACCTCGGCGATGGTCAGCCTGCCAGCGGTCGCCATCATCGGATTGAAGTTCCGCGCGGTCTTGCGATAGACGAGGTTGCCTTCCTCGTCGCTCTTCCAGGCGTGCACCAGCGCGATATCTGCGACCAGACCCGTCTCCATGACGTAATGCTCGCCATTGAATTGGCGGGTTTCCTTGCCATCGGCGATGATGGTGCCATAGCCGGTCTTGGTGAAGAAAGCCGGGATGCCGGCGCCGCCGGCGCGAATGCGCTCGGCCAGCGTGCCCTGCGGGTTGAATTCAAGTTCCAGTTCGCCGGCGAGGAACTGCTGCGCAAAGAGCTTGTTCTCGCCGACATAGGACGAGATCATCTTCTTGATCTGTTTCGTCTCAAGGAGAATGCCGAGGCCGACGCCATCGACGCCCGCATTATTCGAAATCACCGTGAGGTTCATGGCGCCGGAATCACGGATCGCCAGAATCAGCGTTTCGGGAATGCCGCAGAGGCCAAAGCCGCCCGACATGATCGTCATGCCATCCTTGATATGGCCCGCGAGAGCGGTCCGCGCGTCGGGAAAGACCTTTGCCATGGTGCGCCATTGCTCCTGAAAGTCGGATTTCCTTAGCGCGGGACCGCCGTGAAACCAAGCCCTCCCGGCCGGTTAAATCGGCCCGGCTCGTAAAAACAATTGGAGCGGCGAGGCCCGGCGGCTATATCGGTCGTGGTCCGAATTGGCGGGCCAACCCCGGCCATGACCCCCGATTGCCCCGCATGCAGTTTTTCCGAGTCTATATTCGCGTTCTCAGGCTTCTTGGCTCCGAAGCCATTCTCGCACTCGTCCTCGTGGCGGCCAATCTCGGCCTGGCGATAGCCCAGTTCGCCGAACCCATCCTGTTTGGCCGGATCATCGACAAGCTGGCGACCGCCCAGTCCGAATCCCGCGCGGTACAATGGAACGAACTGGTTCCACTTCTGGGGGCGTGGATCGGGTTCGGCCTGTTCACGATCCTCGCCGCCGTGCTTGTCGCCCTGCATGCCGACCGGCTTTCGCACCGACGCCGACTTGGCATCATGGCGGAATATTTCGAGCACGTGCTCCACCTGCCACTCGGCTTCCACACTTCGGTGCATTCGGGCCGCCTGTTGAAAACCATGCTCGATGGCGCCTCCAACATGGCGAGCGTCTGGCTGAACTTCTTTCGCGAAAATTGCGCTTCATTCGTCGCCGTTTTTATCCTGTTGCCGCTGTCCCTGTTCATCAACTGGCGCCTGGCGTCCCTGCTGATGGTTCTGGTCGGGCTGTTCGGCATTCTGACCGCCTTCATCCTCAAGCGCACGGAGGGCATGCAGGGCAAGGTCGAGCAATATCATACCGATCTGGCCGAACGCGCCTCGGACGCGCTGGGAAATATCGCCGTCATACAGAGCTTCACCCGCATCGAGGCGGAAACCAGCGCGCTCCGGCAGGTGTCGCGCGCGTTGCTCGACGCGCAGATGCCCGTTCTATCCTGGTGGGCGCTGGCGGCCGTCGCCACGCGCGCCTCCGCGACGTTGACCCTGCTTGGAATTTTTCTGCTCGGCGTGTCGCTGCATCTCAACGGGCTCGCCACAATCGGCGAGATCGTCACCTTCATGAGCTTCGCCACCATGCTGATTGGCCGGCTCGAACAGGTCGTGGGGTTCATCAACTGGATTCTGTTGATCGTGCCCAAGCTGGAGGATTTCTTTGAAGTTCTCGATACGAAGCCAGCGGTCGGCGACCGCCCCGGCGCCGTCGATCCCGGCCGACTCCAGGGTCACGTCGCCTTCGAGCATGTGACTTTCACCTACGACAAGCGCCGGATCGCGGTGAACGACGTCAGCTTCGACGTCGCGGCGGGCCAGACAATCGCCCTGGTCGGCTCCACCGGATCGGGCAAATCGACAACGCTCGGCCTGTTGCATCGGGTATTCGACCCCAACGAGGGACGCATCACGATCGACGGGATGGACCTACGCGACATGACGCTACAGTCCCTGCGTCGGAACATCGGCGTCGTCTTTCAGGAGCCGATGCTCTTTGCGCGGTCAATCGAGGAAAACCTGCGGGTCGGGAAGCCAGACGCCACGGACGAGGAAATCGCCCTCGCGATCGAACGCGCGCAGGCGACGGACTTCATCGCCCAGCAGACCGATGGCCTCAAGACCATCGTCGGTGAGCGCGGCCGCTCGCTCTCGGGTGGAGAACGCCAGCGCGTCTCCATCGCGCGCGCGCTGCTCAAGGACCCGCCAATCCTCATCTTTGACGAGGCTACCAGCGCCCTCGACGCGACGACCGAAAAGCAGTTGCAGGCGGCGCTCGAAGCCGCGACGAAAGGGCGAACGACATTCGTGATCGCACACCGGCTTGCGACCATCCGCAACGCGGACCGCATCATCGTGTTCGACCAGGGCAGGGTAATCGAAACAGGCTCATTCGACGAACTCGTCGCGCGCAACGGTCGCTTCGCGGCGCTGGCGCGGGCGCAATTCATGGCCGGAGCCGGTACGGCTCCCTCGCAAAATCCGGCTGAATAGGCGCGATCCCCGGGCGGCATTTCACAACGGACGCCGTCACCGGTCTTATTTACGTTAAAATCCGCTGGCATGGATTGCTTCTGAAACTCGCATCGACACTCCGGCGCCAAGGTGATAGATCGATAACATTGGTTTCAGGATTGATCGGACCGGGCTTTCCCCGGTCGGTTTGACGGTCGGTCCAGTACGAGTGGCGTCTGTTCGTTGAAAGATTCGCGCATGTTAACGAGCGTTTTTCGGCCCATGGCATGCGTTGCGGCATTGCTTTTCGCGGGATTGAACGTCGGGCCAGCATCCGCCGCCGGCGGCTTCTTTGAGACCTTTTTCGGTAGGCCAGGTTACTCAGCCGCGCCCCCGACGGCCTATTTTCAACGGTCTGTCCCTCCCGCTATCCAGCCACTACGCGAACAACGGCTCGCGATAACTCACAGAGCGCATCGCCACGACCGCAAAAAAGCCGCCACGGTCAATCATGGCAAGCATACCGTCGCAAGCCGATCCAAAGCAGCGACGCCGATGGCCTACGCGCCCATTGAGAGCGCCGGCAAACCAGCAACCAGAACCTGTTGCGCGAGCGCCCAGGACGCCATTGCGATGGTCGCCCACGACAATACCCTGCGACCTGGCGACGCACTCATGACCCCCAATGGGCTAAAGGTTTTCGTCGGTTCCAGCAGGACGGTCCATGACAAGCAAGACTTCGTCGCGATCTCGAAGGCCGCTGGCGTCGGCGCCTTGATCCGATCGAACCTCGCTGTTCTTGTCCCGCCGGACCAGAGGCCTCGAACCAGCCCGACATCCACGACGAGGCGCGCCCGGATGGAACGACCCGCCGACCCGCCGCCCGTGACGATTCACGTCGCGGGCGCGGTCCCGGTCATGACGATCGTTGATCCGCGCGGGCGAACCCTTCGCTTTGTCGGCGGCTATGCCGGTCCCGCGATTGGCAAGGATGCGTCTGCCGCGCGCCCCAGATCGACAGTCGCCTCGAGCAATTGACGCTGTCGGGTTTGTCGCGCCTCAGCCGTCGTTTTCCCAGTTCATCGGCGTGACTTTCAGCGCGGTGAGCCGGTTTCGCTGACGCCGCAGCACCTCAAAGCGGAATCCGTGGAAGGAAAATACCTGTCCGGCGTCGGGGATCGCGCGGGCCTCGTGGATCACGAGACCGGCGATGGTGGTCGCGTCGGTGTCCGGAATGGTCCAGTCCATCACCCGGTTGAGATCGCGGATCGGCACGGACCCGTCCACATTGACTGATCCGTCCGGCATCTGTCGCAAGCCCTGAACGGCAATATCGTGCTCGTCACGAATATCGCCGACGATTTCCTCGAGGATATCCTCAAGCGTCACGAGGCCCATCACCGAGCCGTATTCATCAACGACCAGCGCGAAATGCGTCTTGCGATCACGAAACGCCTGCAGCTGATCCCTGAGAGACGTGGTTTCCGGCACGAACCACGGCGGCGCGGCGATGCTGGCGACATCCAGTCTCGATGCGTCGCCATTGGCCGCCGACAAGGCCCGCAACAGATCCTTCGCATGCAAAACGCCAACGATGTTCTCGGGTTGATCCTTCCACAGCGGCAAGCGCGTATAGGGTGACGCCAGCGCCTCCCGCACGATATCCTCGGGCGCGAGGCCAGCGTCGATCAAGCGCATCTTGGTGCGATGGATCATTACATCCTCGACCGTCAACGCCTCGAGATCGAGCACGCCGCCGAACATGTCGCGGTGCGAGCGCTCGACGCCGCCCTCTCGATGCAGGAGATCGACGGCGCTCTTCAATTCCTCGTAAGGCGACATCAGGGTCGCATGTTCGCCCGCCCGCAGGCCGAACATGCGCAGCACCCGGCCGACAATCCAGTCAACCGCGATCAAAACCGGCGCGAAGGCGGCGACGAAGAACGCCACGGGTCGCGCCACGATAAGCGACATGCGATCGGGAAAATTGATGCCGATCGTTTTTGGCAAAACCTCGGCAAAGACGAGCAGGACAAACGTCATGCCGATCGTGGCGTAAATGACGCCGGTGTCGCCGAAAATGCTGGTCAAAACGCTCGTCGTCAGAGCAGAAGCGCCGATGTTGGCGATCGTATTGCCGAGCAGCATGGCGCCGATGAACCGGGCGCGCGACCCGATGAGCCGGTTGACCGTCGTCGCCCGTTTGTCCCCGTTCTTTTCGAGACCGAACATGCGGGCCCGCGACGCGGCGGTCAGGGCGGTCTCGGACCCCGCGAAAAAGGCCGACAGCGCGACGCAAACCGCCACGATCGCGACCGCGAGCCAGAAATCGACCGGCAGAGCCTGCCCGCCCGCTCCATGCATGTGTCAGCGTTCCAGTTCGTCCCGAAGGAAATCAAGCACGTCCGTCGCGGGCACGCCCTTGGCGATAAAACTCTGACCGATGCCGCGCGCCAGAATGAAGGTCAGCGAGCCTCGCTGGACCTTCTTGTCCTGATACATGGCGTCGAGAATGGCGTCCGGCCCGGCGTTCCATCCTGGCACGTCTAAAATCCGGCTTGGCAGGCCGGTATCGCGCAAATGCGCCTCCACCCGCCGGGCGTCGTCCGGCGAACAGTGGCCCAACCGCGCCGAAAACCGGAAGGCGCACGCCATGCCGATCGCAACGCCCTCGCCATGATTCAAACGCTCGCCATTGAAGTGAGTCAGGCCCTCGAGCGCATGCCCGAACGTATGACCGAGATTGAGAAGGGCGCGATCGCCCTGTTCGGTCTCGTCGCGCGCCACGATGGACGCCTTGGACCGGCAACTCGTCGCGATGGCGTGAGTGAGCGCCGGCCCGCGCGCGAACACCTCCCGCCAATGGCGCTCCAGCCAGGTCAGAAAGGCCGGGTCGTCAATCAACCCGTATTTCGCGACTTCCGCGTATCCCGCGCGAAACTCGCGCGGCGGCAACGTCGCCAGCGATTGCGTATCGGTCAGAACGAGCGACGGCTGATGGAACGCCCCGATCAGATTCTTCCCGTGTTCCGAATTGATCGCGGTCTTGCCTCCGACCGAAGAATCGACCTGTGACAGCAGGGTCGTCGGAATCTGCACGAAGCGCATTCCTCGCCGGATTGTTGCCGCGGCGAAGCCCGAGAGATCTCCGACAACGCCGCCGCCGAGCGCCACGATCAAGTCTCCGCGCTCGACCCGGGCCGCGATGATGTCGTCGCAGGTCTTCGAGAAAATTGGCCAGGATTTTGAAGATTCCCCGGCGGGAATGACGATTTTCGAGTGGCGCACGCCAGCCGCCGACAGCGAATTCTCGACGGTTGACAGGTGAAATTTCGCGACATTCTCGTCGGTCACGATGGCGCAGGCGGCGCCAGGCGCCAGGCGCGCGATCCGCGCGCCTGCTTCGGCCAGAAGTCCGCCGCCGATGACAATATCATAGCGCCGCGACCCAAGTTCGACCTCGACGACATCGCGATCAGGCGCCGACGACATTTCGACGCTTGGCGCTGGAATTGTCCTGACCGGCGGCGCCGCCAGCGTCGCCTCGGCGAACCGGGGCAAGCGGTCCAGTTCCTCGCTCAATGTATTGAGAATTTCAGACACCATCGCATCGTGCGGACTATCGCGGGAAACAACACAAAAATCGGCCTGCCCATAAATGGGATAGCGCTCGTCCACGAGTCGCTTGATGGTCTCTTCCTGATCCTGAACGGACAGAAGCGGGCGATTGGTGCGTTTGCGAACACGACGGAGCAGGATTTCCACATCCGCCTTCAGCCAGATCGAAACCCCACGCTCGGCGATTTTGTCGCGCGTCGCCGCGTTCATGTAGGCGCCGCCGCCCGTGGCCACCACGCGTTGGGCCTCGCCAAGGAGACGCGCGACGACCCTGCGTTCGCCGTCGCGGAAATAGGCCTCTCCGTGCCGCGCGAAGATTTCGGCGATCGACATTCCCGCCGCTGTCTCGATTTCCGCGTCGGCGTCGACGAAGGCAAGACCCAGCGCCGCGGCCAGACGCCGGCCAATCGAGGTCTTGCCGGCGCCCATCATGCCGACAAGCACGATCGAGCGCCCCCGCAGGCGCGTCACGATTTGGGCCGCGCGCGGTAGCGCCGGGCGGTCGGCGTCGGAAATGGTCATCCCGGTCCAATAACACGCCCTCGGTCCCGAATTAAACCGGCCCGGGCAACGTATTGCTTTCAGGCGCGACCCGTGATCGAAAAGGTCGCCTTCACCTGATGGAATCCGTTGTTTGCCAAGCCTGATTCGCTTTTTTCTGATTATCGGCGTCCTGGGCGCGCTTGGCTGGGGCGCGATGTTCGCGCTCGCGACGTTTGTCGAGCCGCAATCGCGCGAAATGACACAGACCATCCCCCCGAGCCGTCTGACGGGAAAATAGCGATGGCCCGCGCCGCCATTTCAGCGACGCGCCTGATTGACATGTTTCTTGACATGCTCGCGGCCGAACGCGGCGCCGCCGAGAATACCCGGCTCGCTTATCGCCGAGACCTCGCCGACTACGCGGCGTTTCTTGCCGCCGGACGAACCGGACCGCTTGAGGCGGACACGAACGCCATCCGCGGCTATTTAAACGATCTGGAAAAACGGGGATTCAGCCCCTCCTCCTCGGCCCGGCGCCTGTCATCCATACGTCAGTTCCACAAATTCCTGTATGTGGAAGGCCGCAGCGATAACGATCCCGCGCTGGTGATCGAGGGTCCGAAACAGGGTCGGCGTCTGCCCAAGACCCTGAGCATTAACGACGTCGGGCGGCTTCTCGCGGTTTCCATCGAGGGCGTTGACGACGCCGCGCGGCCGCTGCCCGAGCGTATCCGCGCCGCCCGAATGGCCTGCCTGCTGGAAATTTTATACGCGACCGGCCTCCGCGTATCGGAACTTGTGGCCCTGCCCCTGCGCGCCGCCACCTCGGGCGAGCAGATGTTGACGATCAAGGGCAAGGGCGGACGGGAGCGGCTAGTGCCCCTCTCACGGCCGGCGATCGACGCCATTCGTCGCTTCCGAGATCTCGTCAAGCAGTCTGCGTCGGTGGGCGGAAGCCCGTGGTTGTTTCCCGCCGACAGCGAAAGTGGCCATTTGACACGCCAGGCCTTCGCCCGCGACCTCAAGCTTGTGGCCAGCCTGGCCGGGATCGATGGACGCCGCGTCAGTCCACACGTGCTGCGTCACGCCTTCGCCAGCCATCTCCTGCAAAATGGCGCCGATCTGCGCGTTGTACAGGAGCTTCTGGGCCATGCCGACGTTTCCACCACGCAGATCTATACCCACGTCCTGGACGAGCGGATGCGCGCCATGGTGCGCGATCTGCACCCTCTGGCCGACGAGTGAACGCCACGCCGCAATAGTCCGCGGCTTGACTTCGCATTGCGAAATCGACAGGGTCCGCCCCGCTTTCGCAGGCCCCTTCGCGCGGGGCGAGGCCAGTCGCCCGAGGCCCTATTTCCAATGACCGTTCGTTCGTATCTTGATTTTGAAAAGCCGGTTGCCGAACTTGAAGCCAAGGTCGAGGAATTGCGCGCGATTTCCAGTCGCGGCGACGGCGTCGCCATCGGCGAGGAACTGACTCGCCTCGAAATCAAGGCGCAAAAAGCCCTCGCTGACCTCTATGTGGCGCTGACCCCCTGGCAGAAGGCGCAGGTCGCCCGGCACCAGCAGCGCCCGCACTTCGGCGATTATCTCGCCGGGCTGATCACGGATTTCACCCCATTGGCGGGCGACCGCGTGTTCGCGGAGGACGAAGCCGTCATTGGTGGCCTTGGAAGATTTCGCGGCCGCTCGGTCTGCGTCATCGGCCAGGAAAAGGGCGCGGATACGGAAGCCCGCATTCGCCACAACTTCGGCATGGCCCGACCGGAAGGCTACCGCAAGGCGGTTCGGTTGATGAAAATGGCCGACCAGTTTGATTTGCCGGTGATTTCGCTGGTCGACACGGCCGGCGCCTTCCCTGGCATCGA
Source organism: uncultured Hyphomicrobiales bacterium (assembly GCA_903885755.1). Classification (GTDB taxonomy): domain Bacteria; phylum Pseudomonadota; class Alphaproteobacteria; order Rhizobiales; family Beijerinckiaceae; genus Terripilifer. Next base: position 24,111 of record CAISJZ010000451.1, on the reverse strand, counting down.
GGCTGAAGAGCGGGGACAGGCCGAAGCCATCGCCCGGTCGACGGAGACCTGCCTGACGCTTGGCCCACCGAACGTCGCGGTCATCATTGGCGAGGGCGGGTCCGGCGGCGCCGTGGCCATCGCCACCGCCAACCGGGTGCTCATGCTGGAACATTCGATCTACACGGTCGCCTCGCCGGAAGCGTCGGCCTCCATTTTGTGGCGCGACGCGGCGCGCCGTCAGGACGCGGCCCAGAACATGAAGATCACCGCTCAGGACCTGCTCGGCTTCGGCATCATCGACGCCATCATTCCCGAACCGGCGGGCGGCGCTCACCGCGACCCGGAGGCGGCCATTTCGTCCACCGGAAACGCTATTAGCGCGGCGCTTGACGCCTTCAGGGGGATGTCGCGGGATGAAATCCGAGCCGCCCGAGCCGACAAGTTCCTGGCCATGGGCCGGAAGCTTTAGCCCACCGGCCACGATTGCGCCCAAGGTTAAGATATTATTTACTCTATTTGCCGAAGGCCTCCCATTGCGGTAACCGACGCGTAAGGATAAAAATCGTAGATTGGGGACTGGCGTTCGCGTTTGCCCGCGATGAATGGAACGGAACCACACGTGACCATGAGTTCTCAACGGTTGTTTTCGAGCCTGGCTTTCGCCCGCGCGAGCCGTTTTGCATTGGCCATCGCGGCCGGCGGCCTGCTGGCTGCTTGTCAGGAATCAGGCGGCGGATACAGCAATTCGCGCGCTTATCGACCTATCCCGCCCGAAGTCGTCGCTCTCATGCAGTCGAAGGATACCGACACGCATGCGCCCATTCTGATCCGCACGTTCAAAAAGGAAGCGGAACTCGAAATCTGGAAACTGGACCATCACGGCGCTTACGTTCACGTCAAGACCTATCCGATTTGCCGCTGGTCCGGTCAGCTTGGCCCCAAGACCCGGGAAGGCGACCGTCAGGTTCCCGAGGGTTTCTATACGATCACGCCCGGCCAGATGAACCCCAATTCAGCCTATTACCTGTCGTTCAATGTCGGCTATCCCAACGCCTACGACAAGGCGCACGGTTACACCGGCGGCGCGATCATGGTGCATGGGATCTGTTCTTCGGCGGGTTGCTTCTCCATGACCGATGAACAGATCGCCGAAATCTACGCGATCGCGCGCGAGGCTTTCGGCGGCGGACAGCGCGCCATCCAGATGCAGTCGATGCCTTTCCGCATGACGGCTGAAAATCTGGCCAAGCACCGCTTCGATCCAAACATGCGGTTCTGGAAGCAGATCAAGGAAGGCGCCGACCAGTTCGATGTGACCCATCAGGAAACCAAGGTCGCCGTGTGCGGCAAACGTTATGTTTTCGGCGCGACGCCGGCTAACGCCAGCGCCCGCGTAGACGCCGAGGCGGACTGCCCGCCCATGCAGGACGACCCCGATCTGAAAGCGCTCGTCGCCGAAAAACAGCACAAGGACGATGCGCAGGTCGCTGAACTCGTCGCCAAGGGCGTCAAGGCGGTAAAAATTATCTACGCCGATGGCGGCCAGCATCCGGATTTCGCCAACCGGGTGACGGAATTGAGCCGCCCGGAAGCTGTTGCTGGCGGCCCCGTGGAAGTCCCGATTGACGACAAGGGACGGCCATTGCCGGCCAGCGTTCAGGTCGCCAATTCGTCCAGGGCGCCCGCCAAGTCCGCGCCGGTGATCGACAACGGCGTCAGCACGGTCGCCAGAGCCCCCGCGGCGGCCGCCTATGCTCCCGAACAAGCCGCGGCCCCCGTGCCGGACCAGCCGTTTTATGCGAAGTGGCTCGGAACAAAATCCGCCGATCCTTCGCCGGAGCCCTTGGTCGTGCCTGTCGATCCGCAACCGGCGAATGTGCCTGTTCCGCCCAAACGGCAGACGTGAAGCTGTCGCGGCGCGCCTCAGGGCACGCGCCGCGCGCCCGGATTGGATAGCTGTCCGGGCATTCGGAAAACCGATGTGAAAAGCGCCCTCCGGTCCTGGCCGGAGGGCGCTTTCACGTTTGCGTCACGCATCGCGATCGGCGGGGGGAGACGATCGCGAGCAACGTTAGTCGCAAACGCGAACCAGACGATCGCGGAGATAAACTCCGTCGGAAGTGTAAAGCGGACGCCATTCCCTGTGGCACACCGGCGCATAGCCGTCGGTGTCGTAGGCAACGGGCGGACCATAGGCGGGATAGCCATAAACCGGCGTCGCATAGGCCGGACGAGCCGCGCTGGCGGCAATCGCGCCAACTGCCAGCGCGCCGATCACGCCAGCGGCGATGCCGGGCCCTCCGCCCCAACCGCGGCGACCGTAGCCCCACGCGGCGGCGGGCGTCGAAGTGGCGGCGACCATCGCGCCAAGGCTGACGGCGGCGACGACACCGGTAAAGGTCTTGCGAAGGAGCGTGCTCATATTACCCTCCAGTCCAATTCAATCCCCAAAGCAACCGTTCGCGGGATGATGGAGAAACGATAGGGCCGCCCGGCTGAACGGCGCATGGCTGGCGCATTCATCCCGCGTTCACCTGGCTGATGCGGTCGAGGCGCGCGAGCAAACGGCTTACCTGTCGCGAGATGCGTCGGCGGATGCTATTCGTCGGCGATGGTTGAAACCGCCAGCGCGCCCGAATGTATTCCGGACTCCGACGCCCCGCGCGTCGCCGATGTGCTGATTCCCGTGGCTGTCGACATCGCCTATTCCTATCGGGTGCCCGCTGGCCTGACCCTTTCGCCGGGCGATTTCGTCGCGGTTCCCCTCGGCGCTCGCGAGGCGTCCGGAGTCGTCTGGAATGTTCGGGAATCCGCTGGCGGCGCAAACCTTAAAAACATCATCTGCAAGCGAGATCTGCCCGCATTGCGAGCGCCCTTGCGTCAATTCATTGACTGGATCGCGCAATGGACCCTGGCGCCGCGTGGGATGGTGTTGCGCATGGGCGCGCGCGCGCCGGATCACGCCGGCCCGGAAGTCGCCCGTGTCGGCGTCCGCCTCTCCGGAGCAACGCCTGAGCGGATGACGCCGGCTCGAGCGCGCGTTATCGCGGCGGCCGAGGGCGGGCTGGCGTTTGGCAAGTCGGCGCTCGCGGAAGTCGCCGGCTGTTCACTCGCGGTTATCGATTCGCTGGTCGATCTGGGCGTTCTTGAAGCTATTTCCCTTCCAGCGGAGCCTGTCGCCCATCCGCCCGACCCGGACTTCGCCGCGCCTCTGCTTGACGACAGCCAGCAAGACGCCGCTCGCGCCCTCGTGGCTTCCGTCGATTCCCGAAAATTCAGCGTGACCCTCCTTGAGGGCGTCACCGGATCCGGCAAGACCGAAGTATATTTCGAAGCCGTCGCCGCGACTTTGCGCGCCGGTCGGCAGACGATGATCCTGATGCCCGAGATCGCGCTCACCGGGCAATTTCTTGATCGCTTCGCCACGCGCTTTGGCGCGCGTCCCGCCGAATGGCATTCCGGCGTATCCGCTCGCAAACGCGCGCGCATCTGGGCGGGCGTTGCAAATGGCGAGGTGCGCGTGGTCGCTGGCGCCCGTTCGGCGCTTTTTCTGCCGTTCGACGATCTTGGCCTGATCGTCGTCGATGAAGAGCACGAAGCCGCCTACAAGCAGGAAGATGGCGTCTGCTATCAGGCGCGCGATATGTCGGTTGTTCGTGGCCGGCTTGAACAGGCGACGGTTGTTCTGGCGTCCGCGACGCCATCAATCGAGACGCGCGTCAATGCCGAGCGGGGGCGGTACGGCCGTGTCCTGCTCGCGGCGAGATACGGTGGCCGTGTGCTTCCGAACCTCTCCGCGATCGATTTGCGCAAGCATGGCCCCGCGCGCGATAAATGGATATCGCCGCGACTTCACCTGGAAATGAAAGCAAACCTCGAGGCTGGCGAGCAGAGCCTGCTGTTCCTCAATCGCCGCGGCTACGCGCCGTTGACCTTGTGCCGGGCCTGCGGCCACCGCTTTCAGTGTCCCGACTGCACCGCCTGGCTCGTCGAACATCGCTTTCGTCGCGCGCTCGTCTGCCATCACTGCGGGCACGTCGAGCGGCGGCCCAATGCCTGCCCGGCATGCGAGACCGTCGATTCGCTGACGGCGTGCGGGCCGGGCGTCGAGCGATTGGCCGACGAGGCCAAGGAACTCTTTCCCGACGCCCGGCTTCTCGTGCTGTCTTCGGATTTTCCCGGCGGAACCGAACGCCTGCGCCGTGAACTGGACGAAATCGCGCGTGGCGCGTTTGATATCGTCATCGGTACGCAACTCGTGGCCAAGGGACACAATTTCCCTCAATTGACACTCGTTGGCGTCGTCGATGGAGACATCGGCCTGACCTCGGGCGATCCGCGCGCCGCGGAACGAACATTTCAGCTTTTGCAGCAGGTGACAGGCCGCGCCGGCCGGGGCGCCCGACCGGGACGCGGTCTTGTGCAAACCTGGCAACCCGATCACCCCGTGATGCGGGCTCTGCTGACGGGCGACGCCGAACGATTTTACGAGCAGGAGACGCGGGATCGCGAGCGCGCCGGCTTGCCCCCATTCGGCCGACTGGCCGCTCTGATCATCAGCGGCAATGATCGTCCCTCGGCGGAGGCGCACGCCCGGACGCTGGCGCGCGCTGCGCATACGCTGCCAGCTAGCGAACGGTGGAAAATTGCCCCGCTCGGCGATCTCGCGAGCCACGACGAAATCGTCGTTCTTGGTCCAGCGGAGGCGCCCATCGCGATCGTTCGCGGGCGTCACCGGTTCCGTCTGCTGGTAAAAGCCCCGCGGACGGCTGATTTGCAGGGATTTCTGCGCGCCATGTTGGCGGCGGGACCGCCGGAACGTCGCGGAGTTCGAGTCGCTGTCGACGTGGACCCACAAAGCTTTCTGTGAGCTCTTTACACCCCGCCAGCGCGTCCCTTACGGTTCGCCGGAAGCCGCGGTCGGGCCGGTTTCTACCAAGAGAATCCTCGATGGCGCACTGGTTGATCAAGAGCGAACCCTCTGTATGGTCCTGGGACCATCAAGTGAAGGCGGGCGCCAAGGGAACGCACTGGAATGGCGTACGCAATCATCTCGCAAAACTTCAGCTCATGGCGATGAAACTCGGCGAACAGGCGTTTTTCTATCACTCAAATGACGGCAAGGAGATCGTCGGCATTGTCGAGGTCATCAAGCTGTTTTATCCCGATCCCAGCGACGCCAGCGGCAAATTCGGCATGGTGGACTTCAAGGCGGTCAAACCGCTGAAAAAACCGGTGACGCTCGCCCAGGTGAAAGCGGCGCCAGCGCTCGCGAAAATGTCGCTCGTGACATCAATGCGCCTGTCCGTGCAGCCAGTCACCGACGCGGAGTGGAAACTCGTTTGCGAAATGGGTGGGCTGCAGTCGTGACTCAGTCGGCTCTTCGCCAAACGAAGAGAGAACTCATCGTGTAATTCCAGACGGTGCCGATGATGATGCCGGCAAGGGCCGCCAGCCACCAGGAATTATTCATCCCGAAGAGCCAGTTGGCCACGCCAATATTGGGAATCGCCCCGATTCCACACACCGCGTAGAATTGCAGCAATCCCAGAAACGCCCGCCCGCCATGCAGTTTCGCGTTGCTGTAGGTCAGCATGTTGTTGATGAAGAAATTCCATGTCATCGCCACGACCGTCGCGAGTGTTTGTGCCCACACGAACGCGATGCCGGCAAGCCCGAGACACAGTCGCAGCGAGATCAGATGCACGAAGACGCCGGTGCCTCCGACGAGCGCGAACATGACGAACCGCGGAGGTATGAGCCCTCGGGACACCTTGTGAACGAGAAGCCCGAAAAAATCGCTCATGGCGCGAAGATCAAACTTCGATTCGCCGGCGAATCTCGTGCGGAATTTGTAGCCAACCTCGCTGGCGCGCAGGGGCGGCGAGGCCGTGGCGAGAATATCAAGTAATATCTTGAAGCCGGACGTCGTCAGGTTTGGCGCGATGGTCTCGAATCGCTCGCGCTTCATGGCGAAAAATCCGCTCATCAGATCGGAAACCTTCGCGCCAATCATGAAGCTCGCCAATCGGATGGCGAAGGAGCTGGCGAAGGCCCGGCCGGCGGAAAACCCGGCTTCGCTTGAACCTCCCTCGACAAGTCGGCTCCCGACGACAATGTCGGCCTCATCCCGCTCAAGCCGGCCAAACATTTCGGGAAGGATCGTTTCATCGTGCTGAAGGTCCGCGTCCATGACCGCGACATACGGCGCGGCCGAACTCAGAATTCCCTCGATGCAGGCGCCGGAAAGACCTCGCCTGTTAACACGACGAATGCAACGAACGCGGGGGTTCTCGACCGCGAGCGCCTTGACGACGTCGTAGGTGCCATCCGGGCTGTTATCGTCGACGAAGATGACCTCCCATTCGAAACCCAGGAGCGCTTCGCCAAGGCGTCGCGTGAGTTCGGCGACATTTCGCGACTCATTGAACGTGGGAACGACCACGGAGACATGGGCGGAGCGGGAAGACATTCCAGAGGCCTGACGAAAGAGCGGATCGACGCGCGGGGGTTAGCGGCTCAACATAAGCGAAGCGGAATCAACAATCACTCCTGCTAGCCATTTTTCGGAGGCCCGGATAGAAGGTCGGATCAGGATTTCCGCGCGCGAGATGACGGTTTGTCGCGGTTTGGACCCCCATGACCGCCGACGCCGCACACAATACCGATTATACCCGCGCCGTGCTCCTGCTCGTACTCGGCGGAGCGCTGGCGCGCGCGGTTTTCGCGGCGACCACGGGGCTCGGCATTGACGAAACCTACATGGTCGCCATCGGGCGACACTGGGAACCGGGCTATTTCGATCACCCGCCGCTTGCCTGGTGGCTCGCGCACGCGGCGGCGACGATATTCGGCGGCGAGAGCGCGGCGATCGTCCGCGCGCCCTTCATTGCGCTATTCGCGATCTCGACGTGGCTGACATACCAACTGGGAAAAACGCTATTTAGCCCAGCCGCTGGCCTCCTGGCGGCTGCCGCGATGAATTGCTCCCCGGTTCTGGGTGTCACAACGGGGACGTGGGTATTGCCGGATGGCCCGCTCGACGTGGCGCTGTTGGCCGGCGCTCTCTGCCTTGCGCGGGTTTTGGTGGTCCCCGGCGGGTCGCCCCTCCTCTGGCTGCTCGCCGGGCTGTTTGGCGGTCTCGCAACCCTTTCAAAGCTTCACGGCGTTTTCCTGTTCGCGGGCGCCGGATTGTTTCTCTTCACGAGCGCGCCTCACCGGCGTTGGCTTGCGACGCCATGGCCTTATCTTGGCGCGGTCATCGGGCTCATGGTCGTGTCTCCGGCGATTGCCTGGAACATCGAGCACGGTTGGGCGTCACTGGCTTTCCAGGGCGCCAGGGCCGCGACGCGGACCTTCAGACCCTGGATGCCATTCGTGGTCCTGGCGGGACAGGCTGTATTCATCGCGCCATGGATCTGGGCGCCGCTTGTCGCCGCCACCCTTCGGGACGCACGAAAAGGGACCGCCGACTCCGGGTCATGGCTGCTGATTTGCCTCGGCATTGGTCCGATCGCGGCGTTCACGCTGATTTCCGTCTGGTCCGATCGAACACCCCTCTTTCATTGGGCCGCGCCTGGTTATCTCCTGCTTTTTCCGCTCCTTGGCCGATACATGGCGAACCCCTTCGAGGCGTGCTCGCGAAGCATCCGGAACTGGCTGAAATCGTCGATCATTTTCGACCTCGTCATTGTCGCCGCGATCATCACGCTATGCGCCTGGCCAAAAATACTCGCGCCTGTGAAGGCTTTTGCGCCCGACATGAACGACCCGCTCGCCGAAATGGTCGAATGGTCAGACGTAGCGACCTACATGCGGGAGCGTGGTCTTGATAACGAGACCGGCCTGTTCGTGGTCTCTCGACGCTGGTACGAATCCGCGAAAATCGACTATGCGCTTCACGGCAAGCGCGATGTCATCTGCCTTGGCGACGATTGCCGAGGCTATGACTTCTTAAGCGCAATGAGCGATCACGGCGGCGACGACGCGATCATCATGATACCAGAAACCGTCGCGTCAGGCGCCATGGAACAAATCGCCCCGCGCTTCGAAAGCGTTGAACCCATGCCGACGCTCGAAATCAATCATGAACCATTCATCATCGCGCGGGTTTTCATGTACCGAGGTAAAGCCTATCGGCCCACCAGGCGATAAACGTCAGGCCCCTTCGACACTCTTGCAGGGAATACCCTGATCATTGAAGTGCGTCGAAAGCTCACCGGACTGAAACATTTCGCGAATAATGTCGCAACCGCCAACGAACTCGCCCTTGACGTATAGCTGCGGAATTGTCGGCCAGTTGGAGAATTCCTTGATTCCCTGACGGATTTCGTCGTTCGCCAGGACATTCACGCCCTTGTAGGGGACACCAAGATAATCCAGAATCTGAACGACCTGCCCGGAGAAGCCACACATCGGCATCTGCGGTGTGCCTTTCATGAAAAGCACGGTGTCATTGCCGTCGACTTCCTGCTTGATCGCATCGTGAATGGTCATGGTCCGGTCCTTTCGTGGCGGAGGTCAAGGATCCGCCCTCCCGCCAATATAATGCGATCGGCCTTCGGCCGAAAGTCTCGGATTGCTACTTCGGCAAGCTCGTCGTCAGCGCCAGCGCGTGGAGGTCCCCACCCATCTGGCCTTTCAGAGCGGCATAAACGATCTGATGTTGCTGAACCCGCGTCTTCCCCTTGAACGCGGACGACACCACGGTCGCCGCGTAGTGGTCGCCATCCCCAACAAGATCGGTGATTTCCACTGAAGCGTCCGGCAAGGCCGCCTTAATGAGACGTTCGATCTCAGTCGCTTGCATCGCCATTGGCGGTCTCCTCTACACGCATTTCGGTCGGCCCGCCGCCCATGGCCGCGGTGATTCGGGCGGCCACCGCCGAGGCGGGTTCCGTGCAAGGCAGCGATATGCCGCCGGACAGCACCACATTGCATTTCTCGCGATCGGTGTACTGGACCGCGATCACGTCGGTCGCCCGAATGAAGTTCACGCCGGCAAGGGATTTGACTTCAATGAACACCATTCTTTTCAACACTCAGCGGGCAGAAGCCATATATGCGGGAAACCAGCCCTCATGCGCCGCTCTGAGGTCCGAAATCAGGATGGGCGCTTCGCCCGGGAGCGTCAATGCAGCGCCAGCGGTCTTTCCGATGGCGAGCAACTCGACCCCGGCATTGTCGGCGCGTTCCTTGACGGATTCAACGGCGTCCGCGCGCGCCGTCAGAACGTAGCGACCTTGATCTTCCCCGAAAAACCAGGCGTGAGCTGGCAGGTCGCCGGGCGGCTCGATGTCGGCCCCGATACCGCCAGCCATGGCCATTTCAGCAAGCGCGACGGCGAGACCGCCATCCGAGAGATCATGGACCGCCGTCGTCAACCCTTCCTGAATGAGACCGCGCACGAAATCGCCTGCCGCCCGTTCCGCCGCGAGATCGACCGGCGGCGGCGCGCCCTCCTCCCGCCCGCAAATTTCGGCGAGATAGCAACTCTGACCGAGCCAGCCGCGCGAGGCGCCGACGAGCATGATGACATCGCCATCGGCCTTGAAGGCGAGAGTCGACGTCTTCGTCACATCATCAACAATGCCGACGCCGCCAATCGATGGCGTCGGCGGAATGCCGCGACCCTGAGTCTCGTTGTAGAGCGACACATTGCCCGAAACGATCGGGAAATCGAGCGCGCGCGCGGCCTCCCCGATTCCCTCGACGCAGCCGACGAACTGACCCATGGCCTCGGGCTTTTCCGGATTTCCGAAATTGAGATTGTCGGTCAACGCCAGCGGCCGCGCGCCAACGGCGGTCAGATTACGCCAGGCTTCGGCGACGGCCTGTTTGCCGCCCTCGACGGGATCCGCCTCGCAGTAGCGCTGAGTGACGTCGGTGCAAAGCGCAAGGCCCTTGGGCCCCTCGCCGATGCGAATTACCGCCGCGTCGCCGCCAGGTTGCTGAATACTGTTGCCGAGAATGAGATGGTCGTACTGCTCCCAAACCCAGCGTTTTGAGCTCAGGTCGGGCGAACCCAGCAACTTCAGCAACGCATGACGATTGGACATCGGAGGATGAACCGAAGCGACGGCGATGACGGGCTTTTTGGGCGTGGGGACCCAGGGTCGATCGTAAAGCGGCGCCTGATCGCCCAATTCCTTGATCGGCAGATCGGCCTTGACCTCGCCCTGATGCTTGACGACGAAGCGCAACGTGTCCGTCGTGCGCCCAACGATGGCGAAATCGAGCCCCCATTTCCTGAAGATCGCCTCGGCATCCGCCTCGCGCGCGGGGTCGAGAACCATGAGCATGCGCTCCTGACTCTCCGACAGCATCATCTCGTAGGCTGTCATCCCTTCTTCCCGGCAGGGAACGGCATCCAGATCGAGTTCGATGCCAAGATTTCCCTTGGCGCCCATTTCCACCGCCGAACTCGTGAGCCCCGCCGCGCCCATGTCCTGAATCGCGATGACACAGCCCTTGGCCATGATTTCGAGGCAGGCCTCCAGCAACAATTTTTCGGAAAAGGGGTCGCCAACCTGAACGGTCGGACGCTTTTCCTCGCTGTCGGCGTCGAATTCCGCCGACGCCATCGTCGCGCCGTGGATACCGTCACGCCCGGTCTTCGAGCCGAGATAGACAATCGGGCGACCAACGCCCGAGGCGGCAGAATAGAAAATCGCGTCTTTTCCCGCTATGCCAACGGCCATGGCGTTAACCAGAATGTTCCCGTCATAACGCGTGTGGAAGCCGACGGAGCCGCCAACGGTCGGCACGCCAAAGGAATTGCCATATCCGCCGATGCCCGCAACGACGCCGGCCACGAGATGGCGCGTGCGAGGGTGATCGGGCGATCCAAACCGCAGGAGATTCAGGCAGGCGACCGGGCGCGCGCCCATGGTGAAGACATCGCGGAGAATACCGCCAACGCCGGTTGTCGCTCCCTGGTACGGCTCGATGAAGGACGGGTGGTTGTGGCTTTCCATCTTGAAAACACACGCCAGCCCATCGCCGATATCGATGACGCCAGCGTTCTCGCCCGGCCCCTGAATGACCCAGGGGGCCTTGGTCGGCAGCTTTCGCAAGTGGAGACGCGACGATTTGTACGAGCAATGCTCGTTCCACATCGCCGAGAAGATGCCCAATTCCGTGAACGTCGGCGGTCGGCCGATCAGCTTGAGGATCCGCTCGTATTCGTCGGGCTTGAGCCCATGCTCGGCGACGAGGTCCGGCGTTATGGCGGGTTCATTGCGCGACACGATGTCTCGCCTTTGTAGGAGCTGCGCCAATGGCTGGCTTGCTTTCGCATAAGGCTCCCGGGCGGTGAAGGCAACACATCCGTGCCGAAGCGGGACGCCATTGGGTCGGATCGCAAGCGCGGGCGGCGAACGCCTTGTGGAAAATATCTAATTATTTGATTTTTTTGACGAAAAATAACGCCCCGGTCATCGTCTTCGTGGCCCGGAGATTGAAACGGAACTGGCAAGGAGACGCCCATGTTCCGCAATGAGACCTCATGCCCGACAAATCCGGTAAGCGGTCGCTTTACCCCTAGAAAATGGATTGTCTTTCTCGCGGCGTTCGCGGTCGTCTATCTGTCAGCCGGCGTCGCGGTCGACTATGGCAAGGCTTACGCGGCCGAAAGCGACTTGCGCGCGGCAGCGGAAGAAACCGCTTCCATCCTCGCGATCAAGGCGGAGCGTACGCCGTTGTGGCGCCTGCAGGTCGAAGCCGAGAACCGGCTCGAGAGCCAGCTCGCGATGACCGGAGACTCCTCGGCTATCGTTTCGGTGACGGTCGTCGGCCGATCGGTGCGGGTCAGCGCCAGCGCGCGCATGGCGACGATCTTTCTCAACATCATGCGCAAGCCGCGACTCGGAATCGCGGCGACTGCGACCGCGATTCCGGCGAAGGCCAGGAGTCTGTTCGCATTCCGCCGCTCATGCATTCTGTCGGCGTAAGCGTCGATATTCCGAGCCCGCCTCGATCGTTTACATTGAGACGAACCGCACGGACGCCACGTATTGCTTCCTGTCACGCGAATCCGCCGCCAAATTGTGACATTGCCGCAACAGAGGCGGGGAAGTCGCATTGCTTTGTCGACCGCTTGACGCAGATCAAAACATTCCCGCCGCGAGCGCCGCAATTTGCGGGCATCGTCGTTTGGCGTTTCGCGCGGCGCGTGGTTTTGAAATCTGAACAGGGGTAACCAATGAATATCAACCTTCGCGCCGCATTCGCCGCGCTTGTCTTCGGGGCCATGACGGCTCCCGCTTTCGCGGCTGACCTGCCGTCCACCAAGGGCGAACCGGCCGCGCCGCTCCCGTCCCTCGTGACTTACGATCCATTCCAGATTCGCGTGCGAATCGTCGACGTTGCTCCCACCGGCGGCAATAGCCCCGTGTACAACGCCACCACGGGCGTCCTCCAGGGAAACGGTTTGACGGTTTCGAGCCAGATTATTCCCGAACTTGACCTCAGCTACTTCTTCAATCCGAACATCGCGGTTGAAGCTATCTGCTGCTTCAGCCATCATTCGATCCAGGCGGTCAACGCTCTCTCCGGGCTCGGCACCGTGGGCAATACCTGGGTGTTCCCGCCGACCGTGTTGCTGCAGTACCACTTTACCAATTTCGGCGCTTTCCAGCCCTACGTGGGCGTTGGCGCGAACTGGACCCATTATTTCAGCACCCAGGCGACCGGCGGTCTGGCGGCTGGCGGACCGTTGCAGATCAACGACTCGTTCGGCGTCGCCGCGCAGGTTGGTTTCGATTACATGATCAACCGCAACTGGGGCTTCAACGCCGACCTCAAGTACATCGGCATGCAGCCGAACGCCAAGTTTGTCACCGCCGCCGCTGGTCAGGGCCTCAAGAGCCAGGTCGCGATCAACCCGATCGTCTTCGGCATCGGCATCACCTACCGCTTCGGCGGCGGCTCCAGCGCCGTTGTCGCGAAGTACTGATCGCCAGCCATGCAACGAAAAGCCCGGTCTTTGGACCGGGCTTTTTTATATGCGTGATCTTGAAAGAATCGACCAAAGCCAATCAGACCACCACGAGACTTTCGAACATACCGCGACCATCGACGCCGCCAACAAGCGGATCGATCAGATTTTCCGGATGCGGCATGAGTCCGAGCACATTGAGTTTTTCCGAATAGACGCCAGCGATGTCATGGGTTGATCCATTCGGATTGGACAATCCACCAACGATCCCCGCCTCGTCGCAATACCGGAACGCGACACGTCCCTCGCCCTCGATCCGCCGTATGGTTTCGTCATCGGCCTCGTAATTGCCTTCGCCGTGCGCGATGGCGACCTTGATTGCCTGTCCCTTTTGATAGGCGCGCGCGAAGGCGGTATCCGCCCGTTCGACGCGCAGATGCTGCATCTTGCAAATGAATCGCAGATCCTTGTTGCGCATCAGAACGCCCGGCAGAAGGCCGCCCTCGCAGAGAATCTGGAATCCGTTGCAGATGCCAAGCACCAAACCGCCGCGCGCGGCATGGGCGCGTACCGCGTCCATGATGCGCGCGCGCCCCGCGATGGCGCCGCATCGCAGATAATCTCCATAGGAAAAGCCGCCGGGAAGGACAACCAGATCGGTGCCGGAGGGCAGTTCGGAATCGGCGTGCCAGACGACCGGCGGAACATGTCCGATGGAAGCGGTCAGCGCGCGAACGACATCGCCCTCGCGATTCGAGCCGGGAAAAAGGACGACGGCGGCTTTCATGGTTTCGACCCGTCTGGAAGGCGTCGACCAATCAGGTCAGACAATCTCGACCCGATAATTCTCGACCACCGTGTTGGCCAGCAGCTTTTCACAGGCTTGTTTGAGCGCGGATTCGGCGGCGCCCCGGTCCTGCGTGTCGAGTTCGACATCAAAGACCTTGCCCTGCCGCACGCCGGCGACGCCCTCGACGCCGAGCGACCGCAAGGCGCCCTCGATCGCCTTGCCTTGCGGATCGAGAACGCCACTCTTCAGGGTAACGGTTACGCGAGCCTTCATTGGACCAGCTTCGGCCCGCTGGAGCGGGGCGGCTCGTTTTCCTGCATGATGCCGAGACGGCGCGCGACTTCCGTGTAGGCTTCGACGAGACCGCCCATGTCGCGGCGGAACCGGTCCTTGTCGAGCTTGTCGTTGGATTTCATGTCCCACAGGCGACAGGAATCCGGGGAAATCTCGTCGGCGACGACGATGCGCATCATCTCGCCTTCCCAAAGACGCCCGCATTCCATCTTGAAATCGACAAGCCGAATTCCGACGCCGAGGAACAGTCCGCACAGGAAGTCGTTGACCCGTATGGCGAGCGCCATGATGTCGTCGATTTCCTGCGGCGTCGCCCAGCCAAAGGCCGTGATGTGCTCTTCGGAGACCATCGGGTCGTTGAGCGCGTCGTTCTTGTAATAAAATTCGATGATCGAGCGCGGCAATTGAGTGCCTTCCTCGATGCCGAGGCGCGTCGACAGCGAACCGGCCGCGACGTTACGCACAACCACTTCGAGCGGAACAATCTCGACCTCGCGAATCAACTGCTCGCGCATGTTGAGGCGACGGATGAAATGCGTGGGAACGCCGATTTCGTTAAGGTGCTGGAAAACGTATTCGGAAATACGGTTGTTGAGCACACCCTTGCCGTCGATGACCTCGTGTTTCTTGGCGTTGAAAGCCGTGGCGTCGTCCTTGAAATGCTGGATCAAGGTACCAGGCTCGGGACCTTCATAAAGGACCTTGGCCTTGCCTTCGTAGATGCGACGGCGGCGATTCATTGGGGTCAACCGTGGCTTGAGAAAATCCATTCCTGATCCGAGGCTCCTGTACTTGGCTCCGGGTTCGCCGCGCGTGCTGGCGGGCTTGACGAGGGCCGGTCGGGTGACCGCGGCGGCGGGCGACCCCGGGCGATACCCGGAAAACTCGACCCCCGTGGCAAACTAGCCGATTGGCGGCGCCGGCACAATGATTGGGGAAAACAAAGCCGAGATGCGTTCAGGGGAAACTGGCGATGCGCGACGATTGGTCGATAAATCCGCTCTGGAAAAGACTCGCCAAGCCCTTTATATCGCGCTCGGGGCTGAATTTGGCATGGCCCCGCGACCTTGGTTGGGAGATCGGTCCATGAGCACGTTCGACAAGCGCGAGGATTCCTTCGAGAAGCAATTCGCGCATAACGAGGAACTGCGCTTCAAGGCGACCGCTCGCCGCGACAAGCTGTTAGGCCTGTGGGCCGCCGAGAAACTCGGCAAGATCGGCCCCGCCGCGGAAGACTACGCCCGGCAACTGGTGGCCTCCGACGTGCAAAAAGGCAGCGAAAAGGACGTTTTCGCGCTTATCCGCCGGGATTTCGACGCGGCGGGCGTCGCTCAGTCCGATCACCAGATTCACCGGACCATGGAAGAGTTGGGAGCGAAGGCCATCGCCCAGATCAAGGCAAACGGCTAGAGGCCAGCCGCCGGAGCGTGAAGCCGTAACGCTTCCTTAATGCTGGCATGGCGCACTATCGCTCCATGAAGCCGCCAAAATCGGAAGAATTGAAAAGTTCGACGGACGATTCCCTGGCGTTCGTTTCCGCCGCGCCCGATCTCGCCGAATTGGCGCTGCAATGGCTGGCGCATCTGGTGGGCGAGCGACGGCTGTCGGCGCATACGATCGAGGCCTATGCCCGCGACCTGCGCCAGTTCCTCAATTTTCTTGCCGGGCATTTTGGCGCGAAGGCCGATATCGCCGCCTTTTCCGACCTGACGCCAGCCGATATTCGCGCCTTCATGGCCCGCCGGCGATCCGAAGGTGTCGAAAGCCGGACCCTGCTACGCATCCTCGCCGGCGTGCGATCCTTTGCCCGCCATCTCGAACGATCCGGTCGCGGCAAAGCCTCGGCTTTCTCGGCGATTCGCACGCCCAAGCTGGCGAGAACCCTGCCAAAGCCTCTCTCCGCGGCGTCCGCCCGCGCAGTCTCTGGAACCGCTTGTCGCGCGGGCGAATCACGCCCCCCATGGACGCTTGCCCGCGACGCCGCCGTGTTTGCTTTGCTCTATGGCGCGGGCCTGCGAATCTCCGAGGCCCTGTCGATCCGCCGCGACGACGCGCCGGTTGGCGAGCGCGACAGCCTGACGGTCGTGGGCAAAGGCGCGAAAATGCGTTCGGTTCCGGTCATCGCCACGGTTCGCGCCGCGATCGAGGCCTATCTGGCTCTGTGCCCGTTCAAGCTCGAACCCGCCGGACCCCTGTTCATCGGCGAGAAGGGCGGCCCGCTATCGCCGAGAATCATCCAATTGGCGATCGAACGACTGCGCGGCGCTCTCGGCCTTCCCGACACGGCAACACCGCACGCCTTGCGCCACTCATTCGCGACCCATCTGCTGGCGCGCGGCGGCGATCTACGCTCCATTCAGGAATTGCTGGGCCACGCCTCGCTCTCAACCACGCAGCTCTACACCGCCGTTGATTCAACCCGGCTGCTCGACGCGTGGCGGAACGCGCATCCCCGCGCGAGATAACGCCGGTCAGGCGTCCTTGAACCCGCCGCGCCGCGCGAAGCGCCAGATAGCCGCGACTTTTCGTAGAATTGCCCCCCGTCCACCGAGGAGCCCGGCTTCCAGCAACGCCTGGCGAATCGCGGCCTTCAGTGGCGCGACCTGCGCGTGGGCCCATTGGTGAACCCAGGTGAACCACAGGTACAGACGCCGAAACCAGGCAATGGAAAGCAGCTTGTCCTTGTTCGTGTTGAACAGAAAAGAAACCAGACCCAGCCTCAGGACATCGGTTCCGACATAGGTGGTCAGACCTAAAAGCCATTCGCCCTTTGCGAACAGCCAGAGAGCGAAAAGCTTCAGCGGCTCTAGAGCAATCAATGGGACTAGAAAAATCATCAACGTTGGATAAGGCGGCAATCGCTCCATGAACCGTGCGACCGCGCGTTTGACCGTCTCCAGGGGGATTAAGTCGATAATCCGGCGAACAAGCGGATGTAGCGTTTCCCACAGCCATGACAGGCCAAGGAAAGCCAGCGCCAGAACCGTCCACAAAGCTCGCCTGAACCGGCGCATGACCTTCTCCGCGACAAGCGGCGGCTATCTCCGCCCGTCCTGATTCGCGCTAAATGTGGATCGCGCGCTTCTCGACGGCAAGCGCGGCTTCCTTGACCGCCTCCGACATCGTGGGATGGGCGTGGCAGGTACGCGCCATATCCTCGGACGAGCCTCCAAACTCCATCAACAAGGCGGCCTCGGCAATCAGTTCGCCAGCGCCGCGGCCGATGATGTGAACGCCCAGTACGCGATCGGTCACGGCGTCCGCGAGCACTTTCACAAAGCCGTCGGTGGAGCGCATGGACCGCGCACGACCATTCGCGGTCATCGGGAATTTGCCAACCTTATAGGTAACCCCTGCGGCCGAGAGCTCCTCCTCGGTCTTGCCGACGGTCGCGACTTCCGGCTCGGTGTAAACAACGCCGGGAATAACGTCGTAATTGACGTGGCCATGTTGCCCCGCGAGAATTTCGGCGACAGCCATGCCCTCGTCTTCCGCCTTATGAGCAAGCATGGGACCGCGCACCACGTCGCCGATGGCGTAAATGCCGGGAACGCTCGTCGCGAAATGGTCATCGATCACGACCCGGCCGCGCTCCATGGCCACGCCCGCCTTATCAAGACCGAGACCTTCGGTATACGGACGCCGCCCTATTGCGACCAGCACGACATCGGCTTCGAGCGTGCGAGCGTCACCGCCAGCGGCCGGCTCGATGGTGACCTTCGCGCCGGCGCCCGACGTCTCGACTTTCGAGACCTTGTGCGAAAGCAGAAAAGCGAAGCCTTGCTTTTCCAGCAAACGCTGAAACTGACGCGCCACCTCGTTGTCCATGCCGGGGAGAATTCGATCGAGAAATTCCACGACCGTGACTTCGGCGCCAAGGCGACGCCACACCGAGCCGAGTTCAAGGCCAATCACGCCGGCGCCGACGATAACCATTTTCGCGGGAACCTTGTCGAGCACCAGCGCGCCCGTCGAGGAAACGATCGTCTTTTCATCGATTGCCACGCCCGGCAGCGGCGCCACATCGGACCCCGTCGCGATGACGATCTTCCGGGTTTCGAGTTCCGTCACCGCGCCGTCGTCGGCCGTTACGCTGATCTTGCCTGCGGCAAGGATGGCGCCCGCGCCGAAAAATGAATCAATCTTGTTCTTTTTCAGGAGAAAGCCGACGCCGTTGACGTTCGCCGCCACCGTATCGTCCTTGTGCTTCATCATCGCCGCCATATCGAGCGTCGGCTTGCCAACCACGACGCCGAGCGCCGGCAGGTCGTGGCCAGCCTGCTCGAACATCTCGGAGGCATAGAGCAAGGCCTTCGAGGGAATACAGCCGATGTTGAGGCAGGTGCCTCCATGTGTCTTCCGCTTTTCAACAACAGCGACCTTCATGCCAAGTTGCGCCGCGCGGATCGCGCAAACATACCCGCCAGGTCCAGTGCCGATAACGATGAGATCGTAAGTCATGCGATACTCGCTGAGTGGGAATTAGTCGGGTTTTGCCCTGGTGACGGTCCAAGTCGAAATGAAATCCGGGTTCACAAGAATTTCGCCCGTTGCCCGAAGCGCGTACTCGCCAGGCGGAGCCTCTTCAAAAGGCCCCGTCGCGGCGGGCAGCCAGAATGATTCGCCTTCATCGCGGCCCCTGAGCGAAAGCTCAATTCCGTCATTCCGATCGACCGAGACAATGGTTCCGTGCAACTGGACTTGCGCCGTCACGGTCTTTCCGTCCGTATCCAGATACGTGATGCCAACAAGCGCGTGTTTGCCGACAAGGCCCAGCGCGCGCCGTTCATCCCATGCAAAGCGACCATCCGTCGAGGCTCCGGAGACCGCCATTGTCGGTCCTCAAAGATCCAGCACCAGCCGCGCCGGATCCTCGAGCGCTTCCTTGACCCGCACGAGGAACGTGACCGCTTCCTTGCCGTCGACGATTCGGTGATCGTAGGACAGCGCCAGATACATCATCGGGCGAATCTCGATCTTGCCACCGACCGCCATCGGGCGTTCCTGAATCTTGTGCATGCCAAGAATGCCGGATTGCGGCGCGTTGAGAATCGGCGTCGACATCAACGAACCATAGATGCCGCCGTTCGTGATCGTGAACGTGCCGCCCTGCATCTCGTCAATCTTGAGCTGGCCGTCGCGCGCGCGCTTGCCGAAATCGCCAATGGTCTTCTCGATCTGGGCAAGCCCCATGCGGTCGGCGTCGCGCAGCACCGGGACCACGAGGCCGCGGTCCGTCCCGACCGCGATGCCGACGTGATAATAATTCTTGTAGACGAGATCGGTCCCGTCGATCTCGGCGTTGACCGCGGGAATTTCCTTCAGCGCCTGGGTGCAGGCCTTCACGAAGAAGCTCATGAAGCCGAGCTTGGCGCCGTGCTTCTTCTCGAAGATATCCTTGTATTTGGCGCGCAGCGCCATCACCTCGCCCATGTCGACCTCGTTAAACGTGGTAAGCATGGCGGCGGTGTTTTGCGCGTCCTTCAGGCGGCGCGCGATGGTCTGGCGCAGCTTGGTCATGCGCACGCGCTCCTCGCGCGACGCATCGTCCTGACTGGAGGGAACGCGCGCGACGATTGGCGCGAGCGGAGTCGGCGCGGCGACAGGTCCGCTCGCGATCGCCGCGAGCACGTCGCCCTTGAGAACCTGACCACGCTTGCCCGAGCCAGCGACGCCATCGATCGCGACATTGTTGTCGGCGGCGATCTTCGCGGCGGCTGGCGCCGGCGGCATTGACGTGGCCGCGGCTGGCGCCGGGGCCTTCGGCGCCTCGACAGGCGCGGACGCCTTTGCAGGGACGGCGGGAGCGGGCGTCGCGGCGGCGCCCGACGCAGCGCCAATCTGACCCAGCAAGGCGCCGGGACCGACGGTCTCGCCGTCCTTCACGACGATTTCGGTCAGCACGCCAGCGGCGGGCGCGTTGACTTCGAGCGTCACCTTGTCGGTCTCCAGTTCGACCAGCGGCTCGTCCGCCTTGATCGCGTCGCCGGGCTTCTTGAACCAGCGCCCAACAGTCGCTTCGGAAACAGATTCGCCCAGCGTGGGCACCCGGATTTCAGTTGCCATGATCATGCCCGCGCGCGGCGCGGTCCTTCGTGGTTGGAGCGGAAATCGCCGTTGACGATCAGGAGGCGAACGCCTCTTCGAGGAATGCCTTGAGCTGCGCGAGATGCTTCGACATCAGGCCGGTGGCCGTCGCGGCCGAGGCGGGACGCCCGACGTAGCGGGCTCGCTTCGACTTGCCGCCAACCTGGCCCAGCACCCATTCAAGATACGGTTCGACGAAACTCCAGGAACCCATGTTCTTTGGCTCCTCCTGACACCAGATGATCTCGGCCTTCTTGAATCGGCTGAGTTCGGTGACAAGCGCCTTGAGCGGGAATGGATAGAGCTGCTCGACGCGCAACAGATACACATCGTCGATGCCGCGCTTCTCGCGCTCTTCGTATAGATCGTAATAGACCTTGCCGGTGGTGAGAATCACGCGGCGAATTTTGTCGTCCTTAGCCAGTTTGATCTTTTCGCCCTTCAGACTCTCGGCGTCGTCCCACAACAGGCGATGGAACGTCGAGCCTGTCTTCATCTCGTCGAGTGTCGAGACGGCGCGCTTGTGTCGAAGCAGCGACTTGGGCGTCATCAGGATAAGCGGCTTGCGGATGTCGCGTTTCAATTGCCGACGAAGGATATGAAAATAGTTGGCCGGCGTCGTGCAATTGGCGACCTGCATGTTGTCCTCGGCGCACATCTGCAGGTAGCGCTCAAGGCGCGCCGACGAATGTTCGGGGCCCTGGCCTTCGTAGCCGTGCGGCAACAGGCAGACGAGCCCCGACATGCGAAGCCACTTGCGCTCGCCCGACGAGATGAACTGATCGAAGAGAACTTGCGCGCCATTGGCGAAGTCGCCGAACTGCGCCTCCCACAGCACCAGCGTATCCGGCTCGGACAGCGAATAACCGTACTCGAAGCCAAGAACAGCCTCTTCCGAAAGCATCGAATTGATGACCTCGTAGCGACCCTGTCCGTCACGAATATTGTTGAGTGGCACCAGCCGCGCTTCGGTCTCCTGGTCGATCAGCACCGAATGACGCTGCGAAAACGTTCCGCGTTCGCAGTCCTGACCGGACAGGCGCACACGATGGCCCTCGTCGACGAGCGATCCAAAGGCGAGCGCCTCTCCCATCGCCCAATCGATACCCTCGCCGGTCTCGACCATTTTGCGACGGCCGTCGACAAAACGCTGAATCGTCTTGTGGATGTTGAAGTCCGCGGGAATGTCGGTCAGCTTTGCGCCGATAGCCTTGAGCTTGTCCAGATCCACGCCAGTCTGTCCGCGGCGCGGATCATCGCCCATTTCGCCCGCCGCCTTGAGTCCCGCCCAGCGCCCATCGAGCCAGTCGGCCTTGTTGGGCTTGTAGGAAGCGCCCGCCTCCGCCTCGGCGTCGAGGCGCGCGCGCCAGTCGGCTTTCAGCTTGTCGATCTCGCCCTGCGTGACGATGCCTTCGGCGATGATCTTCTCGGAATAGATTTCCAGCGTCGACTTGTGGCCGCGAATCTTCTTGTACATCAGGGGCTGCGTGAAGCCCGGTTCATCGCCTTCGTTGTGGCCATAGCGACGGTAACAGAACATGTCGATGACGACCGGCTTGTGAAACTTCTGCCGGAATTCGATCGCGATCTTGGCCGCGTAGACCACCGCTTCGGGATCATCCCCATTCACGTGAATGATCGGCGCCTCGATCATTTTGGCGACGTCGGAGGGATAGGGCGAGGACCGCGAATAGCGCGGATAGGTCGTGAAGCCGATCTGATTGTTGATGATGAAATGCAAGGAGCCGCCAGTTCGATGGCCCTTGAGGCCGGACAGACCGAAGCATTCGGCGACCACGCCCTGCCCAGCAAAGGCGGCGTCGCCGTGAATGAGTAGCGGCAGCACCTTGGAACGCTCGACGACATCCTCAAGCTGATCCTGCTTGGCGCGGACCTTGCCGAGCACCACGGGATCGGAGATTTCGAGATGCGAGGGATTCGCCGTCAACGACAGGTGGACATTGTTGCCATCGAATTCGCGGTCGGACGACGCGCCAAGATGATACTTGACGTCGCCCGAACCCTCGACCTCGTCAGGCGCGAAAGAACCACCCTTGAATTCATGGAAAATCGCGCGATTTGGCTTGGCCATCACCTGCCCGAGAACGTTCATGCGTCCCCGGTGCGCCATGCCGAGAACGATTTCCCGCACGCCAAGCGCGCCACCACGCTTGATGATCTGCTCAAGCGCCGGAATCATCGCTTCACCACCGTCGAGCCCGAAGCGCTTGGTGCCGGTGAAACGTAGATCGCAGAACTTCTCGAAACCCTCGGCCTCAACCAACTTGTTCAGGATGGCGCGCTTACCCTCCTTGGTGAAGGAGATTGTCTTGTCCGGCCCCTCGATGCGTTCCTGCATCCAGGCTTTTTCGGCGGGATCGGACATGTGCATGAACTCGAACCCGATTGTGTCGCAATAGGTGCGACGCAGGATGGCCAGCATCTCGGGAATCGTCGCGAACTCAAGGCCGAGAACGTGATCGATGAAAATCTTGCGCTCGTAATCCTCGGTTCGGAAACCGTAGTTCGAGGGATGCAACTCCTCATGATCCTTCGGCGGCGCGAGGCCGAGCGGATCGAGGTTCGCATGCAGATGCCCACGCATGCGATAGGCGCGTATCATCATCAAGGCGCGAATGCTGTCACGCGTCGCGCGCATCAGATCATCGCTTGTGATCTCCGCGCCAGCCTTCTGGCTCTTCGCCTTGATCTTGTCGCCAACCGTCTTTTCAACCTCGGCCCAGTTTCCGTCGAGCGCCGACACAAGGTCGTTTCGCGGCGGAATTGGCCAGTTCGGCTTCTCCCACGACGCGCCACGCGCGTTGCGCTCGATCGTCGTCGGATCGTCCTTCAGGGCCGCGAAGAACTCACGCCACTCGGCGTCGACGCTCGCCGGGTTTTTCTCGAAGCGATCATAAAGATCCTCGATGTAGCCGGCGTTCGTTCCGTAAAGGAACGACGTTTGGAGCAACGACTGATTGAGTTCCTGACGTGACATTCTCGTGGCCTCTCTTAATTGCCCTTCAGCATCGCGGCGAGCGTCTTGCCGAGGCGAGCCGGCGACGGCGACACACGAATGCCCGCCGACTCCATCGCCGAGATCTTGTCTTCGGCGCCGCCCTTACCACCCGAAATAATGGCGCCAGCATGACCCATGCGACGTCCCGGAGGCGCGGTGCGGCCCGCTATGAAACCAACGATGGGCTTCTTGCGGCCGCGTTTGGCTTCGTCCTTCAGGAACTGCGCGGCGTCTTCCTCGGCGGAGCCGCCAATTTCGCCGATCATGATGATCGATTCAGTGGTCTTGTCCGCGAGGAACATCTCCAGCACGTCGATGAATTCCGTGCCCTTGACGGGGTCGCCGCCGATGCCGACGGCCGTAGTCTGGCCAAGGCCTTCCTGCGTGGTCTGGAACACCGCCTCGTAGGTCAGCGTACCCGAGCGTGAAACGACGCCGACGCTGCCGCGCTTGAAGATGTTGCCCGGCATGATGCCGATCTTGCATTCTCCCGCCGTCATCACGCCTGGGCAATTCGGCCCGATCAGGCGCGACTTCGAGCCGGATAGCGACCGTTTCACCTTGATCATGTCGGCGACCGGGATGCCCTCGGTGATGCAGACAATCAGTCCGATCTCCGCGGCGATGGCCTCGCAGATCGCGTCCGCCGCGCCGGGCGGCGGCACGTAGATCACCGACGCATCGCAGCCCGTGGCTTCCTTCGCTTCACCCACGGTATCGAAAACGGGCAGGCCAAGATGAGTCGCGCCACCCTTGCCTGGTGACGTTCCACCAACCATTTTCGTCCCATAGGCAAGCGCCTGCTCGGAATGGAACGTGCCGTTTTTGCCGGTAAAGCCCTGACAGATGACCTTGGTGTTCGCGTCAATCAGAACGGACATCAGGCGGCTCCCTTCACGGCTGCGACAATTTTCTGGGCCGCGTCGTCAAGATCATTCGCGGGGATGACGTTGAGCTTCGATTCGCCAATGATTTTCTTGCCCAACTCGACGTTGGTGCCCT
>CAISJZ010000450.1 GCA_903885755.1 uncultured Hyphomicrobiales bacterium | reverse complement strand
CGGCCGTCCGGTGCGGTTCATCGAGGGCGACGATGCAGCGGACCGGCAGGCGCAAAACGATCTCGAGGCGGCGGCGAAAAAACTCGGCTTTCGTCATATCGGGTTCCAGTTCGAACCAATCGCCGCGGCGCTCGATTACGAGCGCACGGTGACGTCGGAGGAGATCGCGCTGATCGCCGATATCGGCGGCGGCACTTCGGATTTTTCCATCGTGCGCGTGTCGCCAACGCGCGCCAGAAGCGCCGATCGCGCTGGCGATATTCTCGCCAATCGCGGCATTCGCGTCGGCGGCACGGATTTTGACCGCATGATCTCGATGCGACACGCGATGCCGCTATTCGGATTTGAAACCGTTTATGGCGAGAAAATGCTGGAGCTACCGCGCTCGATCTTTCTTGATCTGTCGACGTGGTCGCGCATCAATTTCCTGCAAACGAAAAAGTCGATCGCCATGATCCGCGCGCTACGCTTCGAGGCGGCCGAACGCGACAAGATCGACCGGCTGCTGCGCGTTGTCGAACGTCACGACGGCCATCGCCTGATCGAGGCCGTCGAGCGCGCCAAGATCGCATTGACCAACGCGAATGAAAGCGAGATTGATCTGACCCCGTTCATTCCCGGCGCGCGCGTGCGGCTCGACCGGGCAATGGCGGCCGAGGCGCTCGAGCCTGGCGTGGCGCGGATCGCGGAGGCCATCACCGCGACCATCGCCGACGCGGGGCTGAAGGCGGGTGTCATCGACACGGTATTTCTGACCGGTGGCGGCGCGCTGACGCCCGCGGTGCGCGAACGCGTTTCGCGTTTGCTCGGCCGAAGCGATCTGGCCTCAGGCGACATGTTCGGGGCGGTCGGCAAGGGGCTCGGGCTGGACGCGCAACGCCGTTTCGGGTGAGATTTCCTCCGGGCCTCGCAATCCCGCCCCATCGTCCCCATATATGCTGACGGTCCCGCTCGCGCGTCGCGCGCCGCTGGCGATTTCACACGGACATCCGGGGAAGGCGATCCCGAAGGGATCGGCACGCCGACATGGCGCTAGAATTTCCCAACCAGAGCCGGTCCTATGACGCGCGGCGGCGGGTCGTCCATTTCTGGGGCCACGACAACGTCATCGAGACGGCTTTCACGGTCAACGCCGAAGCGCTGAACCGGATCGAGCCGGGCGTCGGCCAGGACGAGGATGGCCTGCTGGGCGCCTTTGACCGGCGTCGCGCCCTGATCGAGAAGAGCGCCGCTAAAATTTACGCGCGCGGGGGCAAGGGCTCCTACGCGCTCACTCCCGAACATTTCTGACGCCAGCGTTTCGCCTGGCGTCCGCTTAACCGGAGACCACCATGAGCATCGGCTATCGCTTTGGACGCCGCATCCCCCTGCCCTCGACGGCGCAGATCCGCCACGAGCTGATCGTCTTCACGGGCCAGGAGGAAGCGCGCAAGAAATGCGCTCTCGCCGACGGCCTGCCGGACTACGCCAGCTGGGACGACATTGGCGAACATCGCGCCGAGGTTGAAAAGAAACTCGCCGCGTCACGGCCCTGAACGCAAGGAGCCGGCCCGAAGGCCGGCTCCCGCAATAAACCGATGGAAGAGCCTCAGCCCTTCTTGCAGGTGTCGCGGAACTTCTTGCGTTCCTTGCCGTGCAGTCCCTTGGCGTCGGCCTGCTTGGAGCAATTCGCCGACTTGGCGGACTTTTCGGCGGCGGTCATGGCGGGCTTGGTTGTCGGCGCCGCCGCGGTCGGAGTCGTGACCTTGGGGGCGGTGACGGCGGGCGCCGTGACCTTGGGGGCCGTGACGGCCGGAGCGGTGACAGCCGGGGCAGTCGGAGCCGCGGGAGCAGCCGGCGTCTGGGCGAAAGCCGATCCAGCCATCGAGGCGGCGAAGCCGAGGGCGAGGATCATGTTCAATGTCTTTTTCAAGATAATCTCTCCTGTGCTGATCCGTACCCCGGACCCACGCGCAATCTGTATCACGCCGCCTGAACGCTCGCTGAACGAAAGCGGCGGCGGCGGGCGCCCCTCCCGGCTGGATTGACTATGACAGCCTTTTGCCAACGCAATGCGCCGATGCGGGAGCCGCGCCTTCGATCCCTGTCCTTTTCGCTTGTCCCCGCCGACGCGGCGCGACTGGAAGCCTTGATCGACGCCGATAATCCGCCGCCCGGACAGCCGCGAGGACGGACGCGCGCCGAAACCGTCGCGGACGTCTGGTTCGACACGGCGGACAACGCTTTGCGCGCCCGCGGCCTGTGCCTGAGGATCGCGGCGTCGCGCGGCAAGTTCTGGCAAATCGCGCGGCGCTGGCCAGGTGAAACAGCCTCGCCGGAATGGCCGGACATCCCGGTCAAGACGCCGCTTCCGGATCTGGCGACGCTACCATCCGCCTTCACGCGCCACATCGGGGACGAAGCGCTCGCGCCGGTCTTCGAGGCCGCCATTGAGCGGCACGGCCGGGCGCCAATGGCGGCGCGGCCCGCCGCTGGCGTCATGATCGACATATCGCTTGATCGCGGCTTCCTCGCCGTGGGCGACGCGCGCATCGAAATCCGGGAATCGCGCCTTGAGATGATTGGCGGGCGTCCGGCCGATCTTTTCGCCGTGGCGCGAGCCTGTACCGCGCGCGCTCGGATGCGGATCGAGTTCGCCAGCCGGGCCGAGCGCGGCTACCGGCTGCGCGAGGGAACTTGGGGCCAGCCGGTCGGGCGGATCGACTCGCGCATTCGCGACGACATGAACACCGTCGAGGCCTTTGGCGAGATCGCTCGCGACTGCCTGCTGCAATTCTCGCTCAATCAGCCGGCATTCAACGACGCGCACGCGGTCGAGGCCGTGCACCAGACCCGCGTCGCCATACGGCGACTGCGCTCGGCGATGTCGCTCTTCGCGCCCATTCTGCGCGACGAGACATTCGAGCGCTTGCGCGGCGAGCTAAAATGGCTGTTCGCCTGCCTCGGCGAGGCGCGCGATCTCGATGTGCATGTCGAATTCCTGCGCGCGCAAACCAATGGCGCGCGCGAGGGGCTCGCGGAGATGGAGACGCGGCGGCGCGAGGCCCATGACCGGCTGGCGACGGCGCTGGCCTCCGAGCGAGTCGACGCGCTGCTGCTCGATCTCGCGGAATGGATCGAGACCGGAGCGTGGCGGCGTTCACGCGATCCCGGCCAGACACGTGAACGCGGTCGCTCAATCGCGGATTTCGCGGCGCGCCGGCTCGCCAAACGGCATAAACCGTTCGTGCGCCTTGCCGCGCGGTTCGACGACCTGACGGCTGAACAGGCGCACGCGCTTCGCCTCGATACGAAAAAGCTGCGGTACATGGCCGAGTTTCTGGAGCCTCTGGCGCGCGATCGCAAGGCGCGCAAGCGCTACGAGACAACGGCCAGAACGCTGGCGCGGTTGCAGGAAAGTCTCGGCGATCTGCACGATCTCGACCTGCGCCTCGCCGCCGCGCGCCAGCGGGCCATCGCCGACATCGGCCTTGGGCTCGTGGGTTCGCACGTCAACGAGGCGATCGCCGCCGACATGATCGCGCGCGACGATCTGCTGCGCGAGGCCTCGCGCGAGGCGCGCGCGGCGATGCGGGAAAAGCCGTTCTGGACGCTGATCTGACATTCGCGGTGTCTTGCCGCGCGGCGCGACGCGTGGCACTCGTTTGCCGACCAGAAGCGACTCGTTGCGTCGCCCGGTCGCCCGTCAGCGCCTCCTTTTCGCGAGATCGCCATGGATATCGACACGCTCCTGCTTCCGGAAAACGCGACCGCGGAGGAGATCGCCGCGCGTTCGGGTGATGTCCATGTCGCCGACATCGTCGAGATTCTGAACGCCCGCCCGGTCGACCAGCGTCTGGCCATTCTGGCGAGAATGCCGGTCGAGCGCGCGGCCGCGACCTTTGATCAGGCCGGGCTCGACGACCCCGCCAGGCTGATCGCGGGACTGCCCGCCGATCTCGCGCCCAAAATCCTGCGGGGCGTATCGATCGACCGTTCGGCGGAAATCTTTCGCGCCTTGCGCGAGCCGGACCGCGGTCGCCTGCTGGGCGCGCTGGATACGGACGCGAAGTCCGGGCTCGACCGCGTGCTCGCCTATTCTCCGCACACCGCCGGCGGCATCATGACGACGGAGTTCGTCAGCGTGCCCTCGACCTACACGGTCGGAGAGACCATAGAGCATATTCGCCGTGTCGAAAGCACGCGCGAAACCGTTTACGCCATCTACGTCCAGGATCCCGAGACGCACGCGCTGGTTCAATCGATCAGCCTGCGCCGACTGATCACCGGCGATCCCGCCGCGCCGGTCCTGTCGGTCGCATATCCCCGTCCGCCGATCACGGTTGCGCCCGACGCCGACCGCGAGGATGTCGGTCGGCTGATCTCGAAATACGATCTTCTGGCCATGCCCGTCGTCGACGCGGGCCGGCGCGTGATCGGCATCGTCACGGTCGACGATGTTATCGACGCGATGGTCGCGGAGACCACGGAAGACGTACAGAAATTCGGCGGCGTCGAAGCGCTGA
Organism: uncultured Hyphomicrobiales bacterium; assembly: GCA_903885755.1. Classification (GTDB taxonomy): domain Bacteria; phylum Pseudomonadota; class Alphaproteobacteria; order Rhizobiales; family Beijerinckiaceae; genus Terripilifer. The sequence continues at coordinate 13,690 of CAISJZ010000450.1, read as the reverse complement.
ACGCGCCTTATATGACCATTGGCTTCGGCCAGATGATTTACAAGCGCGCGGGATGGCTGTGCGCGCTGTTCTTGAGCGAAATGCTGACGGCGAGCGCCATGCAGCATTTCGAGGACGAACTCGAAAAGGCGGTCGTGCTGACCCTGTTCATTCCGCTCATCATGAGTTCAGGCGGCAATTCCGGATCGCAGGCGACGTCCCTGCTCATTCGCGCGATCGCGCTCGGCGAGGTGCGACTGCGCGACTGGTGGAGGGTCGCGCTGCGCGAAATCCCGACGGGCCTGACGCTCGGCGCCATCCTCGGCGTCATCGGCTTCGCGCGGATTTCACTCTGGCAGAAACTGGGTATCTACGATTATGGCGAGCACTGGCCGCTGATCGCGCTGACGGTCGGCGCCGCGCTGGTCGGCATCGTCACCTTCGGATCGCTATCGGGTTCGATGTTGCCATTCGCTTTGAAAAAGCTCGGTTTCGACCCCGCGAGCGCGTCCGCGCCGTTCGTCGCGACCCTCGTCGACGTAACCGGCCTGGTGATCTATTTCACGGTGGCGCTGGCGATCCTTCATGGAACGCTTCTATAGGCGGGGAAATCGGGTGAATGAACTCAGGCCGCGTCGGCGGTCACCCGATTGCGCCCGGAGTTCTTCGATCGGTAGAGCGCCCGATCGGCCCGTCGGAACAGCATGTCGGGGTCGCTGACCCCCAGCGATTCCGCGAGTCCGATCGACACCGTCACGGGAATCGCGCGTTGCCCGCCCTCGATCGGGAACAGTTCGCCTTGCATCGCCGCGCGCACACGCTCGGCGATGACGGCCGCCACCGAAATCGGAGTGTCCGGCATGATCACCACGAACTCCTCGCCACCAAAGCGACAGGCGAGATCGGCCTGGCGCACCATGCGCTTGATGCGCCCGGCGAAGGCCTTGAGCACCTCGTCGCCCGACGTGTGGCCGTAGGTGTCGTTGACCGACTTGAAATGGTCGATGTCGAGAATCATCAGCGAAAGCGCGCCGCCGCGGCTGGTCACGTTCTGCAGCAGCGAGGCCAGATGGGTTTCAAGATAGCGTCGATTGTTCAGCCCGGTGAGCGCGTCGACCAGCGCCATCTCGATCGACACCTGCATGCTCTCGCGCAGGGCGTCGGCGTATCGCTTGCGGCGCAATTGCGTGCGCACTCGCGCGACCAGTTCATTGCGGTCGATCGGGCGCATGAGATAATCGTTCACGCCGAGATCTAGGCCGCGCAGCACGCGGGCTCGATCCTCGATGTCGGCGATCATCAGCACCGGCAATTGGCGGGTGCGCTCCAGCGAACGAATCTGACTGCAAAGGCGCAGGCCATCGTAGTTCTTCAGGCCAAGGCTGACGACGAACATGTCGAAATCGCCCTCGGCGCCGCGAAACAGCGCGTCCTGCGGCGAACGCTCGTGCGTCACCTCGTGATCCTTGCTCAGGGCGGAAATAATGCGTTCGGATGAACTGTCGCGATCATCAACGACGAGCACCTTGCCCTTGAACCCCTGCTCCTTCAGCACATGCGCCAGCGGATCGGGCAGGCCAAGCGAGGCGGAGGTCGCCGCACGCGTGCGCAACTCATCAAGCACGACCTTCAGCCGCTGCAACGAGCGAACGCGGGCGATCAGGGCGATTTCGTCGACCGGCTTGGTCAGGAAATCGTCGGCGCCGGCCTCGAGGCCGCGCAGGCGGTCGGCGGGCTGATCCAGCGCCGTCACCATCACGACCGGAATATGCGCGGTGCGGATATCCGCCTTCAGGCGCGTGCAGACCTCGAACCCGTCCATGCCCGGCATCATGACATCGAGCAGCACGATATCGCACAGGCCGCGCTCGCAGATCGCGATCGCCTCCAGGCCACTGCTGGCGGTGAGCACCTCGAAATATTCAGCCGTCAGCCGGGCTTCCAGCAACTTGATGTTGGCCGGAATGTCGTCGACGACCAGTACGCGCGCCGTCATGTCAGCGGTTCCCTAGTTGCCGCCCGTGAAATTGCGAACCGTCTCGAGGAACTTGACCACCGAGATGGGCTTGGACAGGTAGGCCTCGCAGCCGCCCTGCCGGATTTTTTCCTCGTCGCCCTTCATCGCGAAGGCGGTGATGGCGACCACGGGGATGTGGCGCAGGCTTTCGTCGTCCTTGATCCACTGGGTCACCTGCAGCCCCGAAACCTCGGGTAACTGGATATCCATGAGAATCAGGTCCGGCTTGTGCTTGCGCGCCAGATCCACCGCCTCGACGCCGCTGCGCGTCTGCACCGTCTGGTAGCCGTGTGCTTCCAGCAGGTCGTTGAAGAGCTTCATGTTAAGCTCGTTGTCTTCGACGATGAGCACTGTCTTGGCCATGAATTCCGATCCGCCGCTTTGGGCTTCCCACAGGTTCGGCCCGATTGATGACGGACAATATGGTATGCTTGTACGGAAGGAACATTGACGAATTGAAAATTCGGCCGCGGGCGGAGCGAGATGCGACAAAGTGTTGGGGATAACCGCCGCGACCGGGCCGAGGGGCTGGCGATCCAGGGCCTGGCCTTTCTCGCCGACGATATGGACCGGCTGGAGCCATTCCTGTCGATTACCGGCCTCGACCCCTCCCGTCTTCGCCTCGCGGCGGCTGAACCGGGATTTTTGGCTGGCGTTCTAGACCATATCGCGGGAAACGAGAGCCTTTTGCTTCAATTCGCCACCGAAGCCGGGATCGACCCGGCGGAGATTTCCCGGGCCCGCGCGGCCCTCTCCGGGCCGGAGCCGGACTGGGGGCCATGACGGCGCTCTGCCGCGACTGTTTCTCGGAAACCGCGGCCAGCGGCGCTCGCTGCCCCGCCTGCGGCTCCCCTCGCCTCGTCCACGATGACGAACTCCGGTCGCTGACCATCGCGCATATCGACTGCGACGCCTTTTATGCGTCGGTGGAAAAGCGCGACAATCCGGCGCTGCGCGACAGGCCGGTCATCATCGGCGGCGGCAAGCGCGGCGTCGTCTCGACCTGCTGCTACATTGCGCGCACTTTTGGGGTGCGCTCCGCCATGCCCATGTTCAAGGCGCTGGCGCTGTGCCGCGAGGCGGTCGTGGTGAAGCCGGACATGGCGAAATACGCGCGCGTCGGTCGCGAAATCCGCGCCATGATGCTGGATCTGACGCCGCTGGTCGAACCGCTCTCCATCGACGAGGCCTTCCTCGATCTTGGCGGCACCGAGCGTCTGCATGGCCAAAATCCCGGTGGAACCCTCGCGCGCTTTGCGCGGCGGGTTGAGGAGGATGTTGGCGTCACCGTGTCGGTCGGGCTTTCCTACTGCAAGTTTCTCGCGAAAATGGCTTCCGAACTCGACAAGCCGCGCGGCTATGCCGTCATTGGCCGGGCGCAGGCCAGAGCCTTTCTCGCGGAACGCCCGGTGGGGTCGATCTGGGGCGTCGGCCGCGTCGCCGAGGAGCGGCTGGCGCGCGATGGCTTTCGGTTGATCGGCGACATCCAGAAACTAGAGGAAGTCGAGATGTTCCGTCGCCTCGGCGCGGAGGGCGGGCGGTTGTGGCGCCTGGCCAACGGGATTGATGATCGTTCCGTCAGCCCGGATCGGGAAACCAAGAGCGTCTCGGCCGAAACCACGTTCGAGGATGATATTTCGGACCCCGCGGCGCTTGCGCAAACACTCTATCGCCTGTGCGAAAAAGTGTCCGGGCGCCTGAAAAAGCAGGAGATCGCCGGGCGCACGCTGACGTTGAAACTCAAGACCGCGGACTTCAAATTGCGAACGCGCGCGCGCGCCTTGTCCGAGCCCACCCAGCTTGCTTCCCGCATGTTTGGCCCAGCGCGCGAGTTGCTCGCCAGGGAAGCCGTTGGGGAGCGATTCCGCCTCATCGGCGTTGGCCTGTCGGATCTTTGCGCGCCGGATGACGCCGACCACGGCGATCTCGTCGATACCGGCGTTGCTCGCGACAAGGCGACCGAGGCCGCCATGGACAAATTGCGCGCCAGATTTGGCGCGGATGCGCTGGTCAGGGGAATCGTTCTGCCGCGAGGCAAAAAGGCCGCGACTGACGAACGGTAAGTCGGGACGGAGCGATCCGCGTCACTTGCCGAGATAGACCGTCTTATTTGTATCGACGCCCATCGTGCAGGTCATGTTGTAGACGAAGTCCATGAAGTCGGCGTTGCCGCCATCTTCCATATTGTATTGCGCGCCGCCGGGCGCCGAGCAGACGCCCGTCTGATGCACGAACGCCGCGGGATTGACGTCGCTGTACATCGAGACCGGATTGATCAGCGCGCCGCTGTAATTCGTGTAATCCTGATACACGACCATTCCCACGCCGAAGGTCGAATAAGGCGGAACGGTGTAGGTCATGGTCTGCCCGAGGATTGGCGGCGTGGTGACCGATGTCCCCGTCGATCTGGTGTAGCGATAGGTCATCACCGTTGGCTGCGACGTAATGTTCCCCTGAGCGTCGCGCGTGAAGAAGAACATATCCTTGGAATACATGCCCTGGGCGACCGTCGGCTGGAACGTCACGGTCATGATGCGCATTGGCGTGACAACTTCCGTATGGGCATGCAGCGGCAGGGACTGAACCCCTGCAACGCTCAGAAACGCCGGCGTGATGTTGAGCAGAGCGTCGCCGACGTAGATCGTGTTTCCCGCGCTATTCGTCGTCGTTGACGTGGTCGCGCTGGTCAGTGTCACGTGCTGCCCGGCGAGTTCGCTCGTGAGCAGCTTGTTGAGGCTTGCCGAGGTTGGCGCGCCCTGCCGGGCAAGCGAGAGCATCCCGCTGTCCAGCGCCGCTTGCGCGCGCGTCTTGGTCTGAATCGCGACGCTGTAATCAACGCCGACGCCAATGAACATCGCGAGAGCCGGCAGCGCCAGCGAAAACGTAATCGCGACGTTTCCGCCCTCGCCCATCCGAAAACGCGACAAGGCCCGCGACAGACCCGGCAAGAAAATCAAGGACCTCACTGAAACTGCTCCGAACGCGGCAACAAGGAACGGCGACGAAAAATCGCCGCGCTCAGGCTCATCCATGCCGGTTAATCGCGCGTAGCGGTTCGCCGTAAACGCCGGTTAGGGTTTACGAATGGTTGCCGAAACGGATCGACGCCACGAACGTCCCTATTTGTCGCAGCTTTTCTGGGTCAGGGTCTCGAACTTCGCCAGTTTTCCCACGAGGACGTAGGTTCCGTAGTCGATGCGCAGGTCGGTCGAGACACCGTTCTCGTACAGGTCGAAGCCCAGAATGTAGTTTGGGGCGCCATCCCGCTTTTCCGGATCGAAATAGCTGACCGAAACCGGCCAGCGCGGCACGCCCTTGAGCGCGTCGGCCTTCACCGCAGCCACCTCGACCTCCTCCGCATCCTTGCGTCGGCCAATGACCGCCATCGTATCAAAGACTTTTTGGCCGGAGTCCGAGCCATCGAAAATCTTGATTTCCGTGGTCTTGTCGCCTGCCCGGGCGGCGTCCATGATCTTCAAAATCTGCGCGGTCGGAAACACGGCGCCGGCGTCAAGATCGGTCTTGCCCGGCGCGGGTTTGGACAGATTGATCGACAGTCCGCCATCGGCGGCCTTCTGGGCGCGCCCGTCAACGGCCTCGACCGTCTTGCCGTTGATCAGCGTGTCGGTCTTGAACTGGAACGCGGAGCCGTCGCCTTCCTCGAAGGTCGAGGACCGCATGTCCGACAGGCGCGGCGCGCCTTCGTTCATCTGCAGTTCCGTCATCTGGCGGAAATTCGTCACCCAGCCCTCGCAGGGCGAGCCCGTGAATTCATAGACGATGCGGCCCCGCGCCGCGACGGGAGCGGAGGTTCCATCATCGGCCTTCGCGAGGCTCAGGTCGTACACCGCGCGATGCGCGATCAGGTGAGCGCCGGTGTCCGCGGCCAAGGCGCTCGTGACGAAAGCCGCCGGACAAAGGGCGAGCGCGGCGGCAATGGCGCGAAAAGAGGCAAACTGCTTGGTCATCGACGACAGACTCCATTCGCGGCGGGGCGGAAGCTCCGCCTATGCTCCGCCCACGTGGCGAAAATACGGTTTGGCGGCGCGCCCGCAAGATGCAACCTTGGCGCCTGAACGATTAACACGGGGATACCGACATGTCCGCCGAATCCCGTCTCGCCGAGCTGGGGATCGAACTGCCCTCGACGCCCGCGCCCCTGGCCAATTACGTTCCGGCCGTTCGCGTCGGAAACCTGCTGATCGTCTCCAGCCAGGGTCCGCTGGCGAACGGCGCCGTCGACCCCGCCCATCGCGGCAAGGTCGGCGCGGAACTATCCATCGACGCCGGCAAGGCAGCCGCGCGCCTGGCTGCCATCAACGTGCTGGCGCAGGCGCGGGCCGCGCTTGGCTCGCTTGACGCCGTCAGGCGCGTCGTCCGCCTCGGCGGCTTTATCAACAGCGCTCCCGGCTTCTCGGCGCAGGCGAACGTGATGAACGGCGCTTCCGACCTCATGGTCGAGGTCTTTGGCGAGAACGGACGCCACGCCCGCACGACGGTCGGCGTCAATGAACTGCCGCTCGATTTCTCCGTCGCCGTCGAGGCGATGTTCGAGGTCGCCTGATGGACCCCGTCCGGCCCGACTGGCTCATCGCGCGCCCGATCGCCCATCGCGGGTTGCACGGCCCGAAAACCGGCTCCATCGAGAATTCGATGTCCGCCGCCCGCGCGGCCATCGCCGCGAACTACGCGATCGAATGCGACGTTCAAATCAGCGCCGATGGCGAGGCCATGGTTTTTCATGATTATCTGCTGGAGCGATTGACTGACGCCGCCGGCCGCATCGACGCCCGTCCAGCGAGCGATTTGAAGGCCATGACCCTGCGCGGCTCCAGCGACACGATCCCGACCCTGCGCGAGTTTCTCGGCTGTATCCGCGGTCGCGTTCCCCTGGTCTGCGAGATCAAAAGCCGTTTTGATGGCGACATGCGCCTTGCCGAACGCGCCGCGATAGACGTGCGGGACTACGCCGGCCCCGTCTGCCTCAAGAGTTTTGATCCAGCCGTCATGGCGCACTTGCGCGCAAATCGCGCCCGGCTGGGCATCGCCCATATTCCGCTCGGCATGATCGCGCAGGCGGACTATTCCAGCCCCGACGACGAATGGTCGCAACTAACGCCAGCGGGCAAACAATCCCTCGCCCAATTCCTTCACTGGTCCGAAACACGCCCGGATTTCCTGTCGTGGGGGGTACGCGATCTGCCCCACGCGACGCCTCATCTCCTGAGGGCCGCTCTCGGCCTGCCCGTAATGACATGGACCGTGCGAACACCCGAGCAGGTCACGGTTGCGTGTCGCTGGGCCGATCAGATGGTCTTCGAGGGATTTAGACCCTAAAAGAAATCCATGCTCTTCATCTTCGTGCTCTGCGGCCTGGCCAGCGCCATCTCCAATCGATCCCTCGATCCGCTCATCACGATGATCGCGCGCGATTTCGACGTGCCGGTGGCGACTGCCGCCCTGATGTCGTCCGCCTACGCCTTTCCCTACGCCTTCAGCCAGCCCATCCTTGGCCCCATTGGCGATTTCTATGGCAAGTCGCTGGTGCTCAAGTCCTGCCTCTGGCTGCTGACCGCCTGCATGGCGGGCATCGTCTTCGCGCCGAATTTCGAGACGACGCTGTCCATCCGGCTGGTCGGCGGCGTCGCGGCGGGCGGCATCATGCCCGTCACGATGGCCCTCATGGGCGACCGCTATCCCCCCGCCGTGCGACAGCTCGCCATCGGGCGGTTTCTTACCGCGGGCCTGACCGGCATGGTCTTCGGCGCCAGCGTCGCCGGCATCATGGCCGTGACCATCGGCTGGCGCAGCTTCATCGTTCTGGCGATGGGATTCTCACTGGTGGCGGCGATCGGCGCGACGTTCTTTCTCAAGCTGCCGCCGCCGCCCAAATCAAACCACCCGCACATTCGCTTGTCGGACGCGATCGGCGGCTATTCCCGCATCTTCTCCAACCCGAAGGCCCTGCTGTGCTTCGGCACGGTCTTCACCGAGGGGCTGACCCTCTATGGCGCGACGCCCTATATCGGCAATCTGCTGGAAACCGCCGGGCAAGGCACCGCCCGCGAGGCTGGCTTCGTCCTCGGCGCGATCGGCGTTGGCGGCATCTGCTATTCCCTGACGCTCTACTGGACCATCCGCCTGCTCAAGCGAACGTCGATGATGACGCTGGGCGCGATCCTGTTGGTCAGCGGACTTGTGGCGCTGGCGCTCAGCGCGCCATGGCAGGTTCTCGTTGGCGCCTTCGTGGTCTCCGGCTTCGGCTTCATGCTGCTGCACAATTCCATACAGGCGGAGGTCGCCGAACTCGCGCCGCAAAACCGCGCCTCGGCGTTTTCCATGCACTCGTTCTCGTTCTTCCTCGGGCAGGCCTTCGGCCCCATCATCTGCGGCTTCGGCCTCGCCCATTTCGGCCGGCCCTGGCTGATCGTGAATATCGTGGTGCTGATGGGGGCGGGCCTGCTGGCCTCGCAGAAGTTTCGCGGACACCCGACGGCGTCGGGGGCGCTTTAATCGCAGCGAAACACCCGGTCCGGCATGTCCTCGGCCACCGGGGCGAAGCGCCCGGTCGCGGGATCGCGCGCCAGCAGCCGCCCGGTCGAAATGCCGAAATAGGCGCCATGCAGTTGCAGCTTGCCGCGCTCGACCAGCGTGCTGATGCAGGGAAAGGTCATCAGATTCCGCAGGCTGAGTTCGATCGCCGCGAATTCGAGCCGCCGCAGCCAGATGTCGCCATCGTTTTTCGGTCGGGGCCCCAGACTCTTGGCCGCCGGCTCGATCTGCGACATCCAGCTCCCGATGAAGTCGCCCGGCGACAGCGGCTCGATATCGTCGGCGAAGGCCCGGATGCCGCCGCAGGAGGCGTGGCCGAGCACCACGATATGCTTGACCCTGAGAGCCTGTACCCCGAACTCCAGCGCCGCGCTGACGCCGTGCAGGGTGTTGGGGGTTGGGTCATAGGCCGGCACCAGATTGGCGACGTTGCGCACCACCAGCAGTTCGCCCGGCGCCGCGTCGAAAATGACCTCTGGCGACACCCGCGAATCGACGCAGCCGATCAGCATGATCTCCGGCTTCTGGCCGGTCTCGGCCAGCGTCTCGTAGCGGGCGCGGGCGCTGGCGAAGGCGCCGCCAACGAAGGCGCGATAGCCCTGGGTCAGTCGGTCGGGAAACATGACCGGGTTCTAGCCGCGCGCGACGAATTTCGCCAGCCACCAGCGCAGGCCGACGAACAGGAACCGCCAGTCCGAAAAAAATTCGGGCTTCTTGCCCTCATAGACGTGCCCGACAAATTGCAGGACCCAGCCCGCGACGAACAGCGCCGCCGCCCAGATCCAGAGTCCCGCCACGAGCGGCGACAGGACGAACAGCGCCAGCGCCGCGACGATCATGGGAATGCCGAAGGCGTGGCACAGGCGATTGCGCGGGTCGCGGTGGCTGGTTTCGTATTGGGCGATCCAGTCGTCCCAAGGGCGTCCGAAGAACATGGCGGTCTGCCTCCGGACGGGAGCCTACCCCGGCTGACGGGCAAATGCACCGGCGGACGCCTGACGATTATTTGAACCGGCGCGCCATGTGGCGCCTCGCGCGCGCGGCGACAATTGTTCATACTCACGGTCATGCCAGATTCCTATCTCACGGTCCGCGTCGTTCCCTCCCTCGCCGAGATCAATGCGGCCGCGTGGGATCGCTGCGCCAACCCGCTGGCGGGATCGCCCGGCCAACCTGAATCAAAATCTCAGGTTGTTGAATCAGCTTCCCCGGAAGATGAATCCCAGAGTCAGCTTCCTGAATCAGTTTCTCAGAAAGAGCGATTCAACCCCTTCATTACCCATGCCTTTCTCAATTCATGCGAAGCCTCGGGTTCGGCGACGAAACGCACGGGATGGGGAGGCGCGCATGTGCTGGTCGAGGACGAGGCGGGCGCATTGCTCGCCTGCGCGCCGACCTATGTGAAGACGCACTCCCAGGGCGAATACGTCTTCGACCACGGCTGGGCGGACGCCTACGAGCGCGCTGGCGGGCGGTATTACCCGAAGCTGCAGGTCTGCGTTCCCTTCACGCCGGCGCCCGGACGGCGCCTTCTGGTCGCCGCCGGCACGCGCGAGGACGAGGCCCGCGACGCCCTGATCGCCGGCCTGCGCGCGGCGACAAGGCAACTCGGCGCCTCTTCGCTGCACATCACCTTCCAGCCCGAGAGCGAATACGACCTCCTCGGCGCGCGCGGCTTTCTCCAGCGCACGAACAAGCAGTTCCATTTTTTCAACAAGGGCTACGCCACCTTCGAGGATTTTCTGGCGACCCTCGCCTCGCGCAAGCGCAAGGTCGTCCGTCGCGAGCGCAAGGACGCGCTGGCCTCCGGCGTCGAGATCGAATGGGCGACCGGCAAGGACCTGACCGAGGCCCACTGGGACGCCTTCTTCGCCTTCTACATGGACACGGGCGGGCGCAAATGGGGCCGCCCCTACCTCAACCGTCCGTTCTTCTCGATGCTTGGCGAGACGATGGCCGACCGCGTCCTGCTGATCATGGCGAGGCGCAATGGAAGGTACATCGCCGGGGCGCTGAATCTGGTCGGCGACGACGCCCTCTATGGCCGCAACTGGGGCTGTATCGAGGAACACCCCTTCCTGCATTTCGAGGTCTGTTACTATCAGGCGATCGATTTCGCCCTGTCGCGCGGCCTGTCGCGGGTCGAGGCGGGCGCGCAGGGCGAGCACAAGCTGCTGCGCGGCTACGAGCCGGTGCCGACCTATTCCACCCATTACATCCCCGACCCGCGCTTCGCCCGCGCCGTCGACGAGTTCCTGAAACAGGAACGCCGGGAAATGGACCGGCTGTTCGAGGTCTATGCCGAACACACGCCCTTCCGGAAGGGCGAATTGCAGCAGGAGCCGGAATAGGCCGATGCGGGCCTCCGCGCGGTTGATCTTTGGTCCGCGCCGATGCAGTTTCGCGCCAATCAGAAGATTGGCGAGGGAACCAGAATGCACTCCGTTGGACACTACTTGAACGCTCGCGCCATCGTCCTCGGCGTTCTGGTCATCTTCGCTGGCGCGGTCCCCGCCCGCGCCCAGTCGTCCGACACGATCAAATACATCGTCCCGCTCGCGCCGGGCGGCCCCAACGACACCGTGGCGCGCATTGTCGCCGAGCAGATCGGCCGCGACGGCGGCCCGACCCTCGTGGTCGAGAACCACCCCGGCGCCGGGACGGTCATCGGCACGGAGCTCGTCGCCCGCGCCGAACCCGATGGCCGCACCCTCCTTATGGCCGCGGGCTCCTTCGTGGTGAACCCGCACCTCAAGAAGCTGCACTATGATCCGCTGACCAGCTTCGAGCCGGTCTGCTACCTCGCCGAATCGCCACAGCTCATCGTCGTGCAGGCATCCTCGCCCATCCGCACGCTGGCCGACCTCATCGCGGCGGCAAAGGCTAGGCCGGGCGAAGTGACCATCGCCGCCAATGGCCCGGCCACCACCCAGCACATCCAGATCGCGGCGCTGCAGAGCGCGACGGGTATCAAGCTGAACTTCGTGCCCTTTCCCGGCGATGGCCCCTCGATGAACGCCCTGCTTGGCGGTCAGGTTGACGCCGCCGCGCTCGATTACGCGACCGTGGCGGGTCAGGTGAAGGCCGGCAAGCTGCGCGCCATCGTGACGGGAACGAGCAATCGCGTCCCCCAGTTGCCGGACACGCAGACCTTCGCGGAGGCCGGTGTGAAGGACACGGAATGGGCGGGAACCTTCGGCATCGTGGCGCCCGCCAAAACGCCAAAAGCGAAGATTGACGAACTCGCGGGCTGGATAACCAAAGCGCTCAAGTCGCCCGACCTGCTCCAGAAGTTCGACCAGCTCAGTCTCTTTCCCCAGGGCCAGTGCGGCGCGGATTACGGCGCCTTCCTGCGCAAGCAATTCGACGCCTTTGGCCGCGCCATCAAGGAAGCCAATATCAAGGTCGACTGACTCAAGACCGGAACGTCGCCATGAATCGCGCGAAACCCGCTGTCCTCGGCGCGTTGATGGGCGTCCTCGCCGTCTCGCCCGCCGGCGCGGCCGACCGGGCGCTGATCGACGCGGCGAAAAAGGAAGGCTCGGTCGCCTGGTATTCGACCGCCATTGTCGACCAGTTCATCCGGCCCGCGGCGCTGGCCTTCGAGGCCAAATATGGCATCCGCGTCGATTATTCCCGCGCCAGCACGGCGGAACTTGAACTGCGCGTCATCAACGAGGCGCGCGCCGGGCGCATGATTGCCGACTTGGTCGACGGCACGACGACCTCGGTGGTCCTGCGCCGCCAGAATCTTATCGAGAAATGGACGCCGCCCAACAATTTCCCTGAACGCGATGTCGATCCCGATGGATACTGGGTCGCCTGCAACGAATACGTGCTGGCGCCGGGCTACAACACCGACCTCATCCCCAAGGGATCGGAGCCCAAAACCTTCGAGGACCTGCTCGCGCCCGCCTACAAGGGCAAGATGGTCTGGAACGCGACGCCGTCGAGTTCCTCGGGGCAAGGTTTCGTCGGCAACGTGCTGATGGCCATGGGCGAGGAAAAAGGCCGCGCCTATCTCGCCAAACTCGGCCAGCAGGACATTCACGGCATGAAGGCGGCGGCGCGGCAGGTGCTCGACACCGTCATCTCCGGCGAGTTCTCCATCGCCCTGCAGATTTTCAACAACCACGCCGTCATCAGTGCGCGCAAGGGCGCGCCGGTCGGCTGGCTCAAGATGGAGCCGGCGCTCGCCGTCGTTTTGCCCATGTCGGTGACCAGGGGCTCGCCCCACCCCAACGCGGGCAAATTGCTGTTCGAGTTCATCATCTCCGACGAGGGGCAGGCCATCATGGCGAAGGCGGGCGAGTTGCCGGCCTCGCCCAACGTGCCGCCCATCGACCCGGAACTGCGCCCGGAGACCGGCCACTTCCGCGCCAGCTTCATCCCGCCGGACAAGTTGACCGCCTCGCTGGCGTCGTGGAGCAAGGTCTATGACGAGTATTTCAGGTAGGGAGACACCCTTCAATCCAGCGGACGCGCGTCTCCCGGCGCTGGCGCGTCAAAGGTTTTGAGCGTCATCGACACCAATGTGTAAAACCCGACTGCCGTCACGATCTCCAGGATCAGGTCGACGCCGAACAGGTCCAGCGCCCGCGCATAGGTCGCGTCCGAAATCTCCTTCGTCTCCATGAGTTCGTGCGCAATTTCGTAGATGGCGGCCTGCTTGCCATTGCTGAAGGGCGGGACGCGGCGCGCGCGGATCGCCTCGATAATCGCTGACTCCAGCCCGGCGCGCTCGGCCTCCTTCGCATGGACAACCCAGACATATTGCGCCGTCCACTGGCGCGCGACGATCAGCGTGATCAGTTCGAACAGCGGCGCCTCCAGCTTGCCATCCTTGCGCAATACCCCGGCCATCTGGTTGGCCGCGGCGGCGAGTTTCGCGTCGCGAATCCACAGCGCGGAAGGCCCTTGCAGCTTGCCATCCGGCCGCCCCGCCATGATCCGGTCATAGAGCGCCCGATGCTCGGAATTGAATTTTTCGGGAACGATGTCGGGGACGCGGCTCATGCGGTTTTCCTTCGCAAGCTATGATGACGCAACGCCGCGCCGGGAGGAGGCAGCCTACCGCTCCAGCGCGCCGCGCACACGGGCAATCGTCTCCGGCGGGCTGGCGTAGGCCTTGGCGACAAGGCG
>CAISJZ010000449.1 GCA_903885755.1 uncultured Hyphomicrobiales bacterium | reverse complement strand
TGAACATGATGGAACAGGTGATCGATGTACCCTCGCAGGAGGTCATCACCAAGGACAACGCCAACATCACCGTCGATGGCGTCGTCTTCTATCAGGTGCTCGACGCGGCCTCGGCCTCCTACGAAGTGTCCAATCTTGAACTGGCGCTGCTCAATCTGGTGATGACCAACATCCGCACCGTGATGGGTTCGCTCGATCTCGACCAATTGCTCTCGCATCGCGACGAAATCAATGTGCGGTTGCTCAAGGTTGTCGACGCGGCGGTCGAGCCATGGGGCATCAAGACCACGCGCATCGAAATCAAGGATATCGTGCCGCCCAGGGATTTGATTGAATCGATGGGCCGCCAGATGAAGGCCGAACGCGAGAAGCGCGCCACCGTGCTTGAAGCCGAGGGTCAACGGCAGGCGGAAATCCTGCGCGCCGAGGGCCGCAAGCAGGCCGTGGTGCTGGACGCCGAGGGTCGCAAGGAAGCCGCCTTCCGCGACGCGGAGGCGCGCGAGCGATCGGCGCAGGCCGAGGCGACGGCGACCCAGATGGTGTCGGACGCCATCGCCAAGGGCGATATCGCCGCTCTGAATTATTTCGTCGCGGAAAAATATGTCCGCGCCATCGACTCGCTCGCCAAATCGCCGAACCAGAAGACCTTCATCATGCCGATGGACATGGCTGGCATCGCGGGTACCTTGGGCGGTATCGCGGAACTCGCCCGGTCATCACTTGGCGAGTCGCGTCGTCAGGACGACCAGCGTCGCACCACGGGCGCCGTGCCGACGACCGGCGCGCCGCCTAATGCCTGACGCCAAGGGGGTAACCGCGTGATGACCAATGATCTTGCCCCGTGGTTCTGGCTTGCCGCCGGAATCCTGACCTGCGCGGCCGAAGCGCTCGCCCCCGGGATGTTTCTGCTGTGGATCGGCCTCGCGGCCATCGCGACGGGGCTCACGAGTTTTATTTTCCCGCTGGGCGGCGCGATGGCGCTCGTGCTGTTCGGCGTTTACGCCATCGTCTGCGTGGTCGCCGGACGCAAATTCTACGGATCGCGCGACATCGCAAGCGACCGACCGAACCTCAACCGGCGAGCCGAGGCGCTGGTCGGCCAGACATTCCTGCTTGAGGACGCGATCGAGAATGGCGAGGGCCGGGCGCGAGTCGCCGATTCCGTCTGGCGCGTGCGTGGCCCGGACCTGCCCAGGGGCGCGCGCGTCAAGGTGTCCGCCGTCGAGGGCGGCGTAACGCTGAGGGTGGAGGCGGCGTAGCCTTTGCGCGCCTCGTTTCCCCGGTGTATGCCCGGCGCAAGCCGGGGACGAAAACCATGAACGAACTGATCGCCCAGAATTTCATCGCCGCGCGCACCGCGCGCACGGAGGTTCCGGCGGAGCCGGCTCCCGCGACCTCGGCCGATTGTTACCTCGTCTCCGCGCAGGTGGCTGGAGCCCTGCGCCAGACGATTGGCGGCTGGAAGGTCGGGCATATGCCCGACAACACGCCGATGGCGGCTCCGATGTACGCCTCCGGCTTCGTCAAGAGCGGCGCGACTTTTACAATAAAGCCCGGCCGTCCCATGATTCCGGAAATCGAGATCGCCTTGCGCCTCGCGCGCGATCTGCCGCCGCGCCCTGGCAAGCCCTATACCCGCGACGAACTGCTCGACGCCGCGGGCGAACTGCTGCTTGGCATCGAACTCATCGAACGACGAATCCCCAAGGGCGCCGCGTTCACGCTCAATCTCGCCGACGATCTCGGCAACATCGGCTATGTCGTTGGTCCCTCGGTGACCGATGTCCGCTCGCTCGATCTGGCCCATCTTCGTTGCCGGTTCTGGATCGGCGGCGAGTTGAGGAACGATCGGGTTGGCGGACATCCCAAGGGCGATCCACTGGTTCCCCTGCTTGACTGGGCCAATGCGCAATGCGATCGCCTTGGCGGATTGAAATCGCGGCAGATCATCACGCTTGGCAGTCTGACGCCAATGATCGAGATGACAGCGCCGGCGCCGCTGGCCGCCGAGGTCGCGGGCTTCGGGCGAATTTCACTTGAGATGAATTGAGTTTGGCGCTCCTTCCGTTCGTGTTGAGCCAAATTCGTCGCAAATCAGTCCGCCTTGGGTAAGGAAGCGTTACCGCTGATGGTAAACGCCGCTCGCGTTCCCGCGCGGTCATGGCATGATGTCCATGGGGGCGAGAGGGAAACACGGCGATGTACGCCCTGCGAGAATTTTTCGAATTCTATAGCCGGGACGCCCTGCTGACGCTGGCTTTTATCGCGGCGGTCGGGGCGATCGTGGCGGGATCGATCGCCGACCGGGTCATGCGCGAACGCGGCTTTGGCGCGATTGGAAATGGCGTTCTGATCCTCATGGGCGTCGGCGTCGGCCTCGTCATCTCTCACTCGGAATTGGGGCCATTGCGTTCGTCGCAATTTGATCGCGTCGTTGTCATGGCCGCCGCCTCCTCGACCATCGTTTTGTTGTTGTGTGGCGCGCTCAAGAGCTTCATGCTTGAAGAGTAAAATGGATCAGGGCGCGATCAATTCCCGCGCACGCGCGACCACGTCGAGCGACGACGCATGGATGCGCGCCACGACCGCCTGCAGGTTTTCTCCGGAGGACGACGTGATGCCGATCCGCATTCTGTCCGCGTCGGCGAGAAATTCCGGATCCTTCATCGTTGCGTCGAAGGCGGCGCGCAGGATCGAGACAATCTCTGGCGGGGTTCCCGGCGGGGCGATGTAGGACCTTCCAAACAATTGCTGACTGAGAATGAGTTCAACGGCCTTCCGGTCGAGATCGTCGTGGATGTAAGGCCAGACTTGCGGAACGCCCATCGCGGCCAGTTCCGGCAGGGGATCGATGCCGTCCTGCAGGATGATGTTGATCTTGTGGTCGCGAAGCCAGTCCGATTTCTGTGATTTCAGGCTCGAATAGTCAAAACCGCAGAGACCGGCGGCCTCGCCGCGCTCCATGGCCAGCAGAATGTCCGACGTGCCCTTGTAACCGCTCACGATCTCGAATTTCGTGCCGGTCGCGCGGTTGTGCATCACGTCATAGTCTCGTGTCGCGCCGCCAGCCTGGCTGGCGCCCATGATGGTCTTGAGCTTCATCGCATCGTCGTAGGTTTTCGTTGGCGACGAGGCGTAGGTGACGCAGACGCGCGTGCCCGTGTCGGCGCTGCCGATGTAGTTGAACTTCGTCGGATCGAAGAGATTGCTGGCGCGCTCGTCGAGCAGGCGGCCAACGATGGCGCCGGGCATGAGCGCGCCCAGGGTCATGCCATCCCTTGGAGCGACGCGGAAAATATGCGCGCCCGCGAGCGCGCTGCCCGCCCCGGGCATGTTGCGCGCGATAATTTGCGGATTGCCGGGAACATGCGCGCCGAGGTGACGCGCCACGGCGCGAGCGTAAATGTCATAGCCACCCGCGACATCGGCGCCGATGAGCATCTCGATGGTCTTGCTAGCGTAATAATCGGCGGCCGCGACGGGCGCGCTCGCGGCGATCGCGATCGCCACGAATAGCGCGCGCCCGCCACGCGTGAACAAACGAACCATCGATCCAGCCTCCCGGAAAATCTTCAGCGCACGATGTTTTTCATCGCGTCGGATTTGCCCGCGATATACGCTCGCAGATTATGCTCGACGACCGGGAAAATCTGATCGGCGTAGATGTCGCTCATTCCACCGATGCGCGGCGACATCATTACATTGCGCATATCCCAGAGTGGATTGCCGTCGGGCAGGGGCTCGACCGAATAGACGTCGAGGCCCGCGCCAGCGATTTTCTTGTCGCGTAGCGCGGCGATCATCGCGGCCTCGTCGATGACATCTCCGCGCGCGATGTTGATGATAAAGGCGGTCGGCTTCATCGCCGCGAAAATTCGCACGTCGATGAGGTGGCGCGTCGAGGCGTCGAGCGGCGTCAGCGCGATCAGGAAGTCGGCCATCGCGGCGGCCTCGTGAAGGCGCTTGCGCGGCAAGATAAGGTCGAATCCGGGCGTCGAGGTTCGCGCGTCGCTGACGCCGATCACCTTCATGCCGAAGGCCTTGCAACGATGGGCGATCTCCTCGCTGATGACGCCAACGCCGACGAGAACAACGGTCTTGTCGACGAGAACGGGTTGCAGCTGGCGCTTCCAGACGTGATTCTTCTGGTTCTCGCGCATCTGGTTGAAGTCGCGCGACAGGCCAATCATGTACATGAAGGCGAGTTCAGCCATCTGTGGCCCGTGGATGCCGCGGCCATTAGTGACGCGCACACCCGGATTAAGTGACTCCAATGTCCAGAGATGGTCGACGCCAGTCGACAGCGAGGCGATCCATCGCAGCCGCGGCATGGCCGCGACAAGCTGGTCGGGAATTTCGTGCGCCAGCGCGATCAAAATTTCGCAAGGCGCGCAGACCTCCATCGCCGCGGTCACCGTGCCAGGATCGTGAACGGTCACGGCGGGGAAGGCGGCGCGCAGGTCCTCGGCCTTGAAGTGGCCGGCGTTTTCGACGACGAGAATGTCCATCAGAACTTGACGTTCTTGTAGCCCTTGAGGCCGAGCATTTCGCGCGCGTCGTCAGGGCTGGCGGCCTCGTAGCCGAGTTCCTCGATGATGGAGCGCACCTTCGAGACCTGTTCGGCGTTGCTGATCGACAACTTGCCGCGGCCGATGAACAACGAATCCTCCAGGCCGACGCGCACGTTGCCGCCCATCATCGCCGCATGCGCGCAGAAAGGCATTTGCGAGCGTCCGGCGGCGAGCACCGACCAGCGGTACTGATTGCCGAACAGCTTGTCGGCGGTCTTCTTCATGAACATCAGATTATCGATATCCGCGCCGATGCCGCCAAGGATGCCGAAGATGATCTGCAGGAAAACCGGCGGCTTGAACAAGCCGCGATCGAGACAGTGGGCGAGATTGTAGAGGTGGCCCACGTCGTAGCATTCATGCTCGAACTTGACGCCATGACCCTCGCCGAGTTGCCGGTAGATGTGCTCGATGTCACGGAAAGTGTTGCGGAAGATGTTGGCGTCCGAATTGAGGAGATAGGGCTCTTCCCAATCATGCTTCCATGTCTTGTAGCGCGCCGCCATGGGGTAGAGCGCGAAGTTCATCGAGCCCATGTTGAGCGAGCACATTTCGGGCGAGGCGACCAACGGCGCGGCGAGGCGCTCCTCGATGGTCATGTTGACGCTGCCGCCGGTGGTGATGTTGACGACCGCGTTGGTGGCCGCCTTGATGCGCGGGAGAAACTGCATGAAGACCTTCGGGTCCGCCGACGGACGGCCATTCTGCGGGTCGCGCGCGTGCAGATGAAGGATCGCGGCGCCCGCTTCGGCCGCGCCGATGGCGGAGGTCGCGATCTGGTCCGGCGTTACCGGCAAATAGTCCGACATGGTCGGCGTGTGGATCGAGCCGGTCACGGCGCAACTGATAATGACCTTGTTGCTCAAATTACGCTTGGCGGGCTCGGTCATGCTGCGTCTCCTTTGGTCCCGGCGTCGACGGGGGTGGCTGGTTGGGATGGATTATAGACGATCCGGCGCTCCAGTGGCGCGAATTCAAAACCGGTTTTTTCGACGATATAGCCCCAGACGCCATGCGGCGCCTTGAGCATGACGAGGATGGCGACCGCGCCAAGCATCAGCAGATAGAGCGAGCCGAGGTCGGACAGGGCCTGGCGCAGAACAAAGAAGATGATCGTGCCGACAATCGGGCCCTCGATTCGGCCGATGCCGCCAATCACGGTCATGAAGATCACGAAGGCGGTCCAGTCATTGACGCTGAAGGCGGCGTCGGGGGACATGCGCAGCTTCTGCAGGAAGATCAGCGCGCCAACCATCGCGGTTCCGAACGCGGCGATGACATAAACCACCAGTTTCGCGCGCGTTGTCTCGACGCCATTGGCGCCGGCGGCGACCTCGTTGTGATGGATGGCGCGCAGGGCGAGTCCCCAGCGTGATCGCAGCAGCCAAACGGTCAGGCCAAGTACGATCACGACAAGCGCCAGCGCCGACCAGTAAATGAGAAACTCGCGCGATTGGCGGCTCGAGGCCATGCTGGCGATGACGCGCGCGGGCAAACTCGCGCCGGAACCGCCGCCAAGCGCGGAAATCTGCGAGGCGAGCAGGCGGAAGACCTCCGCGACCACCCATGAGCCGATGGCGAAATAGGCGCCGCGCAGCCGGAACAGCAGGCCGGCAACGGGGATGGCGACGATCGCCGCGGCGACTCCCGCGATGAAGACGGCGGCAATCGGATGCACCCCGCCGAACGTCGTGAGGGCGAAGAGGCAGTACCCGCCAAGTCCCACCCACGCCTGTTGCCCGACCGAGACAAGCCCGGAGAAGCCGGCGAGCAGGTTCCAGAGAGTCGCCAATGCGAGATAGGAGAAGAACTGCGTCAGCAGGTTGAGATTGGCCGAACCGGCATAGACGGGCGCGGCCGCGAGCGCGAGAAGGGCGAGGCCGGCGACGAGCGCGCCGGCCCGGCTCGACCGCGCGCCCCAGACGATATGAAACGCGCGGGCGTTCAATGTTTCACCCTGGGAAAGAAGCCTTCGGGCCGCGCCGCGAGAACGACGAGAAAGGCGATGTGGCCGGCGAGCAATTGCCAGCCCGGATCGATCTTGGCGCCGATGGCCTGCGCGACGCCCAGCACGATGCCGCCGGCCAGCGTGCCCCAGAGATTGCCGAGGCCGCCGATGATGACCGCCTCGAAGCCGAAGATGAGGCGCGCCGGACCGATGGCGGGATCGAAATTGGCGCGCACGGCGAGAAACACGCCGGCGATGGCGACCACGCCCATGGACAGCGCCATGGCGAGGCCGAAGACATGGCGATTGTCGAGGCCGACGAGTTGCGCCGTATCGGGATCGTCCGACGTGGCGCGAAAGGCGCGGCCCATCGCCGTGCCATAGAACAGCGCCTGCAATCCCGCGATGATGGCGACGGCGACCAGGAATTGCAGCGCGGGCAGGGCGCCAATCGACAATCCATCGGTGATCGCCCAGGTCGCGGTTTCCAGCGCGCCCGCCTGTAGTTTGCGGCTGTCCGCGGTGAAGACCTCGAGCAATCCGTTCTGGATGATGACGGAAAGGCCAAATGTGACGAGCAGCGGCGGCAGAAGATCGTCGCCGAGCGCGCGATTGAGCAGAAGTCGCTGTAGAACGTAGCCGAACAGCGCCATGACCGGCACGATCAGCAGCAGCGAGGTGAGCGGGCCGATCCCGAGGATCTGCGTCGCGACGAGCGCGAGATAGGCGGCCAGCACGATGAGATCGCCATGCGCGATGTTGACAAGACGCATCACGCCAAAGATCAGCGACAGGCCGGCGGCGAAGAGCGCGTAAAGACCACCGATCAAGACGCCCTGCAGGATGGAGTTTGTCCATTCCATCGCGTCAGACCCCGAAATACGCGGCGGCGATATTTTCGCGCGTGATCTCGCGCGCGCCGCCGGTCAGCGCCACGCGCCCCTCCCGCAGGCAATAGACGCGCCGCGCCGCGGCGAGCGCCTGCACGATATCCTGCTCGACGATGGCGATGGCGACGCCTTCGCCCGCGATCACCGGCAGGCGCTCGTAGATATCGCGCACGATGACGGGCGCGAGGCCGAGACTGATTTCGTCGCATAGAAGCAGGCGCGGGTTGGACATGAGGGCGCGACCAATGGCGACCATTTGTTGCTGGCCGCCCGACAGGGACGTGCTCGGTTGATTTCTGCGTTCGGCGAGCACGGGGAAGAGATCGTACACGCGCGGAAGGCTCCAGCTGCCCGCGCGCTTCGATTGACCGCCGATGACGAGATTTTCCTCGACGCTGAGCGAGGGAAAAAGCCGTCGGCCTTCCGGCACAAGCGCGATGCCGCGCCGAACAATGGCGTTGGCGCGCTCGCCCCCGATTGCCTCGCCATCAAATTTGACGCTGTCGCGCGGCGCTGCGAGTTGCCCGGCAATGGTCTTGAGAAGGGTGCTTTTGCCCGCGCCGTTGGCGCCGACGATGGCGATGACCTCGCCCGCGTTGATGGTCATCGAGACGCCGTAGAGCGCCTGAAAATCGCCGTAAAAGGCAACAAGGTTGGAAACCTGGAGCAGCGCGTCAGGCATTGGCGGGAATGCCCATGTAGATTTCGGCGACGCGTGGGCTCGCGATGACGTCGCGGGGATCGCCATCGGCGATCAGCGCGCCGCCATGCAGCACAACCAGTCTGTCGACCACCGCGATCAGCGCGTGAACGATGTGCTCGATCCAGATGATCGTCACGCCAGATTCCCTGATCGAGCGCACCAGCGCGACCAGCGCATGACATTCCTCCTCGGTGAGGCCGCCCGCGACTTCGTCGAGCAACAGAAGTTTTGGCTTGCTGGCGAGCGCGCGGGCAAGTTCGAGGCGCTTCCGTTGAAGCAGGGTGAGCGTGCTGGCGCGCCGGTTAGCGAGATCGGCGAGACCGCAGCGGTCGAGAATATCCACGCACTCTCGTGCGAGATCTCCGCGCCGATCCGCGCGGCCGAACTCCGCGGCGACCAGCAGATTTTCGAAGACATTGAGCCCGCCAAAGGGTTGGGGAATCTGGAACGAGCGGGCGATACCGAGCTTGCAGCGACGCGCGGGGGACAGCGCGGTGATGTCCGAATCATGGAGCGTCACGCGACCCGCATCGGGCGTCACGGCGCCAGTAATCATGCCAAAGAGCGTTGTCTTGCCGGCGCCATTAGGACCAAGAATTCCTAGCGCCTCGCCGCGCGCGACGGAAAGATCAATCCCGTCGGCGACGACGATCGCGCCAAAGCGTTTTGAGATGGACGCGAGCTGGAGAATTGGCGTCATGGCGCTCTCCAGCCCGCCAGGGCGATCAACCCAAGGGATCGAGCTTGCCGCCGACCGGAATGTCCGCCGCCGTCGCGTTCTCGGTGATGACGAGATCGAAGCCCTTCGGCCCTTTTTTCCACTGGCCCGCGACGAGCGGGGTCTTGGTGACGTTCTTGACCGGCTGACCCGTCCACTTCACCGGGCCGACGATGGATTTGTAGTCGGTCGCGAGAATCGCATCGAGCACGGCGGCGGATGACTTCACGTCTTTCGTGCGCTTGAGCACGTCGATCGCGACCTCGAGCAGGGCGTGCTGGAAGCCGATGGGCTGCGTCCATGGGCGGCCCGAGGCCTTGGTGTAGGCGTCGCAGAGATCCTTCGTGCTCTGACCCGTCAGTCCAGACTTGTAGGGATGCGTCGGGCCCCACCAGATTTCGGACGACAGGCCGTTGCCG
This sequence comes from uncultured Hyphomicrobiales bacterium, assembly GCA_903885755.1. Taxonomy (GTDB): domain Bacteria; phylum Pseudomonadota; class Alphaproteobacteria; order Rhizobiales; family Beijerinckiaceae; genus Terripilifer. The sequence goes on along the minus strand of CAISJZ010000449.1, from coordinate 22,660 downwards.
CGATCGCCGAGCGAATCGATAACGGAGGGAAACAGCAGCGCCTTGCCGATGGTGACGATCTTCGGCTTGAAGCCCTGCTGCGCGCATTGAGCCCAGAAGGTGGCGAAGTCCGGCGGAATGGCGTTGCCGGTGACGATCTCGCAGCCGGCCTGTTTGAACGCCGTGATTTGCGCGGTGAAATCGTTCGACATGACCTGAAAGCGGCCGGGATCGATGAGCTTGTACCCGGCGGCGGCGAGCGCTGGCGGCAGGCCGAGCTTCGGATCGCCCCAGGCGTTGCCATCCGCGTCATTGGGGAAGATGCCGCCAACGACCTTGTTGGTGGGCACGCCATCCCACAGCTTCAGGAAGGCCGCGATGACGTCCTCGAGACCCCAGAAGAAATGATAGGTGTATTTGAACCCCTTGGCGGGATCGCCATTGCGGCCGAAGAAATAGGGCTGCCACGGGCAGTTCGTCGTGATGCAGGGAACCTCGTTGACCTCGGCCTGATCGGCGACCGGGTTCGTTGTTTCCGGCGCGGCGGAGGCGAGGATCAGATCGACCTTATCACGCAGGATGAGTTCGGAGGCGACCTCCGCGGCGCGATTGGGGTTCGACTGGCTGTCCTTGGTCAGGATTTCGACCTTCCAGGTCTTGCCGCCGCTCTGCAATCCGCTCGCGAGAGTTTTGCGAACGCCGTCGAGAATGAAATCATCCGCCTCGCCAAAGCCCGCGAGTGGGCCGGTCCGCGGGCTGACCATGCCGATGCGAATAACATCGTCGGCCGCGCGCGCGGGCGCGTAATGCAGCATCGTGGGCGCGGCGATGGCGCTCGCGCCGAGCTTGACCGCGCGGCGGCGCGTGACGGGCGAGAGAATGGATGGAACGCGATCATCGGTCATTGGTTTCCCCCTTGCTCAGGCGTCGCCTTCGCGGGCCTTTTTGAGATGATGCAAAACCTTCAGGCGCAGCGCGGCCTGCTCCTCCGGGCTCCACTTGCGCAGACCCTCGCCCGATTTGAAGCCCATCTTGCCCTGATCCATGAGTTGCCTGAGCAGCGGCGAGGGCGCGGGTCGGCTGTCGATGGCGGGTAGCACGGTTTCATGAATGGCCTGCGTCAGATCGAGGCCAACCATGTCCACATTCTCAAGCGGCCCAAGCACCGCGAGCCGACGTCCGAAACTCGCCTTGACGACGATGTCGACGGTTTCCGCGTCGCAGATGCCATGTTCGACAAGCGAGATCGCCTCGCGCCAGAGTGCATGCTGTAAACGGTTGCCGACAAATCCCGGCACGTCCTTCTTCACATGCACCGGCGTCTTGCCGATCGACTTGTGAAGTTCAATCGTCCAGTCGATGGCGCGTTGCGAGGTTCGGTCCGTGCCAATGACCTCGACCAGCGGCACGAGAAACGGCGGGTTCCACCAGTGCGTGCCGAGCGCGCGCGAACCGTCGGCGATATCCCGCATGATATCGGTGATCGGAATGACAGACGTATTGCTGGCGAGGATGGCGTCGTTGCGAGCGTGACGCTCGACCTCGGCGAACAACTTGCGCTTGACGTCGAGATTTTCGAGCGCCGCCTCGACGACGAAATCGGCGTCCCTGACGGCGCCCTCGATGGTCGCGGACGGGTTGACGCGCTCGACGGCGCCGGCATCCTCGCCGAGATCGCGCAGGTTGGCGGAAACACGCGCCTTCAGACTGTCGAGCGCCGCCTGAACGGGATCATAGACAACCACTTCATGCCCGTGCAGCGCGAATATCTGCGCGATGCCGTGGCCCATGAGACCGGCGCCGAGAACGCCAATGCGCGCTTTCGCCATTGGACTTATCCCGCCGTGTAGCCGCCGTCGGCGTAGAGAATGTGACCGGTGTAGAAATCAGAGGCCGCAGAGGCCAGGAACAACAGCGGCCCGGCGAGATCGGAAGCCTCGCCCAGACGGCCCTTCGGCACGCGCGTGAGGAAGCCCCCGCGCACGGCCTTGGCGTTGTCGTTGTCCTCGAACATCCAGGCGGTCAGCGGTGAGCGGAACACCGTTGGGGCGATGGCGTTGACGGTGATGCCGGAGGGGCCGAGTTCGCAGCCGAGCGCCTTGGTCATTCCATCGACTGCGGACTTTGACGCGCAATAGGCGGTATAGCCGGCGGGGTGGCCGAGCAGGCCGCGGGCCGACGACATCAGCACGATCTTGCCGCCGCGGCCCTGCGCCAACATCTGCTTCGAGCAGGCGCGAGCCATGAGCCAGGATTGGGTGACGTTGGCGTCCATCACGTCGAGGAAGCGTTCGGGCGCCATGTCGACGATCTTCGACACATCGTTCTTGCCGGACGCGACGACGAGAATATCGACGCCGCCAAAGGCCTTGACGCCGGCCTCGACGATTTTCGCGCAGGCGTCCTCCGAATTCGGACGCAGGTTGATCGCCTCCACCTTGGCGCCGAGATCGCGGCAGGCCTTCGCGGCGTCATCGAGTTCGCTCTTTTTGCCGGCGGTGAGCACGAGGTTGCAACCGGCGCCCGCCAGCACCTTGGCGGCGAGCAGGCCGAACGCGCCCGAGGCGCCGGTGACGACCGCCACCTTGCCCTTGACGTCGAAGAGCGACAGGGGATTGCGATAAAAATCGTCGGTCATCGGTTTCGTCCCTTGATGGTCGATCAGAATTTGGCGTTGTGCTTGGTCAGCGAGGCGTTGAGTTCCGCCAGCGCCGCGTCGGCGTCAAAGCCCGCCTTCTTCGTTTCGGCGGCCCATTGCGCGGTGAGCGGCTTGGCGGCGTCCTTCCACAGTTGGACCTGTTCGGCTGTCGGCTTAATGACTTCGTGGCCGGGCTCGGCGGCGATCTTCGGCAGACCGTTCTCCTCGAATTCAACCCAGCCGTCGTTGAGCTTGCCGACCCAATCGTTGCTGCAATGCGCGTCGACCGCCTTCCGCTGATTGGCGGACAGGGAGTCGTATTTGGCTTTGTTGAAGACGAGCGAGAAAAAGCCCATCTCGGTGGGCATGTCGAGATGATATTTCAGCACTTTGTCGATGCCGAAGAGAATCGTCGATCCCCATGGGAATACGGTCGCGTCGGCGACGCCGCGCTCGAGAACATCGCGCGAGGCGGGCGCGGAAGCCTGCACATTGGTGCCGCCGAGCAGCGTCACAAGGCTGGCGATGGTGCCATCGGAGGGACGAACGCGCATCCCCTTGATGTCCGCGGGCACGACAATCGGCTTCTTCGTCGACTGGAAATAGGCGTTGGTGCGCAGGAAGGCCATGCAGAAATGCACGTCCTTCATCTCCTTCTCGGCGTATTTTCGATACCATTCATCGACCGCGACCGAACCGCGCTTGCCGTCCGAAATCGTGAACGGCAATTCGGCCGCCGACGACAATGGAAAACGGCCGGGTTGATAACCAGGATTGACCTCGGCCACGTCGGCGACGCCGTCCCGCGCGATGTCATATTCGTCGAAGGCCTTGCCGAGCTGTTCGGAGGGAAAGATCGTGACCGTGATTGAGCCATTCGACGCGGCCATGAGCGAATCCGCCCATTTGACCAACGCGATATGCTGTGGATGAGCTGGCGGCAACCAATGCGATACGCGCAACGTGACGGGCGCGTCCTGGGCGAAAGCCGGCGCGGCGACAAGGCAGGCGGCAACGCACAACGCGGCGCGAATGGACTTCATGGCTTCCTCCCCGAAGCGAAAAGGGAGCGCCTTTGGCGCTCCCGGAACTGTCTCAGCCCTTGTGGCCCGGCGGATAGGGGATCACCACCAACATCGTGCAAACCTCGTTCGAACGATTGATGGCCTCTCGCACCTCGCCGGCGGCGATGGTGCAGGAATCGTACTTTTTCAGGACGGTTTCCTTGCCGCCGATGATCACCGTCATTTCACCCTCCGTGACGACATAGATCTTCTCGAAGGGCGTCGAATCCGGACCCGCGCCGCCGCCGGGCAGGAAATGCGACAGGCCAACCCACTGGTTGGTCGGGCCGCCGGCCTCGAAGCCCTGCAGGCGCAGGCCGACATTGCCGCGATGATTGACGGCGTCATAGGGCTTGGCGTCGGAAAATTTCTTGGCGAGCATCAGAGAGCCTCCCCGTTTTCGATCCGGTATTTCTGACCCTTGTCGATCATGGCGACAAGACGAATGATGCAGCCGTCGCCGCGATCCCAGTTCCAGGGGAAGAAAGCGAACGTAACGCGCTTGCCGGTGACCTTGTCGAGGTCGCCGCCGACGTTCTCGATGCCGAGAATGCCGTTGTTGAAGAGGATGCGATGCACCGGCTCCCACTCCGGAAAGTCGTCTTTCCAGTCGCGTCCGCCGGACCACTTGAAATATTCTTCCTTGAGGTGCGGATGCAGCGGACCATTGCGCTGCGGACCGATGGCGGTGGCGAGCGGATGATCGTTGGCCTGCGTGTCATGGCCGACGACCTTCACCTTCTTTTCCACGAACCAGTGGCCGGCGGAGGGCACGAAACCCGGGCACTTGCAGAAATAATCCTCGCTGTCCTCGTACTTGTGATGCCAGCCGGTGTTGACGAGAACGACGTCGCCGGGACGGACGTGCTTGCCGCCAGCTTTTTCGAGATCGTCATAGGTGATCGGCTCCCACATCTTCTTGGGGATCGACAGGACGATGCCGGAGCCGAAGAAGTGCGGCAGCGGGACTTCGTCGATGAAGGGCGTGCCCTGCACCACGTGCGCGGGCGCGTCGATGTGGGTGGTGTTGTGCATGGAGGTCGTGATGCGCTGCGAAAGAACGCCAGACTTGGCCATGTAGTGGATGCGCTCGATCTTCACATCCTCGAAATAGGGCCAGTTCGGCGATTGATAGCCGAAGCGATGCGACAGATTGTAGAATTCGAGCCCCATCGCGTTGTTGAGGTTTTCCTCGAATTCAATGCCGCGGATCTTGATGGTCACGGTTTCCTCCCGACGCGCCCGAGGGCGGTTTGACGCGCGACCCGTTGAAGGCCTTGGCGCCGTGAATTGGACCGTATAATGATACAGATGTACCGAAGACGGTCAATCCCCATTCTCGCGCGCGATTGCGACCGGGGCATGGCGACCGCGGTACGTGAATGACCGATCGGGCAAACAAGAATGACCAACGTGGAGGCATCCGCGAACAGGGGCGGAATTCAGGTGATCGCGCGCGCCGCGTCTATCCTGCGCGCGTTGAAAAATCAGCGCGATGGCCTCAGTCTTGGTCAGATCGCCTCGCGTGTCGACCTGCCGCGCTCGACGGTGCAGCGGATCGTCGCGGCGCTTGAATCGGAACATCTCGTCATCGCGGCAAGCCCGGAAGGCGGCATCCGCCTCGGCCCGGAATTGCATTCGTTGGCGGAAGCCGCGCGGATCGACATCACCGAAATGACGCGGCCCTATCTCGTCGAACTCTCGAGGGAGACGGGCGAGACCGTTGATCTCGCCGTGCCGCGCGGCGACAAGTTGATCTTCATCGATAAAATTCCCGGCACGCAGAGATTGCGCGCGGTGTCGTCGGTTGGCGAAGTGTTTCCGCTGACGACGACGGCGAATGGCAAGGCCTGTCTCGCACTCATGGACGAGGCGGAGGTTCGCGCGCTGGCGCTCGGCGAATGGAGGACGAACGGCGGGCGTAAACGCGACATCGAAAAATTCATGACCGAAATCGAGAAGGCGCGTCAGTCTGGCGTCGCCTATGACGAGGACGAACACACGGATGGAATTTCCGCGGTTGGCGTTGCATTTCGCGACGCGGCGGGCGGCATCCATGCGATCTCCGTGCCGGTTCCCTCCTCTCGCTTCGTGAAGAATCGCGCGCGGCTGACACGCGCCATCAGGAAAACGCTCGCCGCGATCAACGCGGCGTTGACGCCAGCGGGGCGGAACTGACGCGCGGCGTTGGCGACAGGATTTGAATTCAACCATGCGCCCGACATCGCGGCGCGTTTCGTCGAAGGGGATGGAAACATGAAAAAGATCGCGCTCGAGGAACACTTCATGTCGCCGGGCCTTGACGAATACTGGCGGCCGACGATGGCCGACGTGCCCAAGCCGATCTATGATGGCATTCGCGCGCGTCTGACGGACTTCGGCGAATTGCGTTTGAAGGAAATGGATGACGCGGGAATCGAACTCGCCATTCTGGGCGTCGCCGGGCCGGGCGTACAGGTGGAACCCGACGCCAGGCGCGCGACGTTCAAGGCCGCGGAGGCCAACGATTTTCTCGCCGCGGAAATAGCGAAGCGACCGGAACATTACCTCGGCTTCGCGCATATCGCGTTGCAGGACCCGAATGCCGCAGCGGCGGAACTCGACCGCTGCGTCAGGCAACTCGGCTTCAAGGGCGCGATGATCAACGGCCAGACCCTCGGCCACTATCTCGACGAGCGCCAGTTCGACCCCTTCTGGGCGAAGGCCGAGGAGCTTGGCGCGCCGATCTATCTGCATCCCGCCGATCCCGTGCAGATGTACCAGAGCTTTGGCGCCTACAAGGAATTGCAGCGCGCGACCTGGGGCTGGGGGGTCGAGACGGGCACGCACGCGCTGCGCATGGTGTTTGGCGGGGTGTTTGACCGTTTTCCAAAGGCTCTTCTGTTGCTCGGCCATCTCGGCGAAACGCTGCCGTTCATGCTCTGGCGGCTCGACAGCCGCGCCAAGCTCTATGGCGTCAAGCTGAAGCGTGAACCTTCCGATTACGTCCGCGACAATATCGCGGTGACGATCTCCGGCATGTTTTCGAAGGAGCCCGTGGAATGTTCGCTCGCCGCGCTCGGCAAGTCGCGGGTCATGTTCTCGGCGGACTTCCCGTTTGAATCCATCAGCGAGGCCGGCCATTTCATGGACCGCGTCGAGATGGATGAAGACACGCGCGCCGATATCGCCTGGCGCAACGCCGCGCGGATCTTGAAGATTGATATGAAGTAGGGCGCGTGCGACGCGCCTGCCGCGCCTTCAATCACCGCGCCGGAAAATACCGCGCCAGCCAGTCGCTCGCCACATGATGCACGCGGGCGTTGCCTTCCGCGAACATGAAGTGGTCCGTGCCCGAGAACAGATGAAGTTCCGTCGGCTGGGCGGCCCTCGTGAACATGTCGATGGACTGTTGCGTCGGCGTGACGGAATCGACGGAGGAGTGCAGCAGCAGGCAGGGTCGCGGCGCGATTTTGCCGATGACATCCTCGGCGCGAAAATCGAACATGCTCTGGGCGGTGTCGACGGTCATCTGGTTGATGGATTTCTCGATGACGTGGCCGCGCAGATGGGCGGGGATAGGCACGATCTCATATCGCGACACCATCATGGGCTCGCCCGTGCGCTCGCGATGGCGCCGACCTTCAGCAAGCATCGCCAGGAAGCGCTCGTATTCGCCGGGTTCGACGTGCTGGCCCTTGAATTTCGTCTCGCCATTGCCCCAGCCGGAGGCGGAGACACAGGCCGCCACCCGCGAGTCGACGCCCGCGGTGTAAACCGAAACCGCGGCGCCAAAGCTGCTGCCCATGACGCCGATGCGCGTGGCGTCCACGTTCGCGTGTTCCGCGAGCAGCGTCAGCGCGTCGCTCGTCGCCTGCACCTGATCGAGGCAGATCAGGTGGCCGCGCATGCCTTCGCTGTCGCCACAGCCAGGCATGTCGAAGCGCAGGGTGATGTAGCCGAGCTTTTCCAGCATGGCGCAGGGGCCGCGCACGTTGCCGGCGTGACGCGTGCTGCCGAAGCCGTGCAGCACCATGAAAGCCGCGCGCTTCTCGCCAAGCGCGACGCCATCGGGCACGGAAATCGTGCCGACGAGTTTTTGATTTTTCGAGGCGAAGGCGACGTCCTGCTCGGCCATGAGGCTAGTCCCGTGTTCGGGCTTGCGGGGCGGCGACGCCGAGCGATGCGGCGGTCTTGAGCAGGCGCTCCCAGGCTTTCGGCGCGATCGGCACGCCGTGTTTCATCCGCGTGGCGAAATCCCGCGCGCCGCGTTCGCCGGGCAGCAGGATTTCGGCCTCGGGGTCGAGACGCGGCAACGATTTCACGAGTTCGCCGAGTTCGCTCATCTCCCGCTTGAAGTCCTCGATGGGCCGCAGCGCGGCGATGTCGATCAGCACGATCATGGCGTTGTGAATATGGGCGCGCGTGCCCTGCGGGCCGATCATCGACAGCAGCAGCGGCCTCGTCGCCAGAATGCCGGTGAAACATTCGATCATGTAGGACAGGCCAGACCCCTTGGGACCGCCGAGCGGCAGCAGGATTTCAGCCTTCGTCGCGTCGGTCGTCGGCGCGCCCTCTTTTGTCAGCGCGGCGCCGGCGGGAATGGGCTGAGCCTGGTCAATTGCCTGTTGCAGCCGGCCATTGGCGATGGTGGCGGTCGCCATGTCGAGCACGACGGGGCCGTCGTTCGAAGGCAGGCCCATGGCGATGGGACTGGTGGCAAGGCTCGCGACCTTGGCTCCGTGATAGGCCATGTTGGGCTGGCCGCCGTTGATCATGATGGCGGCAAGACCGCGTTCGGCCGCCTTGCAGGCGTAATAGCCGATGGCGCCGGTGTGCGTGGCCGAACGCATCAACGCCACGGCGACGCCATGCGCCTTGGCCCGGCGTTCGCCCTCTTCCATGGCGAGCTTCATCGCCACCGGGCCCGCGCTCTTGTGGCCGTCCACGATGAACAGGGCGCTCCCGCGGCTATCGATGGTGGGGACGGCCTTCGGGTCCATGTCGCCGTTGTCGAGGATGCGCAGATACATCGGCAGGCGCTGGACGCCATGCGAACTCACACCGCGCAGATCGGCCCAGACGATGACGTCGGCGAGGGTTCGCGCGTCCGGCTCGCTCATGCCTTTGGCGTGGAGAATGCCGGCGACGACGGTTTGCAGCGCGTCGGCGGCGACGTAAAGGTTGGGCGCTTCCGGCATGGGAATCCACTGTTGGGCAAAGGCGCCGCAATCTAGACGATGCGCTGTTGGGCGCAAGCGCGCGATCCTGTCGCCACTATAGTGGGCGCCGCGGGCCTTGCGCGTCGCGCCGGACGCCTTAAAAGACTGGCCACGCCCCGGCTGCCATCCCGGGTCTCGGGAGGTCTTCATGTCTTTCAACCCACGCGCTGATCTTGACGCCGCTGTTTTTGGACGCATGTCCCGACGCCGTCTGATCGCGACAGGCGCGGCTGGCGCGCTGGCCTTCACGCCCGGTTTCGCGCGGGCCGGCGATCCTCTAAGGGTCGGCAAGGCGATCTCCTCGTCATTTCCCTTCGCGGGTCTTGAGTTCGGCAAGGAGCAGGGGCTTTTCGCCGCCGAGAATCTCGATGTGACGATTTCGACCTTTCGCGGCGATGGCCAGATGCAGCAGGCTTTCGCGGCTGGCGCGCTGGACGTTGGCGTCGGCTCGGGTCCCGGCATGGGCTATGCCTCCAAGGGTGTGCCCGCGCGCGCGGTGGCGTCGCTGGCCTCCGAGCCGCGCAACATGGCTCTTGTCGTTATGAACCCGGCAATCAAGACGGTCGACGATCTCAAGGGCAAGCGCATTGGCGTCAGCACCGCCGGCTCGCTGACGGAATGGCTGGCGCGCGCCATTTCGACCCGCAAGGGCTGGGGGCCCGATGGCGTCGAGGTTGTGCCGATGGGCGAGACGCGGACGCGCAACGCCGCCATGAAGGCTGGCGAGCTGCAGGGCAGCGTCACCTCGACCGAAGAGGGTCTCGAATTGCAGGAGCAGGGCGTCGGTCGCGTGCTGATGAATTTTGGCGACATCGTGCCGGATTTTCATACGCACGTGATTTTCGCCAGCGACGCGCTCATCAAGTCGAAACCTGACGTCGTCCGCCGCTTTCTGCATGGCTGGTTCACAACGGTCGCGTTCATCCGCGACAATCGCTCACTGGCGGTCAAGTCGATCGCCAAGACCATGAACCTGAGCGAAAAGGTCGTCGACCTGGCCTACGAAACCGAGATGGGCATGATGTCCCTCGACGGCGCCTTCTCGCCCAAGGCCATCGAGATCATCCGGGGTTCGCTGAAGGATCTCGGCATTGTCGATACCGCGCCCGCGGCGGCGGCCATGTTCGATCCCGACTTCGCGCCGGTGAAACTGTGAAAAATCACGGCCATTGCGCGCCAGCCGCGTCGAGATAGGTTGAGAACCGTTCGACGGGATAGGCGTCGATGCGGCGCGGGTTCACGACCTGATAGATGTCGACGAACAGAGCGGGCGCGTTGATGTCAACAACGACGACGCGACCAGCCGCGATATCGGCGCCGAGCGAGACTTCCAGCGAGCAGCACAGGCCCAGGCCAGCGGCGGCGAAATCCCTGCTCATGCCGAAATCCGTCGCCTCCGCCGCGATCCGCAGCGGCGTAATGCCGACCCGCGCGAGAATTTGCGTCATCGTGCGCCCGAAATGCGAGCCTGGCGGCGCGCCGATGAAATCGTGCCGCGCGACCTCGGCGGGGGGAACGCGCGCGCGTCCCGCCAGCGGATGGTCCGGCGCGGCATAGACGACGCAGCGCTGGCGACCAATAAGGCGGCAGGGCAGGCCCGGCATGGGGTCCATGCCAACGAGAATTCCGATATCGGAATCGCCGTTGCGGACGCTGGCCAGAACCTCTTCCTGATAGGTGGTGCGCACGGCGAGGCGGATATCCCTGTTGAGCCGGGCGAACCCGGCCAGCAGGCCGCGCATCAGGGGATCGGACAGGGTTCGCTGGCAGTTCACGGACAGGGCGTGATGGTCGGCGCCTCGCGCGCTCGCAAGGCCCTGTTCCATCCGGTTCGCCTGCGCCAGCATGTCGCGCGCGTGGACCAGAAAGGTCTGGCCGGCGGGCGTCAGCGAGGCAGCGCGGCCCGTCTGCCGCGCGAAGAGGGGCGCGCCCGCCTCCTCCTCAAGCCCGCGAATATGCGCGCTGACCGACGGCTGCGCGATGCCCAATCGCCGCGCCGCGCCAGCGAAACTGCCGGTTTCGGCGATGGCGATAAAGACCTGCAACTGACGGAAGGTCGGCATGAGCATGGCAAAGCAATAGTGAATATCCTATAGGTGGTAAAGCCCGGGGGGCGCTTGCCTTCCCCCGGGCATGATCGATAAGTCGCGGAACAGGGCGGAGGAAACGATGACGGGGCAGCGGGACGAGCGCGCGAGATTGAAAGCGCTGGCGCGACTGGTCGCCCGTCGATGACGACCGACGCGCCACTCGCCGCGAGCGCGGATACCGCCATTTCCATCCGCAATGTGACGCAGCGCTACGCCGCCTCCGGCGCGGCCGATGACGTGCTGGCTCTCGACAACATTTCGCTGGACGTGAAACGCGGCGAGTTCGTTTGTTTGCTCGGGCCATCGGGCTGCGGCAAGAGCACCCTGCTCAACATCGTCGGCGGATTGTTCAAGCCAACGAGCGGCGACGTAACCGTTGGCGGACGCAAGGTCGACGGCGCGCCGCATCCCGACGAAATCGCCTTCGTGTTTCAGGAAAGCACGCTGTTTCCGTGGTACACGGTGATCGAGAATTTTCGCATCGCGCTGAAGTTCCAGGGCGTGCCGAAGGCCGAGTGGGACGACCGAGCGATGTTCGCGTTGAAGGCCGTCGGCATGGCGAGTTTCGCGCGCCATTATCCCACGCAGCTTTCGGTCGGCATGCGTCAGCGCGTCAACATGGCGCGCGGCATTTGCGTGAAAACGAATATTCTGCTGATGGACGAACCTTTCGCGGCGCTCGATGAACAAAGCCGCATGGTGCTGGGCGAGGATTTGTCCATACTGCTCGCCGAGACCGGCAAGACCATCGTCTTTGTCACGCATTCTCTCGCCGAGGCGGTGTTTCTTTCCGATCGCATCGTGGTGATGACCGCGCGTCCCGGCCGGATCAAGACCATCGTCGATGTGCGCGAGGCGCATCCGCGCGCGCCGGACTTCATGCTGGAGCCGCGCTTCGGCGAGTTGCGCAACGAACTCTTCGCGCTGTTGCGCGATGAAATCCGCGCCACCATGGCTTCCCAGCGCGACCCGCAAGGCGCCTCGGGAGACGGGGCATGACAAAAGGCGTCGCCGCGCAACGCTTGATCCAGTTGGCGTTCCTCGCGATCGCCGGCGGCCTCTGGTATTTCATCACCGTACGGGGCGCGGTCAGCCCGCTGTTTCTGCCCTCGCCAACGGCGGTCTATGCGGCGCTGTCGCGGCTTGTCGGCACGAACCAGTTCTGGTCGGCGGTGCAAATCACCCTTGTCACGATCGGCAAGGCCTACGGCATTTCCGTCGTGCTGGGCGTGCTCGCGGGTTATCTCGTCACGCGCAGCCGGTTTCTGACCGAGGTCTTCGAGCCGATCATCGCCGGCCTCTTCACGATTCCGATCACGCTGTTTTTCCCGATGTTCATCCTGTTCTTTGGCATCGGGCCGGGATCGAAGGTCGCCTATGGCGCGACCTACGGGTTCTTCCCTATTGCGCTCAACACAATCGCCGGGCTTGCCCGCGCCGACGAGCGTTATCTGCGCGCCGCGCGCTCCATGGGCGCGTCGAGCTTCGAGACCTTTCGCCATGTGCTGCTGCCGAGCGCCTACCCCGTGCTGATCACGGGACTGCGCGTCGGCTTCTTCATCTGTTTCGCCTCGGTGCTGGGCGGCGAGGCGCTGTCGTCGGTCGCGGGCGTCGGTCGCAACATCGCCCTTGCCGCGGAGCTCATGGAATCGGCGCGCATGTACGCCTGGATCGCCTTCGTGATCCTGACGGCGGTGTCGCTCAATCTGTTCATGTCCTCCATCGAGAACAGGGCCGCGGCCGGGGAGGCGTCGCGATGACCGCGATCGACGCGCCCCGCGCGCAAATCGCGGGAATGCCGCGCGCCCGGGCGGTAACGCTAACGCGCTGGGCGATCATTCTGGGGGCGGCGATCCTGTTCGAGGTCTATGCGCGCGCGTTCGGCGATCCCGCGTTCATCCAGCCGCTGTCGGCGATCGCCCGCGCGTGGATCAACCCGATCATCAGCGACGAACGGATCGTCGCCGCGCTCGGTCTCGCGGTCCTCGAGATCGCGGTGGCCTACGCCATGTCGATTGTGTTTGGCCTGCTCGTCGGCATGGGCATTGGCGTGTCGAATTTCGCGCGCGCGAGTTTTCTGCCGATCGTGCTGCTGCTCTACGCCATCCCGCAGGTGTCGCTGATGCCGCTGTTCGTCCTGGTATTTGGCCTTGGCTCGGCGAGCAAGATCGCCTTCGGCTTCTCCCACGGCATTTTCCCGATCATCGTCAACGTGGTCGCGGGCATGCGCAATATTAATCCGTTGTATCTGCGCGGCGCGCGATCCATGGGCGCGACCCGTTACGATGTGTTTCGCCACGTGCTGTTCCCCAACATGGTTCCATCGTTCTTCGTCGGGCTCAGGCTCGCGATGACACTGACCATGCTTGGCGTCATCCTCGCCGAACTTTATGTGTCGACGGGCGGAATCGGCTATTTCACGCGGCTCTACGCCGAGAGTTACAATCCGGCGGCCCTCTTCGCGCTGATCGGGTCGCTCGCGTTGATCGCCGTCGTTTTCAACTCGCTCGTGCGCGTGGCCGAACGGCGGCTGACGCCCGGCGGCCAGCCCGCGCGCAAAAACAAACTTCCTGGAGTTCAACCCAAATGAATATCGTCGGCGTGGATATTGGCGGCACGTTCACGGACCTTGTCGGCGTCATCGACGGCAAGATCGTCTCGTCGAAAACCTCGACGACGCCAGCCGATCCGAGCGAGGGCGTCGCCGAAAGCCTGAGGCTCGCGAAATGCGATCTGCCGGGTCTCTCGGAATTGCTGCATGGCTCGACCATCGCCATCAACACGGTGCTGGAGCGCAAGGGCGCCAGGACCGCGCTGGTGACAACCAAGGGCTTTCGCGATGTCTACGCCATCGGGCGCAGCAATCGTATCGAGGCGTTCAATCTGTTCTTTCATCGGCCCAAACCGCTGGTTTCGCGTGAGCTGACCTTCGAGGTGGATGAGCGGCTCGATCCCGCCGGCAATGCGCTGAAGGCGCTCAATCCCGCCGAGGTCGATGCGCTGGTGAAGACGCTGCTGGCGCGGGGCGTCGATTCCGTCGCGGTCTGCCTGCTGCATTCCTACGCCAATCCAGCGCATGAGCAGGCGATTGGCGCGGCGTTGCGCGCCGCCGCCCCTGGCCTGTTCGTGACCCTGTCGCATGAAATCCTGCGTGAGTTTCGCGAATACGAGCGCACGTCGACGACGGTGCTCAACGCCTATGTCGGACCGCGCGTGCGCGATTATCTCACCAATCTGGAGGCGTGGCTGCGCGGCAAGAAATTCGCGGGCAAAATGCATCTCATGCGCTCGAACGGCGGCGTGATGTCGCTCGCCCAATCGCGCGTGCAGCCGGTGTCGATGATGGAATCGGGCCCCGTCGCGGGCATGATCGCCGCGGGCATCCTGTGCAAGCAACTTGGCATCGAACAGGCGATCGGCTTCGACATGGGCGGCACGACCGCCAAATCGAGCCTGATTACGCGTGGCGCGCCCGCGGTCGAGGAAGGTTATGTGATCGGCCCGCTGGCGAGCGGTCAACCGATGCAGTTGCCGGTGGTAGATATCGTCGAGGTTGGTACCGGAGGCGGCTCGATCGCCTGGGTGGACGAGACGGGCGGATTGCATGTCGGGCCGCAAAGCGCGGGCGCCGATCCCGGTCCCGCCTGTTATGGCAAGGGTTCTGGTACACCAGTCATTACCGACGCCGATCTCGTGCTCGGACGCATCAATCCGCATCGCTTTCTCGGCGGCGGTATGCCGCTGGATCTCGCCGCGGCGAAAGCCGCGATCAAGGCGAAGGTCGCTGATCCCCTCAAGCTGTCGGTCGAGGAGGCGGCGCTTGGAATCGCCATGATCTCGGACACGGCGATGTCGCTGTCGGTGCGCGCGGTGTCGGTCAACAAGGGCGTTGATCCCCGCGAGACCACCATGATCGCGTTTGGCGGGGCCGGGCCGTTGCACGCGGTGTCCATCGCCCGCGAGATTTTCGTCCCGCGCGTCATCATTCCCAAGCTGCCCGGCGCTTTCTCCGCGCTCGGCATGTTGATGGCGTCGTGGCGGCAGGACTTCGTGCGCACGCTGGTCGGACGCCTCGGCAAGCTCGACGCGAAGCTGGTCGAGAAAGTCTTCGCCGAGCTCAAGCGCGATGGCGAGGAGCAGTTGAAGCGCGATGGTATTTCGCGCGAGGGCGCGAGCCTCGTCTTCAACGCCGACCTGCGCTACGTCGGGCAGGAACACGCCCTGCAAATACCGATCGACGATGCGTCAATGTTGACCGGCGACACCACGAAGGTGCGCGAACTCTTCCACGTCGAGCACGACCAACGGTATGGGCAGGCGGCGATCGAGGAACAGCTCGAAGTCGTTAACCTGCGTCTCGTGCTGACCGCGGCGCGCGCCGACACGATCGCCGAGCAATCGATGGCGGAAAAATGGACGCCGAGCGACGACGCGAAGGAAACATCGCGCCCGGTGATCTTCGATGATCCGAAAAAGCCTCTCGACGCGCGCATTTTCTGGCGGCCGGCGATGCCGGCGGGGTTCTCGTTCGTTGGCCCGGCGGTCATCGAGGAGCCAAATTCGACCATCCTTATTCATCCCGGCGACAAGGTGCATGTGACCGAGGCTGGTCATCTCGTCATCGACATCGCGTTCGGCGGAGCAAAACAATGACCGGCTCGAAAGCAAGCGCGGCGGAAGCCCACCCCATCACCGTCGAGGTCGTGCGCAACGCCATCGTCGCCTATGGCGATGAGATGGCGAACGCGCTTTGCAAGGCGGCCTACAACATGATGATCTACGAGGTGCGCGACTATTGTTGCGGCCTGATCGATCTTCAGGGGCGCATGATTTCGCAGAACCGAGGCGGTCTGCCGATCTTTCTCGCCGATCTCGGCATCGCGATCGAGGATGGCGTCAAACGCTGGGGCCTGGAGGGCTTCGCGCCCGGCGACGTGCTCATCATGAATCATGGCGAGGTCTGCGGCCAGCATCTCAACAATATCGTCATCTACTGCCCCGTGTTCCACGATGGCGAGATTGTCGCCTTTACCGCCAATCGCGCCCACTGGGTCGATGTCGGCGGCGCGCGCATCGGCTTCGGGTCGTCGGCGACGACGGAAATCTTCGCCGAGGGCATCCAGCTTCGTTCATTGAAAATCTACGAGGCGGGCAAGCGCAACGAGACGCTCTGGCAGATCATCACGGACAACGTGCGCTTTCCCGACGCGAGTCTTGGCGACCTGCGGGCGCAGATCGCGTCGTGCCAGCTTGGCGCGCGGCGATATGGCGAGTTGCTGTCGCGCTATGGCCGCGCGACCGTGGAAGCCTGTATCGCGCGTATCTGGGATCAGGCCGATTTCGCCGTCCGGAAGGTCGTCGAGCGCATCCCCGACGGGGTCTATACCGCCGAGAGTTTTCTCGACAATGATGGACGCGATCTTGAAAAGACCCTTCGCATCAAGGTGACGGTGAAAGTGGCGGGATCGACCATGTCGATCGATTTCTCCGAGATGAATCCGCAGACCAATAGTCCCGTCAATTCCGGCCGCTCGGGTGGCATCGCGGCGGCGCGCGTCGCCTTCAAGGCGCTGACCTCGCCCGATCTCGACGTGAACGAGGGTTGTTTTCGCGCGCTTGACGTCATCCTGCCGGAAGGCACGATGCTGAGCGCGCGTCCACCCGCCGCGCTCGGCCTGTGGAGCATTGCGTTGCCGACGACCATCGACACGATCCTGAAGGCGCTGGCTCCGGCATTGCCGACCATGATCCCCGCCGCGCACAAGGGCGACATGGGCGGCTGCTCCTTCTATGGCGTCAATGGCGAGGGTACGCGCTTTCTGTTGATGAACATCTTTGGCGGCGGCTGGGGCGGACGGCCGCACGAGGATGGCGAAGACGCGGCCGTGTCGGTCTGTCAGGGCGATGTGCGCAACACGCCGGTCGAGTTGCAGGAAATCCGCTATCCCTTCCTCATCGAGAACCATGCCCTGCGCGACGACAGTGGCGGCCCTGGCAAATATCGTGGCGGGCTTGGCGTCGAGCTCACCTACAAGTGCCTAGTGCCGTGCCAGGTCAATATCAACTTCGAGCGCACGAAGCTGCCGCCGTGGGGATTGCATGGCGGCGCCAACGGCGGCGCGAACTACGCCATCATCCGTTACGCCAGCGGCGCGCCGGAAAAAAAGGTGCTCAAGGGCACGCAGATTCCTCTGCAGGCGGGCGACAGCGTGGCTTTCTTCACCGCGGGCGGCGGCGGCTACGGCGATCCGCGCGAGCGTTCGCGCGCAGCGATCGAGAGCGATCTTCGCGAGGGATTCGTGTCGGTGGATCATATCGCCGCTTATGGCGCGCGCAACGCGGCGGAATAGGAGGTTTTCGTGACCCCATCGAAAGCGCATGTCGCGCGGAGCGGGATTCTGCGCGAGGAAATGGAGCGCGCGGATATCGACGCGCTGCTGATCTATGGCAACAACTGGCACGCGGATTCGCTGCGCTACGCCACGGATTTCGGCATTCAGGAGGGCCAGGCCCTCGCGCTGGTTGGCAAGGATGGCGTAACGACGCTGCTGCTCGACGACCGGGCGGAGGCCGAGCGCGCCAAAGCCGAGGGCAATTGCGAGGTTGTCTTCGCGCCAAAACTGATCGAGGCCGCGCGGGAACTGCTTGGCCGCGCCGGCAATCGGCGCGTCGCCGCGACTCCGTGGCGGCTGATGCCCTATGGCCTGACACGCGACGCGCGCGATCTGCGCATTTCCGATGGCGCGGCATTGCTTGAGCATCTTCTGATGGCCAAGCGCGATTTCGAAATCGACTCGGCGCGCCGGGCGGCGAAACTGGCGGATGAAGGCTACAAGGTGTTTCGCGACGCCGCGCGTCCGGGCCGCAAGGATTATGAACTCATCTCGGAGATCGAGGCTTTTTTCCGCGCGCATCGCGTGGCGGAAAATTTCATGATCATCGGTGTTGGCGGCGTCGAGGTGCGCGGCATGGCGCCGCCGGTCGGCAAGACCATTAAGGCGGGCGATCTCGTCTCGACGGAACTGACGCCCTGCGTCGATGGTTATTACGCGCAAGTGTGCCGCACGCTGGTGTCCGGACCGGCGAGCGAGACGCAGCTCAAATCCTTCGCGGTCTATCAGGACGCGCTGGAAGCCGGGCTTGCCGCGGTGAAGGCCAACGTCACGGCGGCTGAAATCGCGAAGGCCGAGAACGATGTATTTCGCGCCCACGGCCTCGGCGATTACGTCACGTCCGAATATACGCGCGTGCGTGGCCACGGCATCGGGCTTTTTCCCGACCAGCGTCCACAGATTCTGGAGGATGTGAAGCTGCCGATCATCGACAATTCCACGATCATCGTGCATCCCAACACCTACCATCCCCAGGCCGGCTATATGGTGCTGGGCGACACGATTGTCGTGCGGGGCGATAGCTACGAGTGTCTCGGTTCGCTGTCGCGCGAACTTTTCTCCGTTCCGGTCTGAGGGGCGAACATGCGTCGCGGATATTACGGTTGGGACGAGGCGGAACTGCCGAAAGCCGCGTTGGACGCGCGGCGGTCGCGCTTGCAGGCGGCCATGACGACGGCGGGTCTCGACGGGCTGGCGTTCTACACCAACCTCGCGCGCCCGGCGGCGGTGTCGTGGATCACCGGCTTCACGCCCTACTGGTCGGAAGGCTTGCTGTTCGTGCCGCGCGAGGGCGCGCCGGAATTCGCGACGGCGTTGTCCAAGCGCGTCGGCGAATGGATGCGCGCGGTCACTCCGGTAGGTGAAATCGTCTGCACGCCAAAACCCGCGGAGTTTTTCGCGAAACGTCTCGCTAGCGGCGGCGGCGCCAAACGTCTTGGCGTTCTTGAACTCGACATGCTGCCGGGCGGGCAGGCGGTGGAATTGCTGGAGGCCGCGCCCAACGTTGAACTCGTCGACGCCACCGCGTTGTTCCAGAGCGTTCGCTCCCAACGCGACGACGCCGAGCGCGGGTTGTTCGCCCATGCCGCGGTCATCGCGCGCGAGGCGCTGGCCGGCATCGACGCAACCGCGGCGCGGGACGCTTACGGACTTGTTGGCGTCGTTGAAAAATCCATGCGCGACGCGCGCGTGGAGGACGTACAACTGACGCTGGCTCCGGATCTCTCGCGCGACGCGCGGTTTCTGCGTGTCGATCGCGCCGATGACATCGGCGATTGTTTCGCCATTCGCGCCTCGCTTGCCTACAAGTCGACATGGGTGCGTCGGACACGATCGATCGCCACGACGCCCGCGCTCGCGGCGCGGTTCGCCGTGCTGGAGGCCGCGATTGATACGCTTGTCGCGAAACAGAACGCGGCGGAACCAATCGGCGAGCAGACCATCGCCGCGATTGCAACTGTCCCCGGCGCCGTTCTGACCAGTTGGTCGCTGGAGGATTGCCACGGTTCCTATCCCCTGGAGATCGTGGCGGGCGACGCGCTTGGAGACGCCGCGGCCGGCGCCTGTTCGGTTCTCACGATCCATGCCAATGTTGACGGCGTGAACTGGGTGGCGACACGGCCGATCTAAATTCAAATGAATACCGACGAGGGGAGGAGCGGCATGATCCGGATAGAATCGGGGCCGAGCCTCGCCAGACTTGATTCCTGCGCGCCCGGCGCGTGTCTGCACACGCGCCGCGGGTTCATGGCGGGCCTTGCCGCGACAGGCCTCGGCGCGCCGGCATTGGCGCAGGACGCGAAGGCGGCTCCCCCGCGGCGGATCGACGTGCACCATCACTGCTATCCCACCAGATGGTTCGCGGCCAAACGCGCGCAAGTGCTGGCGTCGTCGGACAACTCGCCTAAAATCATGACCGAGTGGACGCCGGCGCGCGCCATCGAGCAAATGGACCGGAACGGCATCGCAACGGGCATCGCCTGCGTCAGCAATCCCGGCGTCTGGTTTGGCGACCCCGGGGAGGCGCGCGATCTGCAACGTTCGTGCAACGAATACATGGCGGGCATGGCGCGCGACAATCCCGGCCGTTTCGGCGTGTTCGCGGCGCTGGCCCTGCCGGACATCGAGGGCAGTCTGCTCGAACTTGAGTATGCCTATGACACGCTGAAGGTCGACGGCGTGCATCTGTTTACCAGCTATGGCGACAGGTGGACGGGCGATCCGGCTTTCGATCCCGTTTTCGCCGAACTCAACCGCCGCAAGGCCATCGTGTTCGTTCACCCCACGCTCGCCAATTGCTGCGGCGGATTGAGCAACGGCCTGCCGCAATCGATTCTCGAATACCCCTTCGACGAGGCGCGTTCCATCGCCAGTCTGGTGATCAATGGCGTGGTGAGCAAATATCGCGAAATCCGCTTCATCTTTACACATGCCGGCGGCCCGACGCCTGTTCTCGCCGCCCGGATGGAACAGATGATGCGCCATCCCGAGGTGGCGGCGCGCGTGCCCGAAGGCCCGATCGCGGCGTTGAAGACGCTCTATTTCGACGTCGCGAATTCGACGACAAACCCGTCCGCCATGGCCGCGATCATGGCCATGTCGCCCGCCGCCAATCTGATGTTCGGTAGCGATTATCCCTATATCCCGATGGAGAAGACGATTGGCGGCCTGGACGGCATGGCGCTTTCGTCGTCGCTGCTTGGCGGCATCAACCGCGACAACGCCTTGAGGCTTTTTCCGCGTTTCGCCTGAGCGTCAGTAAACATCCGCCTGATAACGGCCTGATTTTTTCAGGGCGCCAACAAAGGCAATCGCTTCCTCGGTCGAGCGCGCGCCGTGCTGCGCGACGATATCGACGAGCGCCATCTCGACATCCTTGGCCATGCGCTTGGCGTCGCCGCAGATGTAGAAATGCGCACCTTCGGCGAGCCATTGCCATAGCGCGGCTCCGACCTCGCGCATGCGGTCCTGCACGTAGTATTTCGTCGTTCCGTCGCGCGACCAGGCGAGCGACAGGCGCGTCAGCAGCTTGCTTTCGCGCATAGCGTCGAGTTCATCCTTGTAGAAGAAGTCCGTCATCTGGCGCTGATGGCCGAAGAACAGCCAGTTCTTGCCGGGCGCATTGGTGGCGCGCCTTTCCTGCAGGAATGCGCGGAACGGCGCTACGCCAGTTCCCGGGCCGATCATGATGATGGGCTTGGCGGGGTCGGCGGGCAGGGCGAAATTGTGCGCCTTCTGCACATAAACCTTCAGAGGCGCGCCTTGCGCGATACGGTCGGCGAGGAAGGTCGAGGCGACGCCGGCGCGCTTGCGCTTGCCGACGACGTAACGAACCGCGTCGACGGTGAGCGACAGATATCCCGGCGCGAATTTCGGCGAGGATGAAATGGAATAGAGACGTGGCTGCATGGCCTCAAGCGCATCGATGAAGGCTTCTGGGTGAATGCGCGCGCCGGGAAATTTCTGCAGCGCCGCCATCACGTCGAGCGTTCTGGCGTCGCCATCCGGGTCTTCGCCGCGCGCCAGCGCGCGCGCCTTTTCGCGAGTCTTGCCGCCGGTGACATAGGAAATGAGTTCGAACAGCGTATCGGGCGCCGCGCCCAGCGAGACATCGTCGCGCAGAACCTCGCGCAGGGTCTTGTCGCGCAATTCGGTTGTGTGCGAGGCGCCGAGCATGGCGATGATCTGATCGACGAGGCCAAGATCGTTGCCGGGGAAGACGCCGAAGGAATCGCCGACGGCGTAATCGATCCCGGAGTCCGACAGATCGAAGTCGACGTGCCAGGTGTCCTTCTCGGAGCCCGCGCCGTTGAGCCTGCGACGCGCGACAAAGCGCGCCTCGACGGGCTGTTCGCGGCAGCGGCCGCGCAGGCTGGCGTCGACGGTCGCCGGCATGTCTTCCGCGGTGATGACCTGCGCCGCTGGCGCGCTTGCGCCGATCTCCGCGGCGAGCTGTTTCAGCATGCGGGCGGTTTCCTTGCCGCCCGGCGCGCAGAGGTTGAGCCGCTCCTCCTTCTTCTCGAACAGCGCGTTGGCGTAGTCGGCGCAGTTATAGCCGCACTGGCCGCAATCCTGCTGGGCCATGGCGGCCATGAGTTTGGGCGCGAGCGGTTTGGTTTCCGCGAGCGCCATGCGCTCGTCGAGGGCCATGGCCGGGTCGTGCCAGGGCGCGTCGTCGTTGGTCGCGAGCACGGGCCCGGCGGGCGCGAGGCGCCCGGCCTCTCCGGCGCCCAGCGCGGTCACGCCGCGCATTTGCGGGGCCAGCGCAGAGGCGAAGAGTCCCGACAGCCAGGCGCGCTGCTCGGCGGTGAAGGGCGCGCTCTCCGGGATCAGCATCATGGGCATGGCCATCAGCGGCGCGGTCATGACGAGACCTCCGAGGCGAGACGCGCGAACTCATCAAGATCGACGCGGTTGGAAAACGTGAAAAAGTCCTCGGCGGGGCTGGTGCGATGGGTCTGCCAGACGCGCAGCAGGCTTTCGACGCGGGCCGGCGCCTCGACCGCGGTCACATCGGAGAAGATCAGCCTGCCGATCTTGCCCTTGTCCTCGAAGCCGCCGCCGACGTGGACGTGATAGCCCTCGACCGGTTCGGCGTCCTCGCCCTGCGCGACCTTCGCCGCGATGAGGCCGATGTCGCCGATGTAGTGTTGCGCGCACGAATGATGACAGCCGGTCAGGTGAATGTTGACGGGCTGGTCGAGCGTCATGCGCGCGTCGAGATGATCGGCGATCTCCAGCGCGTGGCCCTTGGTGTCGGAGGCCGCGAACTTGCAGCCCTTGTTCCCCGTGCAGG
>CAISJZ010000448.1 GCA_903885755.1 uncultured Hyphomicrobiales bacterium | reverse complement strand
CTGCTGCCCTACATCCCGACCGCGGGCGAACTCAAGACCAAGCCGACCCAGCATTCGGTCAAGGAACTGCTGTCGGTGGGCATTCAGCCCCAGGTGCTGCTGTGCCGGGCCGACCGGCCGATCCCCGAGGCCGAGCGGCGCAAGATCGCGCTCTTTTGCAACATCCGTCAGGAGCGGGTGATCGCGGCGCTCGATGTCGACACCATCTATCACGTGCCGATCAGCTATCACGAGCAGGGCTTCGACCATCAGGTGCTGGCCTTTTTCGGCCTGCCCACCGACCACGAGCCCGATCTCGGCCGCTGGCGCGAGGTGGCGAAACGGGTGCGCGTCCCCGAGGGCGAGGTCACCATCGCCATCGTCGGCAAGTACACGGGCCTCAAGGACGCCTACAAATCCCTGACCGAGGCGCTGGCCCATGGCGGCCTCGCCAACCGGGTCAAGGTCAACATCGACTGGATCGAAAGCGAGATCTTCGAGGGCGGCGATCCCGCGCCCCATCTCGAGCACGTCCACGGCATTCTGGTGCCCGGCGGCTTCGGCCAGCGCGGCGCGGAAGGCAAGATTCTCGCGGCCCGCTTCGCCAGGGAACGCAAGGTGCCCTATTTCGGCATCTGTTTTGGCATGCAGATGGCGGTGATCGAGGCGGCCCGTTCGCTCGCCGGAATCGCGCAGGCCAATTCCACCGAATTCGGCGCGACCAGCGAGCCGGTTGTCGGCCTGATGACCGAATGGATGCGCGGCAACGAACTCGAGCAGCGCAAGGCCGGCGGCGACCTCGGCGGCACCATGCGGCTCGGCGCCTACAAGGCCCGGCTGCGCGCGGGATCGAAGATCGCGGGCATCTATGGAACCCTCGACATTTCCGAGCGCCATCGCCATCGCTACGAGGTCAACACGGCCTATCGCGACCGGCTGGAAGGCAAGGGCCTGTTGTTCGCGGGAACCTCGCCCGACGGCCTGCTTCCGGAGACGGTGGAATTCGAGGACCATCCCTGGTTCATCGGCGTGCAGTATCACCCGGAACTGAAATCGCGACCCTTCGAGCCGCATCCGCTTTTCGCCAGCTTCATTGAAGCGGCGAAGGCGCAGAGCCGGCTGGTGTAGCGCTATTCGGACAGCCTAGATCTTGTTGGCGGTCCACGTGCCCTTGCAGCCGCGCGTTGGCGAGGCCCATGAGCCAAACGCCGACGGGCCAGAGGCCCGGCCCGACGCGGTCAGGACATCGGAACCATTCGTCAGCCGGATGCTGACCGCGCCATTGCCGGCGATTCCGCCCGCGGCGGAGCCGGTCTGGCCCTCGATATCCGTCACCTTTCCCCGAGCAATTCCCACATTCCATCGGTAGGAATCGCACGTGCCGGACCGGTTGACGACGGAAACGCTCCAGCGTCCGTCGAAGCCCGCCGCGTTCGCGGCCATGGACGACATCGACACGAGACAGAGTGCAGTCAAAAGCGCGGCGCGTTTCATGTTGCCTCCCGACCGGTTGTGAAAACCAATATGGAGGACGCCTGCCAACCGGCGCGTCGCCTCCAGCCAAGCCCAGCGTGGACGATTTTCTGGCCGGCGTCCAAACACGTTCGCGCTATTTCACGCGCTCCCAGTAAACGCTCTTGCAAAAGAATTTGCCGACGACGCAGCCGGTCGTTGTCATTTTCGATCCCGCGATCGTCACCGCGCCCGCATAGGTCTGCTGGTCCTCGGGGTTAAAAGCCTGACCGATCCAGCTGGTCTGGCTTTCCGGAACAATATCGTAGAACACGCGCATCCCGACCTTGGTGGGGCTGTCCTTGTCGCGCACCCAGACGATGACGCCGCAGAGCTTGTCGCCGCATGGAGCGATCTGCACGCGCGCGGTGCCGGAATCGCGCTGCCACAGGCCGGTCAGGGGATTTGCCGCGTCGGCGACCGCGCAGAACGCCAGCAACGAGGGAACCGCGGCCGCAACGGCCTTGATCAAATTCATAAACGCCCCGGGAAATGTATCGAGCAATGGATCGAACGCCCACAAAAGCAGCAAAAAGATTGCCGGCGTCTTAACCCTGGGGAAGCCCGCGTGATTTTGATCAGCTTGATTATCGCCGCGCGTGTACTGCGGCCCGGTTTTGAGACACCCGGCTGATCTTATTCAGGCGGCCAACTTTACAGCGGCCGTAGCGTTCTGATCAAGTCGATATTGATTGGCTCGCACCTTGGCTG
>CAISJZ010000447.1 GCA_903885755.1 uncultured Hyphomicrobiales bacterium | reverse complement strand
GCCTCGGGAGCCTCAACACGGGCGGCGATGGTTTCGACGCCCGCCCCTGGCGCGTCGTTGAGACAGCCAAGAATCTGAGCCGCGCGCGTCACCGCCTCGACCCGATAGCGGCGCGAGGAGGCTGCTTCCGAAGCGTCCTTTTCGAAGACCTCGCTTGCTGGATCGCCCGTCATTCGTTCCCAATCCCCGGCCAGCGTTCGTCAAAGCCGTGTAGCAAGGCCCGCGCCGCCACTGTTGTTCCGGTCATGGTATCAAATAAGCCCCGCTCGTCCAGCGCCCCTGCGGCGAACGCGAGCGGCCTCTTGCGAAGCATGACGCAACCGGGTTTATAGCCCGAGCCGGGCAATCTGGATCGCCAGAAATCAGGACGGGAACGGAGCCGCATGGGTGAGTTTGGAATTGGACAGCCGGTCAGACGCAAGGAGGACACGCGTCTGCTCCAGGGGCGAGGCCAGTTCACCGATGATATCAATCTGAACGGTCAGGCCTGGGCGGCCTTCGTGCGCTCCCCCCACGCCTTCGCGCGCATATCCTCGATCGATGCGACCGCCGCCCGGTCGATGCCCGGCGTGCTCGCCGTCTTTACGGGCGAGGATCTCGCCGCGGCGGGCGTCGGGACGCTGGTCAACGACGCCAGTTACCAGTACCGCGACGGCTCGCCGATGCGTAAACCCAAACGCGAGGTTCTGCCGCGCCAGCACACGCGCTTTGTCGGCGAATGCCTCGCCGTGGTTGTCGCGGAAACCCCCGCGCAGGCGCGCGACGCCGCCGACGCCGTGGACATCGATTTCGAGGCGCTGACGGCCATTGCGAGCACCGCGGGCGCGCTGTCGCCCGGCGCCGCCCATGTCTGGCCGGAATTCCGGACCAACGAGGTCGTTCACTGGGAATATGGCGACGAGGCCAGGGTCGCGGCGTTGCTCAAGGGCGCGCACAGGCGGGTCACGGTCGATCTCGTCAACAATCGCCTGGCGCCAAGCCCGATGGAGCCGCGCGTCGTCACCGCGCAATACGTGGACGAAACGCTGACCGTCTATTCGCCGACACAGGGCGGGCGGCGCATTCAGGGCATGCTGGCCAAACTGCTGGGCGTGCCGGTTGATCGCGCGCGCGTCATTTCCCGCGACACCGGAGGCGGCTTTGGCGTTCGCAGCAAGATGTATCCGGAGACGGTGTGTGTCGCCTTCGCCGCGAAGACCATCGGCCGCCCGGTGAAATGGCGCGGCGACCGGGCCGAGACCTTCGTTTCGGATTATCACGGTCGCGATCAGGTCAACCACGCCGAGATGGGCCTTGACGCGGAGGGGCGGATCGTCGCCCTGCGGGTCGAGACGCTGGTCAACGTCGGCGCCTATCTCTCGGAGAATGGCGTTCGCCTGCCGATGGAAGGCGGCGGGCGCATCATTCCGTGCGTCTATCAGGCGCCGGAGTTCTATTTTTCGGTGCGACCCGTATTCACCACCCCGGACTGCACCGACCCCTATCGCGGCGCGGGCCGTCCCGAGGCCACTTACCTCACCGAGCGTTTGATGGACGCCGCCGCCGAGGCGACGGGCCTGCCGCGCGAGGAAATTCGCCGCCGCAATTTCATTACGCAAGCCCAGATGCCCTACAAGACGCATCTGGGCTTCACGATCGACAGCGGCGACTTCGACGGCACGATGAACATGGCGTTGAAGGCCGCTGACTGGGCCGGATTCGAGGCGCGGCGAACGAAGGCGCTGGCGCGGGGCAAGCGGCGCGGCATCGGCCTCGCGGTTTTCATCGAGGGCGCCGGCAGCCGCCCCACCGAGGGCATGCGCCTGCGTTTCGAGGACAGCGGCGATGTGACGGTCATCGCCGGCACCTACTCGCACGGGCAGGGCCACGAGACGGTCTATTCGCAGATGGTCCACGAATTTCTCGGCGTCGACTACGACGGCGTCCGGCTCGTCAACGGCGACACGGCGACATCGCCGGAGACATCGATCGGAACCTTCGGCTCGCGCTCGTCGATGGTCGGCGGCATGGGCATCAGGCTCGCCTGCGACGCGATCATCGTGAAGGCGCGCAAGATCGCCGCGCACCTGTTGCAGACTGAAGCGGCAAGCGTGAGCTTCGAGGGCGGCGTCTTCAAGGCCAGCGCCAGCAGCATCTCGATCAACGATGTCGCCGCCGCCGCGCGCGACCCGCGCCGCCTGCCCGACGGCATCGCGCCGGGCCTCGACGAGGAAGTCACCTACGTCGGCGAGACCGAGAATTTTCCCAACGGCGCGCATGTCGTCGAGGTCGAGGTCGATCCCGAGACCGGCGTCGTCGAAATCGTCAATTATGTCGCGGTCGACGATTGCGGCGTCGTGCTCAATCCGTTTATCGTCCATGGTCAGGTTTACGGCGGCGTGGCGCAGGGCGTCGGCCAGACATTGACCGAGGATATCGTCTATGACGCGTCGGGACAGTTGCTGACGGCGTCCTACATGGATTACGG
>CAISJZ010000446.1 GCA_903885755.1 uncultured Hyphomicrobiales bacterium | reverse complement strand
TCGCGAAACGCCAGCAGATCCTCGCCCAGCAGGCGCACGCGCACCGGCGGACCATCCTTTTCCGGAACTTCCTCCGAGAGCACGGCAGGCTGCCAGTAGCGACGGAAAAGATTGCCCGCGGGGGTTCCCGGACCCACGCGCGTCAAACGAACATTCTGCTCCGCCGTAACCACCTTGCGTCTCCCCGCATTGCCTGTTTCGGGCGGAAAATGCCACAGTGCGATACACAAGGCAAAACGCCGACGCGGGAAGAAACGAGGTTCATCCGGAATGGTCGAGGCCGAAGACAACAAGCGCGCGCCCGTCGCGCCCCTGCGCGGCGTGAAGGTGCTGGAACTCGCGACCATGATCACCGGTCCGCTCGCCGGCATGATGCTCGGCGATCTCGGCGCGGAGGTGCTCAAGATCGAGCGGCCCAACGGCGGCGATCCGTTCCGCAAATACAACGACACGCTTTACAGCCCGCAATTCGCGTCCTTCAACCGCAACAAGACGAGCCGCGTGCTCGATCTGAAGCTGGAGGCCAATCGCGCGACATTCCGCGATCTCGTCGCCGACCACGACGTGTTGATCGAGAACCTGCGCCCCGGCAATCTGGAGTCGCTCGGGCTCGGCGCCGACGCCCTGCGCGCGCTCAATCCGCGCCTGATCCATTGCTCGATCACCGGCTTTGGCGCGGTCGGGCCCTATCGCTTTCGGCCCGCCTACGACACGGTCGGGCAGGCGCTCAGCGGCATCGCGAGCCTCGCGCTCGATGAAAACGAACCGGCGCTCGTCGGCACGACGATCTCAGACAATGTCACCGGCATGTACGCCTGCTACGGAATCATGGCCGCGCTGCATGAGCGCCACGCGACCGGGCGGGGCCGCCGCGTCGAGGTCAACATGCTGGAAGCCTCCGTCGCCTTCATGCCCGACGCCTTCATGCATTACGAAATGTTCGGAACGGTGGCGGGCCCGCTGACGCGCATAGCCTCGTCGAACGCCTACGTTTTCAAATGCGCCGACGCAAAGCTGGTTGCGATCCATCTCAGCTCCAACGAGGGCAACTGGCGCGAGCTCGTGAAGGTTCTCGACGCGCCCGCGCTGGCCACCGATCCGCGGTTCAACCCGCGGCGCGAGCGCATCAGGAATTACAAGCTGCTGCGTACGGAATTGACGGGCCTTTTCGCGCGGCGCCCGCGATCGGAATGGATCGACCTGCTGGTGGAGGCCGACGTGCCCTGCTCGCCCGTCAAAACGCCACCCGAGGTCATGGACGATCCGCAGGTCGAGGCGCTCGGCGCCTTCGCGACCATGCGCCTCGCGACCGGCCGCGACGCCCGCATGCCCCGCGCGCCGGTGCTTTTCGACGGCAGGCGCCCGGACGCCTGGACGCCGCCGCCCGCCTACGAGGACAAGCGCGGCGGCTGATCAGCCCCTGAGACCGAGGATCGCGCGCGCCTCCTTCGGGCTCGCCAGTTCGCCATCAAGGGACTCGACGATGCGCCGCGCCTTTTCAACCAGCGCCGCGTTGCTCGGCGCTGGCTTTCCATAGGCCAGATAGCGATTGTCCTCGAAGCCGACGCGAATATGCCCGCCGAGCAGATAGGTCTGCGCCAGCATGGGAAACTCCATGCGCGCGATGCCGAACGCCGCCCAGATGCAATCCTTCGGCAACAGGCTCTTCATGTAGAGAATGGTCTCGACCGTCGGGCTGGCGCCAAAGCCCGCTCCCAGCACGATCTGGAAGAGACCGGGGCCGTCGATCACGCCATCCGCCATGAGCTTGTTGGCGAGGTGAATATCGCCGGAATCGAACACTTCGTATTCGGGATAGACGCCGGCCTCGCGGATCGCCGCCGCCATTTCGCGGATCATCCACGGCGGATTGATCATCGCGTTGTTGCCCATCCACATGGTCTGGAAGTCGAGCGAGCAAATGTCCGGTTTCAGCGCGACGACGTGCTCGACGCGCCTGGCGGCGGTCGCCATGACCGAGCCCGGCGCCGCGAGGCCCGGGTTTTCCGGCGTCGGCACGAAGCGCGCGCCGCTGCCCGTGGTCAGGTTGATGAGGACATCGACGCCGCTGTCGCGGATGCGCTCGACCGTCTCGCGATAATGTTTCAGCTCCATGCTGCCATTGCCGGTCTCGGGATCGCGCACGTGAATATGCACGACGGCCGCGCCGGCCCTGGCCGCGCCGATGGAGGATTCGGCGATCTCCCTCGGCGTCACCGGCACCTGCTTGTCCTTGCCGATGGGCGCGGCGCCCGTGACGGCGCAGCTCAGAATGCGCTTGCTCATGCGATGGTCTCCTCGCGGCGACGTGGCGACGCCTATTGTTTCTCGATGTGGTTTTCGGCGGCGACGCGCGCCCAGAGATCGCGCTCGCGCGCCAGGAAGCGCGCGGATTCGGCGGGCGAACGCGTCTCGGGGTCCGTGCCCATGGCGCGGAAGCGCTCGGCGATCGCCGGTTCGCGCATGGCGCCGACGATGGCCTTGTTGAGCCAGTCGACGATCGGGGCCGGCGTGCCGGGCGGCGCGACGATCGCGTACCAGACCGTCAGCACGAAATCCTCAGGATAGCCGAGTTCGCGAAAAGTCGGCACGTCAGGCGCGTCGGGCGAGCGCTTCTCCGAGCCGATGGCGAACATCTTGAGCTTGCCCTCGCGATACCACGGCAGGATGTTGGCGAGCGGCGCCATGAACAGATCGATCTCGCCCTTCAAAAGCGCCTGCGTCGCGGGTTCCGCCCCGTTGAACGGCACGTGAACCATATGCGTTCCGCTCTGCTTTTCGAGCAACAGCACCGCCATGTGATTGCCGCCGCCGATGCCCTGACTGCCGTAATTGATCTTGTCGGGATGGGCCCTGGCGTAGTCGATGAACTCCTTCATCGAGGCGGCGGGAAAATCGCCGCGCGTCGCCATCACCAGCGGCTGGCTCGACACCATCGCCACCGGCGCGAAGGCGACCGGATCGTAACCGAGATTGGCGTGCGTCAACTGGTTGAACACGAGCGGCGAGTTCGGCGAGATCAGCAGCGTGTAGCCGTCGGGCCGCGCGCGAAACACGGTGCTCGCGCCCAGCACGCCCATGGCGCCCGGCTTGGGATCGACCACGAAGGGTTGACCGCCCTTGCGCTGCACGACATCGCTGATGAGCCGCATTTGCAGCTCCATGTTGCTGCCCGGCGTCGAGGGAATGACAATGCCGATGGGGCGGTTGGGAAAGGCCTCCTGCGCCGGCGCGGGCGAAAGGCCCGCGACGAAAAACATGGCGCAAAGCGCGAACAGGCGTTTCATGACACGCATATCCTCCCGCGACATCGTGGCGACCATTGAATCGTCGCCTTCGAACGCGCGCGCCCTATCGAGCCCGGCGCGCCAGCCCTTGTCAACATGGCCGGCGCGGCGTGGGTATCGCGTTCATTCCACGAAGGGCTCGATTCCCATCTGGCGCAACAGGGGTTCGGCGGTCGGCGCGGTGAAATAACGCGTCAGCTTGCGGGCCAGCTCGGGTTCGCGCGCGTTGGCGGATACGCCCGTCGCGAAGCCGATCCACGTTTGCAACTCCGGCGGAATGAGGCCGACGAGCCGCGCGCCAGGCACGCCGTATATGCGCGAGGCGACGACCACGACGACATCGATATCGCCCTTGGCGACGACCTCGACGTTGTATTCGCCCGGCATGGGCCGCAGCTTGCCCTTCAACTGGTCCGCGAGGCCCATGCGGTCGACCAGCGAGGCGAAATACTTGCCGCTGGCGCCATCGCCCGGATAGGCGACCGCCTTGGCGTTGAGCAACACGCGCTTGAAACCCTCGACCGTGGAGACATCGACCGCCGGCGCGTTCGTCGCCATCGCCACGCCGAGACCGATGCGGCCAATGACGGCGCGCGTCTCCTTGACGACCTTGCCCTGCTGGATCAGCGCGTCGAGCGTCGGTGGATTGAGCACCGCGACATCGAAGGCCTCGCCCTCCTCGACCCGCTTCTGCACGGTGGGATTGACGGCGAAATCGACGGCCACCTTGTCGCCGGTTTCCCGCTCGAAGCGGGCGCTGAGTTCCGCCACCGCGGCGCGCGCGCCATTGCCGCTGAGCACCTTGAGTTCGGCGGCGCGCGCGACGCCGCTCGCCAGAAGCGCGGCGACCATGATCGCCCGCGAAACAGTCGTGAACCCCATGACATCCCTCCCCCGGCGCGACGCGCGCGACCCGCGACGGCTACGCCCGAACGTCGCGCCGGTCAAACCGCGGGACTTGACGGGCGACGGGCTTTGCCGCCCGATGCACTTATGACATCAACGAACCCAAACGCGATCCAGCCCGTGCGTTTTCGCGGCGGCGGATTTTCCGCCGCGCCGCGACCGTTCCTGTCGTGGCTCGGCATCCTCGCCGTTCTCGGCTTCTGGCAAATGTCGGGATCGGCGGGCTGGGTGTCGCCGGTGTTCCTGCCGCCGCCAGCGAGCATCGTCGAATCGCTCTGGCGGCTCGCGGTCTCCGGCGACCTCTGGATCCATCTGTCCGCCTCGCTCGGGCGCATCGGCGGCGGCTGGATCATCGGCACGTTGCTCGGCCTCGTCGTCGGCGTCGTCATGGGCCTCGCCTCGGTCATGCGCGCGCTGTCGATGCCTCTTGTCTCGGCGGTTTATCCCGTGCCGAAAATCGCCCTTTTGCCGCTGCTGATTCTCTGGATGGGCATCGGCGAGACGCCGAAGATCGTCACCATCGCGTCGGGCGTTTTCTTTCCCACCGTCATCGCCACGCTGGCGGGCGTCGATGGCGTGCCGCGCAATCTCATTCTGATGGCGCGCGCCTTCAACCTGCCGACGGCCGACATCATCCGCAAGATCGTGCTGCCCGCGGCGCTTCCCGGCATCCTCGCGGGATTCCGCATTTCGCTGGCGAGCGCGCTGATCCTCGTGGTCGCGGCGGAAATGATCGGCGCGCAATATGGCGTCGGCGCCTTTCTGCTGACGGCGGGCAATCTGATGCAATCGTCCGATCTGCTGGCCGGCGTGGTCGTGCTGTCGATCCTCGGCCTTGCCTTCGGCGGCGCGCTCTCGGCCATCGAGCGCTATTGTCTCGCGTGGCGATAGGCCACGCGGGCGCGTGTTGACAGACGCGCGCGCGCCAAACACCATCCGCCCATCAAACCGGAGGAAATCGCGTTGCAGGGCAAGATCGCCATCGAGGAACATTTCGCCATTCCGGAGACGAATGGCGTCGAGAACCGGGTCGCGTCGCCATACTGGGCCAGTCTCAACGCGAAATTGCTCGACTTCGAGAACCAGCGCCTTGAGGAAATGGACAGGGGCGGAGTGGGCCTCGCGATCATTTCGCTGAACGCGCCAGCGGTTCAGGGCATCGCCGATCCCGCCCGGGCGATCGAAATCGCGCGCCGCGCCAATGATACTCTGGCGGAGCAGGTGAGCCGTCGGCCGACCCGGTTTGCCGGCTTCGCCGCCTTGCCGTTGCAGGACCCCGACGCCGCCGCCCGCGAATTCCAGCGGTGCGTGCGCGATCTCGGCTTCAAGGGCGCGCTGGTCAATGGCTTTTCCAGCACGCCGGATCCGCAAAAGGGTCTCTACTATGACGCGCCGATGTGCCGACCGTTCTGGGCGGAAGTCGAGAAGCTCGGCGTTCCCTTCTATCTGCACCCGCGCGATCCCTTGCCGAGCGAGCGCTACGCCGGGATTCCCTGGCTGGTCGGCTCCGCCTGGAGCTTTGCCGAGGAAACCGCGTTGCACGCGCTGCGCCTGCTGACGGGAGGACTGTTCGACGAGCACCCGAAGCTGAAACTCATCCTCGGTCATTTCGGCGAGCGCATACCCTACGACATCTGGCGCATCGATCATCGACTGAAATTTCGCCCCGACTGCCCCGCGAAAAAGAAACTGTCCGAATATTTTCGCGAAAATGTCTGGCTCACGACGAGCGGTCATTTCAGCACGCAAACGCTGCTCGACGCCATGCTGCAGGTCGGTTCCGACCGGATACTCTTCTCCGTGGACTATCCCTACGAGGAGACGCAGCCCGGAACGACATGGTTCGACGCCTGCGAGATTTCGGAGGCGGACCGTGTCAAGATCGGCAGGACAAACGCCGAAAGGCTGTTCAACGTGCGCGCGGATTAGGCCTCGACGCGCGATAGGGCCTCGATGCGCCGTGTCCGTAGCGCGACGAGGCACATCCCCGCCGCGAGGATCGCGCCTGTGATGTAGAAACTGGCCGCGAGACCCATGCCGCCCGCGATCCAGCCCATGGCGAGCGGCGTCGACGCGGAGGCCACCCGGTTCGCAGTGGTGCGCACCGCCGCGCCGCGAGACAGGGATTCCGCGCCCGAGGCCTCCGCCAGAACCGACAGCATGAGCGGTTGCGAGACGCCCATGCAGAAGCCGCGCATTCCCGCAACGATGGCGAGTGGCAAAAACGTGACAAAGGCTGGCGTAATCGACACGAACAGGATCGAGCCGAATGAGGTCCAGATCAACACCCACATGGGCGCCATGAAACGCGCCACGCCGCCAACCGCCAGACTGCTGATCGCCCCGATCGAGGATGAAATGGTGATGAGCAGGCCGATCCGCGTCGCCGACAGATCAATCGAATGCAGCCAAACGGGATAAAAAGAATCCTGAATGCTGCTCGCGGCGATGCGCATGATCGTGACAAGCAGTACGGCGCGCATGGCGGGTTCACGCGCCAGATCCCACGCGTCGCGGTAGTCCGCCCAACGCGGCGTCAGATCGCTCCAGCCAAATTTCTTGCCTTCACGCGGTGGCCCGTCGACATCGGGCGTGGTGAAAACCGCCGCGAGCGCGATTCCGCTGGACCAAAGGCCAAGCACGCCGAAGGCGCCCCACGGGCCGAACGTATCCCAGGCAAATCCCGCCGCTGGCGGGCCCAGAAAACTGCCCATCCGGGCGGCGAAGGAGAAGCGGCCGGAATAGGTCGTGCTATGAGCCAGTACGCGCCCGAAGCAGGATTGCGCCCCGATCCAGCCAATCGACGTGCCATAGCCGTTGATCATCTGCAGCACGATCGCGGCGGGAATCCAGCTTGAGGCGGGAAACAGGGGCATCACCAGCGCGCTCATCATCGCCATTGCGATCATGAAGCCACGCACGCCCATGCGGTCCATCAACGCGCCGGCGTGAATTGAGAACAAAAAGGGCAGCACATGCCGCGCGCTGACGACAAGGCCAATGGTCGCCGTAGAGGCGCCGAGGCCGCTGAGCCAAAGCGGCAGAACCACCGACGCCACATCGACCGTGCTGTTGGAAAAAAATCCCGCGGCGTAAATGGGCGCCTGTGTCCGCCACGGGACGGCGCCCCGACCTGCCTTCGTCACTCCCGCCGCGCTCCGCGTTTCCCCGAGTATTTACGGGCAGGATAACAGGTCGCGCGCTGGCGCCAAGACGGGCGATCAAATCCGCGGGTTGTGGCCTGCCATGGCGCTCGTGTAAGAACGGATCATGAGTGGCGGCGCGCAAGGCGACGCCCGGGGGAACGCGCGCCGGAGGAAGAAATGCAATTTGGTGTCTTCGACCATGTCGAACTCGCGGACCGGCCGATAGCGACCACGTTCAAGGAGCGCTTGGCCTTCGTGCGCGCCGCGGATGAGGCCGGCTTTTGGGGCTACCATGTCGCCGATCATCACGCCTCGCCCCTGAACACGGTGCCAGTGCCCGGCGCCTGGCTTGGCGCGGTCGCGAATGCGACCAGGAAGATTCATTTGGGACCGCTGGTCTATTTGCTGCCGCTCTATTCGCCGCTGCGCCTCGCCGAGGAGATCGCCATCCTCGACCACCTGAGCGAAGGCCGGCTTGAGGTCGGCGTCGGCCGCGGCGTGTCGCCCTTCGAAATGGGCTTCCACAATGTCGATCACGACAAGTCGCGCGACATTTTCATGGAGGCCTACGATTGCCTTGTCGCCGCTCTGACGCACGACGAACTGACGTTTTCGAGCGAGCGCTATCAATACAAGAACGTGCCGATCCCGTGGCATGCGTTGCAAAAGCCGCACCCGCCGTTCTGGTACGCCTCGTCAAACACCACGGGCTCAACCTGGGCCGGCGAGCACGGCATGCACTTTGTCAGCAATGGGCCGACCGCTCGCGCCAAGGTCAATATTGACGCGTTTCGCGAGGCGCTGGCCAAGCGAGGCGCGCCGGCGCAGCCGAAGGCCGAATTCAAGGGCGGTGTCGCTGTTGGCGTCTCGCGCCAGATCGTTGTCGCGGAAACCGAGGCGGAAGCCAGGCGCATCGCCGAGCCGAACGCCGCGCTGCATCACCACAATCTGACGTGGCTCATTCAGCGCAACGCGCAGGCGGGCGACCAGAAAACCAACCTCGCCGTGCGTCTCAATATCCCGCTCGCGGCGTCCTACGAGGACGCGCTCAAGGAAGGCACGCTGATTGCCGGCACGCCGGCGCAGGTGCGCGCCGAGATCGAGCGACAGGTCGAGGCGCTGGGCGTCAACTATCTCATCACCTATCCTTTCTTCGGCAACATGAAGCTTGAAGAAGCCATGAACTCGTTGCGCCTTTTCTCGACCGAGGTCATGCCGAAGGTCGCGCATCTCTGAGGGGTTCATGGCGGGAGGTCTCGTTCGGGCGCTCATCCCCGTCGTCGGCGCGTTGGCGCTGGCGCCGGCGGCTCGCGCCGATGATCTCGCCGCCGTCTGGCGTGGCAAGACGGTCAACATTCTCGTCGGCACGTCGGCGGGCGGCGGTTACGACACCTACGCCCGCGTTTTCGGGCGTTACCTCGGCAGGCATCTGCCCGGCAATCCCAATGTCGTTGTCGCCAACATGGCGGGGGCCGCTAGCAACACCATGGCCGGCTATATCGCGGGCGTCGCGCCGAAGGATGGAACCTACATCGGCGCACCGTTCTCAACCCAGCCGCTTGGGCCCATTCTCGAGGAGCCCGGCGCGCTGCGCTACGATCCCACGAAGCTCAACTACATCGGCAGCGCCAACGAGGAGGCGTTTCTCTGCATCGTGCGAAAGGACGCGCCGGCGACGACCTTCGCCGACGCCTTCTCAAGGGAAGACGTGATGGGCGGTACGGCGGAAACGGGGTCCACGGGCTACCTGCCGATTCTCATGAACAACGTGCTGGGCACGAAATTCAAGGTGGTCTTCGGCTATCCCGGTTCGCGCGAAATGACCATGGCCATGGAAAAAGGCGAGGTTCATGGCCAGTGCGGCATGGGTTGGTCAAGCATGCAGACCCAGTACAGCGACCTCCTGAAAAACGATCGGGTGGCCTTGCTCGTGCAGGAGCGAATCGCGGGCTATCCTGAAATGGACAGACTAGGCGTTCCCCGCAGCGGCGATTTCGCCAAAACCGCGGATCAAAAGGCCATTCTCGAAATCATTTATTCCCAGGAAACGTTCGGGCGGCCCTATTTCGTCGCCTCCGACGTGGCGAAGGAGCGCGTTGACGCCTTGCGCGCCGCGTTCATGGAGACGTGGCGCGATCCCGATCTTATCGCCGAGGCGCGCAAGATGAACCTCGACGTCGGGCCTATTTCCGGCGAGGCGGTGCAGGCTCTGCTCACGAAAATCTACGCCAGCCCGCCGGACTTGTTGGCAAAGGCTCGCGCGGCCATCAAGCTCAAGCGCTGAGGCTCGCCGCGGCGACTGGCGTCATACCGCTGAATAGGCCATGGTCGGCCGGCTTTTTCGGGAGTTGACCAATGGCCATGCTGATCCTCGGGATCGTCGTTCTATTCGGAATTCATACGCTGACGACGTTTCGCGAGACCCGGACCGGACTGATCGAGCGGCATGGCGTGGGAGCCTACAAGGCGGCCTATTCCCTTGTCGCGCTGATTGGCCTTGGCCTGATTGTGTGGGGCTTTTCCACCTATCGCGCCCATGGCCTGATCCAGGTCTGGACGCCGCCGCTCTGGACGCGGCACATCACGATCCTGCTGATGTGGTTCGCGTTCGTGGCGCTGGCTTGCATGAATCCGGCTCCGGGCCGGATCAGGGGCTGGCTGCGTCATCCCATGCTGAACGCGGTCAAGATCTGGGCGCTCGCGCATCTCCTCGCCAACGGCGATCTTGGCGGGATGATCCTGTTCGGGAGCGTCATCCTCTGGGCGGGCTACGACCGGGCCATGCTCAAGCGACGCGGCGACCTTGGCGCGCCCCGGCTCTCGTCCTTTACCCGCGCGGACGCCGTCGACGTGGCTGTTGGCACGGCTGCCTTTGTCGCGATGATCTTCCTGCATCCCCTGTTGATCGGGGTCGGCGTCGTTCATTTATGAAACCACGCCCGCGGCCTCTCGCCGCGCCTTGCCAAGCCGCGTGGTTGCGATAGATTTCTCGAGGGAAAACGCATCGGGGAAGCGGAAATTGCTGGAACTCAAGGTCATTGACGCCGAGGCGGCGACGCCGCGCATTCGCAGGGTGGAACTCGTGTCCGCCAGCGGTGGTTTGCTGCCGGCGTTCACGGCGGGAGCGCACATCGATCTCGAACTGCCCAATGGCGAGGCGCGGTTCTATTCCCTTTTGAACGACAGTTCGGAAACGAACCGATACGTCCTTGGCGTGCTGCGCGAAACCGAAAGCCTCGGCGGATCGGCCTATATTCATGAAAAGCTGAAGATCGGCGATGTCGTCAAATCATCTGTTCCGACCAACGATTTTCCGCTTTACGAGGCCGCCGAAGCTAACATCCTGATCGCTGGCGGAATTGGGATCACGCCGATCATGTCGATGGCGGCGCGGCTGCAGGCGCTCGGCAAGCCCTACGAGACGCACTATTGCGCCCGTTCGGTTGAAGAGGCGGCGTTTCTCGACGAACTCAAGACGCGTCATGGCGATCGCCTCAAGACCCATTTTGATGGCGGCGATCCGGCTCGCGGCATCGACCTGAAAGCCTTGCTGTCGACGAGGCCCGCTGGCGCGCATGTCTACGTCTGTGGTCCCATCGGGCTCATCAAGGCGGTGAAAGCGGCTGCGTCCGACTGGCCCAAGGGCACGGTTCATCATGAATTGTTCAAGGGTAGCGAGGCCGATCTCGCGCCGGTGAATAATGATCAACCCTTCGACATCGTTCTGAAAAAGGCGGGCAGGACCTTCACGGTGCCGGCGGACAAGAGCATCCTTGCCGTGCTCAAGGCGGAGGGTTTCAAGATCAAGACGCTTTGCACGACGGGGCGCTGCGGCACTTGCCGCGTGACCTATCTTTCGGGCAAGGTCGATCATCGCGACGACGTGCTCGACGACGACGAGAAGGACAGCGTGTTGCAGGTTTGCGTGTCGCGCGCCATGCCGGGCGAAACGCTCGTTCTCGATCTTTAGAAATATCCAGGGGAGACGCTATCATGAACATGCAGATCAAGCCCGGCGCGGGGACGGCGCATGTGAAAACGCAATCGCTCGTTTGCGGCACGCTCGTGACGACAGACATGAAACGCGCGCGCCGCATGTACGAGGAAGCCATGGGCATGGAGTGCGTCGAGCCCTCCAGCGGCCTGATGTTCGTGCGCGAGAAGGGTCATAAGCCTGGCGAGGCCAAGCATGGGCAGCCTTATTGGGTGCTGGAAGTTCGCGAGGTCGCGGATGTGCCGGTCGCGCAGGAAATGCTCAACCA
The DNA here is from genome assembly GCA_903885755.1 of uncultured Hyphomicrobiales bacterium. GTDB lineage: Bacteria > Pseudomonadota > Alphaproteobacteria > Rhizobiales > Beijerinckiaceae > Terripilifer. Next base: position 4,154 of record CAISJZ010000446.1, on the reverse strand, counting down.
CTGGGGTTTCGAGGCGCCAAGCCAAGCCGCCGTCGACGAGGCCTACGAAAAGCTCAGCGCCAACAAGGCGGAATATGGCATCACGCGCGTGCAGAAGCCCTTCTTCCGCAACGGCTCCTACGCCATCTACTTCGTCGACAAGGACACCAACTGGTGGGAGGTCGAATATCGCACGCCCGAGTTGATCTATACCGCGCTGCGTGAAAAGGGCGACCAGTTCGTTGACCCCGCCTGATCCCGAGAACCAGCCGAGTTCAATTCACTTCCAGTTTGCCCGACAGCCCGTAGGGAGTTTCGCACATGGCCGCCGTCACGCCGCTCATCAAGAACGAGTTCTTCTCGCATGGCACGATCGAATGCACCGACATGGCCGCCACCCGGCGCTTCCTCGTTGATTTTCTCGGTCTCGACATCATCCGTCCGTTGAAGGAAGCGCAATACATGTGGAAGGGCGGCCCATGGTCCGTCGTCTGCGTGAACATTCAGGACGGCGAATGCAAGGAACAGCCGGTCGAGAACCATTTCAAGCTATCGGTCGCGAGCGACGCGGACGTGGAGTCCGCGCACGCCGCCGCGCTGGCGCGCAAGGGCGAATACGGCATCAAGCAGGTGCTCGCCATCGAGACCACTGGCGGCCATCGCTCTTTCAAACTGCTGGACCTCAATAATACGTGGTGGGAAATCAGCACGGTGTCGCAAGCCTATTACGACGAGGTTTTCGCGAAGGGCGATTACAAGCACTGACAAACCGCGGAAAGCGGACGTTCATTCTTGGGAGGGAACAGCATGCGCATGACGACGGTATTCGGCGCGCTTGGCGCCGCGGCGGGGCTCCTGTTGGGGACAGCGGCGAACGCGGACCCGATCAAGGTCGCGGTTGGCTATGTCACGGCGACGGACTTCACGCCCGTTTTCGTGGCGAAGGAGAAGGGTATCTTCGCCAGGCATGATCTGGACGTCGATCCCAAGCGCATTCCAATCATCGTCAATATTCCCGCGGCGCTGATGTCTGGCGATCTGCAGATTGGCGCGGCGACCATGCCGCTTCTGCTGCAATCCGCCGATGGCGGTCTTGACATGCAGCTCGTGTCGGGCGGCGCGCGCCACCTGCAATCCAACTCGAAAATCGCGCTGATGGTGCGTAGCGACTTGAAAATCGAGAAGCCGGAAGATCTCAAGGGCAAGAAGATTGGCGTCGCTGGCTTTAACTCGACGATGGATATTTTCCTGCGCAAGTGGCTGCGCGTGAAGGGCCTTGGCGACAACGATGTGACGCGCGTCGAGGCCAATTTTCCGCAGATGCCCGATCTGCTGAAGGCCGGCACCGTGGACGCCGTGACGATCACCGATCCCTTGCGCACCATCGCGGTCAAACAGGGCGTCGGCTACGTCTTCGCGGATTACGCGGCGGAACTGCTGCCGGATGTTCTGATGATCGGATATATCTCGAACGGCGACTGGGCGAGAAAGAATGCGGCCGCGATCAAGAACTTTCGCGCCAGCCTCGATGAAGCCGCGGATTACATCGCCGCGCATCCCGACGAGATTGGCCCGATCGAGCAAAAATATCTGGGCTTCACGTCGCCGTCGCGGAGCAACTGGTCGACGACGATCAACGCCAGCGATCTCGATCCCTACATCGCCATGGGCAAGGAACTTGGCCTCTACAAGACCGCGCTGGACCCGGCCAAGCTCATCATGAAATAGGGCTGTTTTCTCATACGGCGGTCCATCCGCCGTCGTGGGCGATGACCTGACCCGTGAGATACGACGAGGCGTCGCTAGCGAGATAGACGGCGAGACCAACGAGATCGTCGGGAACGCCCCGCCGTCCCATTGGAATCCCCGCGTGGATCGCGCGCTCGGATTTTTCGATGCGCTCCGGCGTCGCGCTTGCCCGCGATACCGCGCCGAGATTCGTTCCGCTATGCCAGCCCGGCGCGATGGCGTTGACCCTGATTCCCTCGCCCGCGTATTCGGCCGCCGCCTGTCGCGTCAGCCCGATCACGCCGGCTTTCGAGGCGGAATAGTTGGCGACGAGCCGCGAGAACTCGGGGTAATAGCCCACGAGTCCGGCGATCGACGAGATGTTGATGATCGAGCCCCGCCCGCGCTTCAGCATCATCGGCAGAGCCCGCCGCATACACAGAAATACGCCGCGCAGATTGATCGCCATCAGGCGGTCCCATTCGGCGACGGAAAGTTCATGGGTGCGGACGGGAACGGATGTCACGCCCGCGTTGTTGACAAGAATATCGACGCCGCCTTGGTCGGCCTCGACCCGGTCCCAGAAGTCATCGACCGACGCGTCGAGCGCAACATCGACATAGGCGGCTTCGGCCTTTCCATGGGATTGCCGCGCGAGGCCAACGGTCTCCTCCGCGTTCGGCAGGTCGCGGTCGGCGCAAATCACCGTTGCGCCAAAGGCGGCGAGTCCCAGCGCGAAGGACCGGCCCAACCCGAAGCCCGCGCCGGTGACAACCGCGATGCGGCCATCAAGCCGAAACATGTTGCTGAAATCCTGCATGGCGTTCGCTCCTGGCGTCCCAGTTTTGCCCGACCTTAGACGCCGGGCGCTTGCCCGCGCAATCGCTGACGCGCGGTTTCCCCCGCGGGCCAAAATGGTCTAAGACGCGCCTCTGTCAGAAAGGTTTTTCCAGATGCGTCCTTCCAAACGAGCCGCCGATCAGATGCGGGCGGTCACCATCGAGCGCAATGTCGCCCGTTACGCCGAGGGTTCGGCATTGATCAAGTTCGGCGACACGCACGTGCTGTGCACGGCCTCGCTCGAGGACAAGCCGCCGCAATGGCTGCGCGGGCAGGGTCGCGGCTGGGTTACGGCGGAATACGCCATGCTGCCGCGCGCCACGAACACGCGCACGCGGCGTGAATCGACCGCGGGCAAGGTGTCCGGCCGCACCCAGGAAATCCAGCGCCTCATCGGCCGCAGTGTGCGCGCGGTCGTCGATTTGCAGGCCATGGGCGAGCGCCAGATCGTTGTCGATTGCGATGTCTTGCAGGCCGATGGCGGCACGCGCACGGCTTCCATCACCGGAGGCTGGGTTGCGCTTTATGATTGCCTGCGCTGGATGCGCCAGCGCTCCATCATCAAGGAGATCCCGATCAAGGACCATGTCGCCGCGATTTCATGCGGGATTAGCAAGGGTACGCCGGTTCTCGATCTCGACTACGCCGAGGATTCCGTCGCCGAGACGGACGCCAACTTCGTCATCACGGGCTCGGGCGGTCTTGTCGAGGTTCAGGCGACGGCTGAGGGCGCGATCTTCTCCGAGGAGCAACTGAATGCTCTGTTGGTTCTCGCGCGCAAGGGCGTCGGCGAACTCATTACCCTGCAGAAGGCGGCGATCGGCTGATGACGCGCAAGCTTTCGGGCAAACTGGTCATCGCCACGCACAATTCCGGCAAGCTGCGGGAAATGCGCGAGTTGATGGCGCCTTATGGCGTCGAATGCATTTCGGCGGGCGAGCTTGGCCTGCCCGAACCGGAAGAGACCGGAGACACCTTCATCGCCAACGCGCTGATCAAGGCGCGCGCCGCGGCCCACGCCGCAAAACTGCCGGCGCTGGCGGATGATTCCGGGCTTTGCGTCGAGGCGCTGGGCGGCGCGCCGGGCATCTATTCCGCCCGCTGGGCCGGCGACTCCAAGGATTTCGCCGGCGCCATGGGGCGCGTTGAATCCGAGCTCCAGGCGTTTGGCGCGCGAGCGCCCGAGCAGCGGCGGGCGTGGTTCATCTCCGCGCTCGCTCTGGTCTGGCCGGACGGGCACGAGCAGGTTGTCGAAGGCCGTGTCGATGGAGTCATTGTGCCGCCGCGCGGGACAAAGGGCTTTGGCTACGATCCCCAGTTCCTGCCTGATGGCCATGATCGTACTTTCGGCGAGATGGCGTCGGAGGAAAAACATGGCTTTCCCGCAGATGGCTCCCGCGCGCTGTCGCATCGCGCCCGGGCTTTTCAGGACCTGGCGCTGATTTGCCTGCGGGCGTGACCTGCGGCGCCACCCGTGTCATAAGCGCGCATGGCCAGCGCTTTTCATCAATTTGATCCGGGCTTCGGGGTCTATGTGCATTGGCCCTTTTGCCTCTCCAAATGCCCGTATTGCGATTTCAACAGTCATGTCCGCGCCGGCGGCGTGG
>CAISJZ010000445.1 GCA_903885755.1 uncultured Hyphomicrobiales bacterium | reverse complement strand
CTTCGAGGAGTTTGAATCTTTCAAGTATCGATACGTCGATCTGAAAGGCTCGCTGACCAACTGCGCGAAGGTGCTCGAAAAGAAATAACGAGCCGGATGAAGACCGAGCGTGGACATGGCGCGCGGCCCTTCCGCATCTCGTCTGGAACCGTCCTTTCATGATTTGGGTGATTCATACGCTGAACGGCGTATCCCTCGGGATGCTTCTGTTCCTTCTGGCCGCGGGACTGTCGCTGATCTACGGACTGATGAAGATATTAAACCTTACCCATGGGTCTTACTATCTTGTCGGCGCCTATATCGGATCAACCGTCATCGCGCGCACGGGAAGCTTCGCACTCGCGCTTCTCGTCGCGCCGCTTCTGGTCGCGATACTCGGCGCATTCATGGAGCGGTTCTTCCTGCGGCGATTTCACCTGGATGAGTTGCCACAGACGCTTCTGACATTTGGATTCTTGTTCATCATCGCCGACCTATGTCTGTGGACATGGGGCGGCGACGCCATTTTGCTGCCAAAGCCATCCATGTTCGGAAAGTCGATTGATATCGGCGGAATGTTATATCCGACCTATCGGCTACTCCTGATTGTCGTTGGGTTGGTCGTGGCCGGCGTCCTGTGGTGGTTTCAGGAGCGCACGAAACTTGGGGCAATGCTGCGCGCCGGGGTCGACGACGCCGAGATCGCGCGCGCGCTTGGCATTGACGTATCTCTGCTCTTCACGCTTGTCTTCGCCGTGGGAGCCTTTCTCGCCGCGCTCGGCGGCGTGCTTGGCGGCCCGATCATCGGAGCCAGCCCCGGCGCGGATTTCGACGTCATGCTGCTTGCGTTCGTTGTCGTGATCGTCGGCGGGCTGGGCAGTCTGCGCGGCGCGTTGGTCGGTGGACTGCTCGTTGGTCTCCTCGACAATTTCGGCAAGATTTTCTTTCCAGAGTTCGCGCTGTTCACTATTTTCGTGCCGATGGCGGTCATTCTCTCCTTCAGGCCGACGGGCCTCTTCGGGAGGGCCTGATGATACGCCGGTTTGCCTGGGTCGCCTTTGCTGTCGTGATATTCGTCGCGCTGCCAAGCCTCGTCGCCTCCTATTACGTCGGCCTCGTCACCAAAATGCTCATTTTCGCGCTCTTCGCGATGAGCCTCGACCTGATGATTGGCTACACAGGCCTTGCCTCGCTGGGACATGCGGCCTTCTTCGGGCTTGGCGGCTATACAGTCGGGCTGTTGGGACTGCGCGCGCATGTCAGCGAATGGATCGCCTTTCCCTCTGGCGTGCTCGTGGCGGCATTGGGTGGGGTCGTGTTCGCCTTGCTGGCGCTACGGGCGCGGGGGAGCTATTTCCTGATGATCACGCTCGCGCTCGCGCAAGTCGTCTGGGGCATCGCGTTTGGTTGGCGGACTCTCACGGGCGGCGACGACGGCTTGCCGGGCATTCAACGGCCAACATTTTTCGTTTCCCTGGCGGATCAGAACGTTTTTTACTATTTTGTTCTCCTATTCGTGGGCCTTTCCGCCGCCCTGCTCGTGGCGCTCGTCAATTCGCCCTTCGGCCACGCGCTCAAGGGCATTCGGGAAAGCGAAACACGCATGCAGGCGCTCGGCTTTAACGTCTGGCGCCACCAGTTCGTGGCGTTTGTCATCGCCGCGGCGTTCGCCGGCCTCGCCGGAAGCCTGTTTGTATATCAAAACCGATTTGTCGCGCCGAATTTCCTTCACGTTGTCATGTCGGCGGAGGCGCTGATCATGGTGATCCTGGGCGGCGTTGGAACCCTGCTGGGGCCGGCGATTGGAGCGGGATTGATCATCTTCCTCGAGGATTTCATCAGCTCCATGACCGAGCGCTGGTTGCTGATTCTTGGCGTCATTTATGTCGCGACGACCCTCTTCGCTCCGCGGGGGCTCATCGGCCTCTACAATGACTACGTGCTTGGGAAGCGCAAGCCATGAGCGCGCTCGTCATCGAGGATGTCGCGAAGAGCTTCGGCGGCGTGAGCGCGTTGCGAGGCGTGACGTTGTCGCTTGAAGCTGGCAAGCGTCTCGTTCTTCTTGGGCCCAACGGCGCCGGGAAAACGACGCTGTTTCACGCAATTTCCGGCAACATCATCGCTTCGTCCGGGCGCATCACGCTGTTCGGACGGGACATCACGCGGCTTTCGCCCGATGCGCGCGCGCGTCTCGGCCTCGCTCGTACCTTCCAGATTACCAATCTTCTGGTCAACCTGACCGTGATCGAGAACATTCTTCTGGCGATCTGCGGCGCGCGCGAACTAACCTTCCGCTTCATGCGGCCGCTGGGTAGCTATCGCGACATTCAGGTTCGCGCGCTTGCGTTGCTCGACGAATGGGGCCTGGCAAGCGTCGGCCACCAGGTGGTGCGGAACCTCTCGTATGGCGACCAGCGTCAGGTCGAAGTGGTAATGGCGTTGGCAGGCGAACCGAAGATCCTGCTGCTCGACGAACCAACGGCGGGCCTGTCTCCGGCCGAGACGCTGCGCGTTGTCGAAATGGTGAGGAAGTTGCCACGCCACATGACCATCTTGATGATCGAGCACGACATGGACGTCGCCTTCGAGGTCGCCGACTGGATCGCCGTCATGCACCGGGGCGCGATGATCGCCGAGGGCGACGAGGCCGCGATCCGAGCCAACAAGCAGGTCAGCGACATCTATCTGGGATTGGAATGATCCGATGCTGGCGATCGAGGATATTCACGTCAACTACGGAGCCAGTCAGGTCCTGCACGGGTTGTCGCTTGATGTGAATCCTGGCGAGGTCGTCGCCGTCATGGGTCGCAATGGCGTCGGCAAAACGACGCTCATGCGCGCGATTATCGGGCTGACCCCGGCGCGCGCCGGTCGTATATCGTTTAATGGCGTCGAAATCACGAATCTTCCGGCGCATCGTATTTCCCGACTGGGCAT
>CAISJZ010000444.1 GCA_903885755.1 uncultured Hyphomicrobiales bacterium | reverse complement strand
AGCAAATTGATGCCGCCGGGGAAAAACGCGTGGTCGAAACCCGCCCAGTCCTGGCCAGGCAGGAACGCGAATATTTCGCCCGTCGTCCGGCCGAAGGTGAAGCCGGCGAATTGGACGATGGCGTTTTCGACGGTGAGGCCGGTCGTGCCCACCTGGCCCGTGAGGGTGGCGGCGGCGGCGTTCGAATCGCCGTAAACGCCCGACGTGTTTTGCGCGCGAATGGCTATGAAGGTGCGCGCCGTGCCCCATGGGGACTGCGTGCGGGCGTCCAACTCAAGGCGGCCGCGCGCGAGGAAGCCGGTCTGGTCCTCGAGGCCAGCCGGCACCAGCGTTGAAAATCCCGCGTTGGTGGCCGGCGCGATCGCCGCCGACGCGGCCTTGAACGAGGGGGTCGTCTGGGCCGCGCCCGATTGAGCGTACATATATTCGGCGCGCAGATAGCCGCCAACGCGCAGGCACGTTTCTGTGCCGGGGATGTAGAAGTAGCCGGCGCCATATGCGTCGCAAACTTTAACGTATTCGGCGGGAGCGGCCTTCCGCGAGGGAAGATCGGCTGCCTGCGCGGCGGCCACGGCGGCGATACCAGCCGCCGAACCAAGAAGAAGACTCTTAACGAGCTTCATTGTGTACCTCCAGTGTGAGATGACATGCCAAGCGTTTCCCTGACATGACCGCACAGGTATCCCCCCATGCGAGATCAACGGATGCCCGTTTATCTGCCCCCTTTGTACGTCAGATTCGACCCGGGCGGAACCGCTCAAGCCCTGTTCAAGCCGCTTAAACCGGACCTGTTGCATATCGGTCACACAGAATGATCGTTTTTGAAACATCCTATTGATACTAAGCCTTAAATTTTTTCCACATCGAGGTGAAAAAAGCCTCGGGGACCAGCAATGAGTCCCCTGGCGCGCGCAATCCGGCAAGCCGGACGTTCTCCGTCCGCGCCGTTCGGCCATACCCGGAGGCTGGCGCCTGCGCCTCCCCCGACATAAAACCCGGCCCGGCGATCCTGATCGGCGTAACGGGATCGACGGCCGCGCTTCATGGCGTGACCTCGGCTGAAGGCTGGACCGATGCAAAACGTGAATGATGTGTTTCAGGTCGCACTTGCCGCGCTTAATTCCGGACGCCCCGACCGGGCGGACGCCGGTTTCAGGAGCGTGCTGAAAAGCCAGCCAGAGCATATCGCCGCGCTGAACCTGCTCACCATAGCGTTGATGGCGCAAGGGCGGTTCGCGGACGCCGAGGGGTTCATATCAAGGGCCGTGGCCTTGAACGCCCAATCGGATGTCTCTTTTTACAATCAGGGCTTCATTCTCACGCAACTCAAAAAATATGACGCCGCCATCCAGGCGTTCGATCGCGCGATCGCGCTTAACCCGAAGGTTTCGGAAACCTGGACCGCGCGGGGCGTCGCGCTCAATCAACTCGGGGAGTTCGACCGCGCGATTGCCGATTTCGAAAAAGCTCTTCAAATCGACGCGGCCAACGCCGGTGCCTTGTTTAACCTCGGACGGACCCTCAACGCCGTCAAACGCAACGCCGAGGCAATCGACGCTATCGACAGAGCCATCGCCATCAATCCGCAGTTCGCCGAAAGCTGGTTCGGCAAGGGCGCCATCCTGATGGAGATGAAAAAATTTCCGCAAGCGATTGACTCATTCGACAAGGCGCTGGGATTGAACCCAGGCCTCGCCGAGGCGCATCAGGGCCGCGGCAACGCCTTGCGCGAACTCAAGCGCTTCGATGAAGCCTTGAAAGAGCATGAGCGCGCGATCTCGTTGAAGCTTGACTTCGCGGAGGCCTATTCGAGCCGCGGCATCGCTCTTTGCGAATTGAAGCGGCTCGATGACGCCATTCGCGCTCACGGTCAGGCGATAGAACTGAAGCCTGATTATGCCGAGGCCTACGCAAACAGGGGCATAACATTCTTCGAATTACGAAATTTCGAAAGCGCCCTGCTTGACTATAACCGTGCGATTGAACTCAAGGGCGACCTCGCGATCGCCTACGCCTATCGCGGCTATCTCATGGGAGATCTGCTGCGTCACGCGGACTCGCGAATTGATTTCGAACGCGCCAAGGCCCTCGATCCGGAATTCGCATTCCTCGAAGGTCAAGCATTGGTGGCGGGGATGATGACATGCGACTGGTCCAATCATGCCGAAGCGCTGGACACCCTTTTGAAGGGTATCGCGAGAGGCAAAATGGTTTCCACGCCATTTCCGGTCGTCGTGACTTCAAGCTCGCGCGAGCTTCAAAGAGCGGCGGCTCGAATGTCGAGCGACCAGATTTGCAAACGTTTGAACGACGGCGGGTTCAAGCCTGAAACGAGGTGGGTTGGAAGAGGAAAATATTCGGAGCGCGAAAAAATCCGCTTGGCGTTCCTTTCCGGTGATTTCAGAAGTCACGCCGTGTTTTATTTGCTGAGGGGAGTCCTTGCGGCAATCGACAGGGGGAAGTTCGAGGTTTTCGCGTTTTCCTTTTTCACGCCCGCGTCGGACCCGATGACGGCGCAAATCCAAACCCTGGTAGATCATTTCATCGACGTCTCGGGGCTATCGGACGCGCAAGTGGCGTCTTTGTGCGAGAGCCGCGAAATCAATATCTGCGTTGATCTGGTTGGCTATACCGCGCTAAACCGTCCGGCCATCATGGCCAGGCGCGCCGCGCCAATCCAGGTCAATTATCTCGGCTTTCCCGGCACCATGGGCGCCGACTTCATGGATTACATTGTCGCCGATCCCACGTTGATACCCGCGTCGCACCGGGATGGTTATGCCGAGAAGGTTCTGTCCCTTCCGCACACCTATTTACCCAGCGATCCGGATCGCCCGATTTCCGATCGCGCGTTTTCGCGATCGGAGCTTGGCCTGCCGGAATCCGGCTTTGTTTTTTGTTCCTTCAATAATCACTACAAGCTGACGCCGGATGTTTTCGATATCTGGATGAACATTCTGAAGCGCGTCGAGGGAAGTGTCCTCTGGCTGACCGGCGACAACGAGCCAGCCATGGCGAATTTGCGGAATGAGGCCAGCGCGCGCGGCGTCGATGCGCATCGTTTGATTTTCGCGCCGCGCATGCCCTCGCTAGCCGATCATCTGGCGCGGCATGGCATGGCTGGCCTGTTTCTCGACACGATGCCCTATAACGCCCACACCACAGCCAGCGACGCGCTCTGGGCCGGCCTGCCAGTTCTCACGCGCATCGGCGAAACCTTCGCCGGGCGGGTCGCGGCCAGTCTTCTGAACGCGATCGGCCTGCCCGAACTCATCACGCATTCGGCCGGAGAATATGAGGAACTGGCGGTTGATCTCGCGCTGAACCCGGACAGACTCGCGTCCATCCGGAAAAAGCTCGCGGACAATCGCCTGACAACGCCGGTTTTTGACACCGCGCGCTACACCCGCGATCTGGAGGCCGCGTTCACGGCGATTTACGAGCGATATCATCAGGGGCTCGCGCCCGATCATATTCAGGTCGGCGCATGACGGAATCTCGCTTGGCGAGAAATCCGATGATCCCTTTCGCCGCGATACGCGTACAGTGCTTAGAGTCCCTCCTTGGGAGCCGATCATGATCGACCGCCGCCATGTCCTCGCCCTCGCCGCCTGCGGGTTCGCCAGCCGGGCTTTCGCGCAGACTGCCGGGTCCAGCGCTCGCACCTGCTATTCCATGAGCTTCGATCGCTTTGAGGGCCCTGCCCTGTCGCTCGCTGATTTCGCCGGCCGACCAATTCTCGTCGTCAACACCGCCTCGCTGTGTGGCTACACGCCACAATACACCGGCCTGCAAAAACTGTGGTCGCAAATGGGGCCACGCGGCCTCGCCATGATTGGCGTTCCCTCGAACGACTTTGGCGGGCAGGAGCCAGGCGGCGAGGCCGAGATCATGGAAACCGTCAAGAGTTTTGGCGTTGGCTTTCCCATTGTCGCCAAGGCGCAAGTCAAGGGTGCGGACGCGCATCCTTTCTACCGCTGGGCCGCGATGGAAAAGCCGCGCGAGACGCCGCAGTGGAACTTTCACAAATATCTCGTGGGGCGCGACGGGCACATCGCGGCCTCGATTCCAACCGCCGTCGAACCGACCGACACACGCATGATCGCGGCGATCGAGCGCGAGTTTTCCTCGGGGCCGGCGCGTACCTAGGCGCTTCCCCTTAGCGCCACGAGGCCATCCAGCGCGGCGCCACCCTTCGGCAGCAGCAGGAAGGGATTGACGTCGACGGATTCGATGATGTCGGCAAGATCGCCCGCCATGCGGCCAAGCGCGACCAGCGCGTCGCAAAAGGCCTCGGCGTCGAGCGGCGGGCCGCCGCGAAATCCCTTGACCAGTTTCGACGCGCGCGTGCGCTCCAGCAGATCGCGCGCCTTGGCGCGGGTGATCGGCGGCGCGACAAAGGCGACATCGCGCACGAGTTCGAGCAGCACGCCGCCCGACCCCGCCATGATGACCAGCCCCATTTCAGGGTCGCGGTGCAGGCCAAGTACGAGTTCAAGCCCACCCTTCACCATTTGCCCCACGAGCATGCCGTCGAGCGCATCGTTGAAACCATGCGATTCCAGATTAGCCTCGATTGTGGTCCACGCCGCTACGAGCGCGCCGGCGTCGGCGATGTTGAGAACCACGGCGCCAACGTCGGACTTGTGCGTCAGCTTCGCGGACACGGCTTTCAACACGACGGGAAAGCCGATTTTTTCCGCTTCGCGCGTGGCGTCCTCAAGCGTTCGCGCCAGCGCCTCGCGCGCGACGGGCACGCCATAGGCCGCGAGCAGCGCCTTCGACTCCGCCTCGTTCAACGCGAAGACGCCCTTCATCGCCTTCGCCCGCGCGCGAATGTCGGCGACGATGGACAGCGGCGCGAGCCGCGCGAGCGGCGCGGCATCGGCGGCGCCCGTCGCCAGCGCCTCGGCCTCGGACCGACGCGCGGCGGCGTGAATGGCGCGCAGCGCCTTGTTCGCCTCCTGCAGAAACGACACATGCGGCGCGCCGTGGCGCAGCGCGCGGCTGTAATCGGTCTGGCCATGCGATGTCAGCGTGACAAAGGAGATCGGCTTGGCCGGGCCCGCCGCGATATAATCGT
>CAISJZ010000443.1 GCA_903885755.1 uncultured Hyphomicrobiales bacterium | reverse complement strand
GGCGCTGGCGGAGCTCGCCGCCACGGCGCAGCTCACGGGCCGCGTCGAGCGCGCCCGGACAAACGCCGCGCAGGCCCGCGCCGAGGCCGCCGAGGCCCGCGCGCTGGTGCAGGGGCTGGCGCGCGACGCGCAGGGCCGCGAACAGCGCCGCGCCGCTATCGCCATGGAGCGCCAGTCGTGGGACGAGCGCCGCGCCAGCGCCACCCGGCAGATCGACGAATTCGAGACCCGCGTCGGCGAGGCCCGCGAGGAGCAGGAACGGCTCGCCGAGGCCCCGGGCGAGTTCATGATCCAGCGCCGCGAGGTGATGAACCAGATCGAACTGGCGGATGGCGCCCGCAAGGAGGCCTCGGACAGGCGCGCCATGGCCGAGACCACGCTGACCGAGGCCGACCGCGCCGCCCGCGCCACGCTCGACGGCATGGCCGCCGCGCGCGAGCAGCGCGCCCGCACGGAAGCGACGATCGAGGGCCTGCGCGCCCGCCACGACGCCATCGTGCGCGCCATCGCGACCGAGCTCGAATGCGAGCCGCTTGCGCTGGCGGAACTGGCCGGCGTCAAGCCCGACGAGGCCCTGCCGGAGCTCGCGGAGGTCGAGCGCCGGCTTGACTCGCTCAAGCAGGATCGCGAGCGGCTGGGCGCGGTGAACCTGCGCGCCGACGACGAACTCGGCGAGGTCGACAGGAAGCACGACGAACTCGTCGCCGAGCGCGACGATCTGACCGAGGCGATCCGCAAGCTGCGCGGCGCCATCGGCAATCTCAACAAGGAGGGGCGCGAGCGCCTGCTCGCCGCCTTCGACGTGGTCAACGGCCATTTCAAGGAACTGTTCACCGCCCTGTTCGGCGGCGGCACGGCGGAACTGCAACTGGTGGAATCCGACGACCCGCTGGAAGCCGGCCTCGAAATCATGGCGCGCCCGCCGGGCAAGAAGCCGCAGACGATGACGCTGCTGTCGGGCGGCGAGCAGGCGCTGACGGCGATGAGCCTGATCTTCGCGGTGTTTTTGACCAACCCGTCGCCGATCTGCGTGCTCGACGAGGTGGACGCGCCGCTCGACGATCACAATGTCGAACGCTTCTGCGACCTCTTGGAAGAGATGCGCAAGAAGACCGACACGCGCTTCGTCACCATCACCCACAATCCGATCACCATGGCGCGCATGGATCGCCTGTTCGGCGTGACGATGGCCGAGCGCGGCGTCAGCCAGCTCGTGTCGGTCGATCTGGTCGAGGCCGAGCAATTGATCGCGGCGGAGTAGGGCGCGGGTTTTTTGGTCGCGCCGGGAGCGGTTTTCGCGGATTGAACCTGGCCGGTCATTCGGACAAAGGCGCAGCGGTTTGGAGGAAGTCGCGAATTACACGAGTCGACGCCATAAACCGCTCCGGAATGCCAGAAAGTCAGCTAAAACCCCGCCACTTGCCCCGACCATCGTACATATCGCACTGACCTTGACCAAAAGCGTTCCAGAGCACATTAAACAAAGGCCGCAAGGCGGTAGAAACATCGATATCATAATTGTCGATGGAAATTTCTGGAAGCGTGACGACTTCACGACCCAACGGAAGCGTATTCACCCAGCCTAAGCCATTCGGGGCGTGGCGGTAGACAATACGCGATGCGCTACAGAGGGATAAAAAAACGTACACTGGCAAACCTAAGTCGTACGATTTAAGAACCTGCAAATATTGTTGCAGCCGCGATACGATCACGTTGGCGAAATCTGCACTGATGAAAAACGAGGTCACCCGATCATCACTTCGCAATTCGCCCACACCCTCGATTGCTCCGTTCCGGAAAAACTGCGCATAAGCCATTCTGGTTCCGGCATATCCAACCGTGTGATTTAGAAATCCGTCAAGATTAACTGCGCCTTGGTACCCACCACCCGTGCCGTCGAGGGGAAGCGGGACGTGCGTGCCTGAACCCAAAGCCGATACGATGTCCATCAATCTTCCGTCGGCAAACGATGGAAGCGGCACGACATGCAGAACAACCTTGCCGACCTGATTAAGAGCAATTGGCGTATCGCCGGCTGTTATCTTCACAAGCCGATCGGCTTGAAATCTTCGAATACGCTCGGCTAAATAAGGTACATCGTTGAATAGGTGACGTAATTGCTCAACGTTTAGTTGATATTTCGTAGTGCCGCCGCGAGCCCAGAATCGGTTGCTGTTCCGAGCTATCACCCGATGAGGCGGGATGAAACTACGAGGTACGCGAACGATTATGACATCACCCCCAGCACTAGGTCTCGTTGACAAAGTAGCGCATCCATAGCCGGATGCAGGCGATTTGAACGAAGCCTCCGAACGTTTCGGCGAGCTTGTCGTATCTCGTCGCGAAGCGCCGGGCATTCTTGAGTTTGTTGAAGCATCGCTCGATGC
>CAISJZ010000442.1 GCA_903885755.1 uncultured Hyphomicrobiales bacterium | reverse complement strand
TAAAGAGGCCCGGAACGGCGGGGGAACCGTTCCGGGCCAGATCGTCAGCCTTCGCAGGGGGGCTTCCGCTGACGAATTCCTATTCCGCGCATTCGAGCTTGCGGGCGATCGCGATCTTGCCGCTGCGCCGCGCGGATTTTTGAGGATGGGCGCTGCCGCCAATTCGGTTACGACTTTGTGCTTTTCTGACCACCTAAGTTCCTGGCGCCGCGATCAATACCGAGAGAATGGATCGCGGACGGGCGCGCGTTTGATAATCGATATTGAGGCAGACGATTGAAAACCCTCGAGATCGCCGTTGCCGGGTGTGGTCCCGCTGGTCTCGCGACCGCTTTGCTTCTGTCGCGCGATGGCCATCGGGTCACTCTGTTCGAGCGCTTCACGACGCCGCGTCCGATAGGATCCGGCCTGATGATTCAACCCACGGGCCTCGCGGTTCTTCACATGCTGGGGCTAGCCGAGATCGTATTGGCCAAGGGCGCGCGCATCGATCGGCTGATCGGAAAAACAGACAGGGGCCGCAAGGTGCTGGACGTCCGATATGCCGATCTCGGTCGTGGAGGCCATTTCGGCATAGGTATTCATCGCGCCGCGCTGTTCGATGCCCTGACCCACGCCGTCACCGAAGCCAGCATCATGATCGAGACAAGCCGAGAAGTGGTCCGCTCAAAATTGCTTTCGGGTGGTCGAAGAAATCTGGAGTTTGCCGACGGCGCTTCCGCGGGACCGTTTGACTTGGTTGTTGACGCGCTGGGCACGGGAACGCCGCTCGCGCCGCCGACGGGCCACGCCCTCGCCTATGGCGCGCTTTGGGCAAGTCTTGATTGGCCGAGGGACGCCAGATTCGATGTGGCGGCGCTTGAGCAGCGTTATGTTCGGGCGAGCAAGATGGCGGGCGTGATGCCAATAGGACAGCCAGACGGCTTCGACGCCCCGCAGGCGGCATTCTTCTGGTCTTTGCGCGCCGACCAATTCGACGCTTGGCGGCGTGGCGGTCTTGACGCTTGGAAGACCGAGGTCCTCGCGCTCTGGCCGGTCGCATCGTCCTTGCTCGACCAGGTCTTGACGGCGGAACGGTTGACCTTCGCGCGCTATAACCATCGCACGCTTGCCTGCCCATCGGAGCCGGCGATGATCCACATCGGCGATGCCTGGCATTCGACCAGTCCTCAACTCGGACAAGGCGCGAACATGGCGTTGCTTGATGTCTACGCGCTCGCGATGGCGCTGCGCTCGGCGCCCGACGTGGCTGGCGCGCTGTCAAACGTTGTCGCCGCGCGTCGAACCCACGTCGCGGTCTATCAGGGCATGAGCCGCCTGTTCACGCCCATCTATCAGTCGGACGGCGTCATGCTGCCATGGATGCGTGATTGGCTCGTGGGGCCCGTGGCGAGGCTTTGGCCCGCGCCAGCGGTCCTCGCGTTGATCGTGAGTGGCCTCGTTGGCGCGCCCCTGCGGCGGCTCGGCCTGGAAACCGTCGATATCCAGCGCGCGGCGAAGAGCTTTGTACCGGAGCCCCGGGTATGAAGAGGGTCATCGTTCTCGGTGGTTACGGCGGCTTCGGCGCGCGAATTTCGGCGAGACTCGCGGATGCCGGGTACGAGACGCTCGTTGCCGGACGGAGCATCGAGAAGGCGACGAGTTTTTGCACGGGGCTGCCGAGGCTGATCCCCATTGCGATCGATCGCGATCATGACTTTCAGCAGGCTCTCGAAAAGCATTCGCCTTTCGCGCTGATCGACGCCGCCGGCCCGTTTCAGGGCCTGTCCTACGACACCGCGCGCGCCTGCATCGCGGCGGGCTGTCACTATCTCGACATCGCCGATGGGCGGGCCTTTGTCGCCGGCATCGGCGCGCTTGACGAAGAGGCGCGCGCCCGAGGGGTTTGCATTGTAACTGGCGCTTCAAGCGTCCCCTCGCTTTCCGGCGCTGTCGTCCGTGAACTCGCGTTGGGCATGTCGGACGTCAGGGCCGTCGAGATTGCGATCAGCGCATCGAACCGCGCCACGGCGGGACTATCGGTAACGCAGGCGATTCTGTCCTATGTCGGCAAGCCAATTCGCGTCTTGGTCGGGGGCGGATGGACAGACCAATTCGGCTGGCAGTGCATGCGGAAGGAAAAATTCGCGATCGATGGCGTAGACGCCCTGCGCGCGCGCCTCGTTGCGCTCGCCGATGTGCCTGATCTCGCGCTCTTGCCTGAACGATTGCCCGGGCGTCCCGCTGTGCTATTTCGCGCGGGAACCGAACTTGCGATCAACAACATCGCCCTATGGCTTTTGTCATGGCTGGTGCGGTGGCGCGCGCTCGTTTCGCTTGAACCGCTCGGCCCCACGCTTATGTGCATGCAATCGTGGACGTCTGGTTGGGGCAGCGACCGGTCCGGAATGATCGTTCGCCTGTTTGGTCTCACCGCCGGCAAACGGGTCGAACGCCGTTGGACGCTGATCGCCAGCGGCGGTTGCGGACCCGAAATTCCGTCTCTGGCTGCGCCGATACTCCTCGACATGATCGCCGCCAATCTGATTCCCGCGGGCGCGCGCGACGCTGGAACACTGCTGGCGCTGGCGC
>CAISJZ010000441.1 GCA_903885755.1 uncultured Hyphomicrobiales bacterium | reverse complement strand
GCTTCGGCGCCGACCCGAAGGCGGTCGCCGAATGGTTCCGCCACTGGGTCGCCGAGACGTTCGGCCCGATCGAGACGCGTCTGGCGCGCGAAAAGGAAACCGGCAAATTCAGCCACGGCGACACGCCGACGCTGGCCGACATCTGCCTCGTGCCGCAGGTCATCAACAACATGCGGTTCGAGGTTGATATGACGCCCTTTCCCACGATCAACCGCATCCACAAGGCCTGCATGGAGTTGCCGGCTTTCGCCGACGCCGCTCCGATGAAGCAGCCCGATGCGGAATAGGAGAGCGGGGATGGCGTTTTCGGTTCAGGACATCACGCTTGATGGCGCCAGGATATCCATGCGGCGCGGCGGCGCGGGCGAGCCGCTGCTGTTCCTGCATGGCGCGGAAGGCCTGACCGAATGGCCGGCGATTCTCGATCGCCTCGCCGAACGATATGACGTTCTCGCGCCCGATCTTCCCGGCTTCGGCCTGTCGCCAATCACGCCGAATGTCGACGATATTTCCGATGTCGCCTATCTCTACCTCGACCTCATGGAAAAGCTCGATCTGCGCGGCTTGCGGGTCATCGGCCATTCGCTGGGCGGCTGGGCGGCGCTGGAAATCGCGATTCGCTCCTGCGAGCGCATCCGCTCGCTGGCGCTTATCGCGTCGGCGGGAATTCATGTGAAGGGGCATCCCAAGGCCGACATCTACATGATCGATCCGGATCAGCAGGCCAAGCTCGCCTATGCCGACGAAAAAATGGGTCGGGAAGCGTCCGAGCGCGCGCTCGCCGGCAAGTATCAGGAACAGGCCATTCTCAATCGCATCGCCAGCGCGCGGTTCGGCTGGAATCCGCGGCTCTACAATCCTCGGCTGGAGCGCTGGCTGCATCGCGTCCGCGTCCCCACCATGATTTTCTGGGGCGACGAGGATCGCATCATTCCACCCGTCTATGGCGACGCGCTGGCCCGGCTCATTCCCGGCTCGAAGCTGGAAAAGCTCGCCAATTGCGGCCATTATCCCCATGTCGAAAAAATAGACGTGGTCGCCAATCGACTCCACGACTTTCTCGCGCGATAAAACGCCTTGATCGAGACGGGCGCCGCGAGAGCGCGGCTGGTTCGTCGCGCCCGGAACAAGTTCTGAAAGGATAGCCATGAGCTCGCGCAAGCCCTTCATCGTCGGTATCGGCGGCACGACCCGCGCGGGTTCGTCCTCCGAACAGGCGCTGCTGCTCGCCCTGCGGCACGCCGCGACCGCCGGCGCCGAGACCGAGGCCTTCGATGGCGCGCATCTCGCGCAATTGCCGATGTACGATCCAGATCCTGGTTCGATGACCGCGCCCGGCAAGCATCTCATCGACAGCCTGCGCCGCGCCGATGGCGTCATCATCTCCTCGCCCTGCTACCACGGCGGCGTATCGGGCCTCATCAAGAACGCCATCGATTATATCGAGGAGATGCGCGCCGATGATCGTGTCTATCTCGATGGCCGCTCGATTGGCGCGATCGCCTGCGGCTACGGCTATCAAGGCCCTGGTCCGGTGCTCAACCAGATTCGCCAGACCGCCCACGCCCTGCGCGGCTGGCCGACGCCACTTGGCGTCGGCATCAATTCATTCGTCGTGAAATTCAAGGACGGCGAATGCGCGGACGAAGCCGTCGCGAAGCAAATCGAGATCATGGCGCAGCAGGTCGTCGAGTTCGCCCGTCACCGCATCGCCGGCAAGGGCTGACCTTCCGCAATCGCGCCCAGCGCGGGCCGGGCGCGCCTTGCGCGATGTGTCCCCCTGGCAAGTTCCCGCGTCTTGGCCACGGCGCAGAGCAGCGCCAGCGCACAGAGCATGAAGAGGGAATCGAACGCGGCGCCATGCAGGCCCGCGCGGTGGGCGATCTGTCCGGCCGCGCTGACAACGCAGCCGGCGCAGAATACGGCGAGGGCGTTGCGGCCGAGGAACGACAGCAACAGCCACGCCCTCGGAATGAACCGCGGGATCAGGAACGTCAGGCGCGCCACGACAAAGGCCAGGGCGAGAAACTGGACCAGCCGAAGAATGCCCAGCGAGCCCTTGTCGAAGAAGTAATAGGGGAGACCATTCATCGCGCCTTCGCCGCCCGGCGCCCAACCACCGACCATCAACACCATCGCCAGGACGACAAACAGAGCCGCAAGCGGGAAGAGATACGGCGCCGACCGGGCGATGCGGTCGGTCATATCCCGCTCGCGCCCGAACAGGAATCCCGCGACGAATGGGGCCTGCCAGGCGAGCGGGTCGAAGAACCAGCGGCCCTGATCAGGCCAGGTCGGAAGGTCGAGGCGCAGGAACAACGACAGGCAATATAGGCCGGCGGAGATCGCGATCAGGTAGCCGGCGGGTTTGTTGCGAAGCGCGAACAGGACCGGCATTCCGAGCGCAAGCACGGCGTAGAGCGGCAAAATATCGATGTAGCGCACCTGCTCGGTCAGCAGAAGGACGCCGCCGAGGAAGGATTCGGGCGAGGCCGTCGCCAGTTCCGCGTGATTGACCGACAGGAGGTCCGGGTCGCGCAAGAGATGGGAAAAGAACAGATACATCGCCACGACGATCATCGTGGTGGCGACATGACCGAGGTAGATCTTACCGAACCGCGCGCCGCAGAAGGTCATTAGATCGCGCCAGGACTCCTGACGGCCCCGCAGGCGGCGGGCCAGCGACCAGCCAGCGAGGAACACGAAAAGCTCGGCCGAATCCGACCAGGAAATCTGGCGGTGGGTGAAACGCCAGAAGCCGTTGTCCGGGATGTGGTTGACCACAATCTCGATCAACGCGAAGCCGCGCCAGAAATCGACTGTGTTGGGTGCGCGCATGGATCAAATCCCGTCAGGCCGGCTGATCACGCACTTTCAAATGTGGGCCGTTGCCGCGGCCGCAAAATATTCAGTAAAATTTATGGTATCTCTGATTTAATTGCTATTGACGCCATGTCATTCGACGCTCGTTTACTTTAACGATTCGAGAATGACACGACGTCAACTGGGCATGACCTTGCGTCAGGCCATGCCGGCCTTTACCCTCTCGGGCGTAAACGGCGCCTGTCGCAAACGCACGCCCGTGGCGTCGTAGATCGCGTTGGCGATGGCCGCCGCGACCGGACGCATGGAAGGTTCGCCGGCGCCGGTGGGCTCGATTTCCGGATGGTCGATCAGAACGATGTCGATTGCCTCCGGCGCCTCCTTCATGTCGAGGATTGGATAGGACAGCCAATCGACCGACGTGACCATTTTGTCGTCGAACTTTGTTTCCTCCCAAATCGCGCGGCTGGCGCCCTGGACCATGTTGCCCTCGATCCCCATTCGCAGCAGTTCGGGATTGATGATCTGACCGCAATCATGGGCGACGGTGAAACGCTTGCACCAGACCCTGCCGGTTTTGGCGTTGACCTCGACCTCCGCAACCACCGCAACGCGGGTGCCGGCGCGCTGGGAGAAGGCGACGCCCTGCCCCACCGCGACGTCGCCCTTCATCCGCTTGCGCGCCGACGTGTGCGGCGTCCAGCCAGCCCTTTCGGCGGCGGCTTTCACCACCGCCTGATCACGGGGATCGGCGAGATACTTCATGCGAAAGGCGACCGTGTCCATGCCGATGGCGTAGGCGAGTTCGTCCATGAAGGATTCGCTGGCGAAATGCACCTGCGGCCCCGTGGGGTCGCGCATGTGCGAGGTGCGCAACGGCGAATTGCGCTCCATGAGAGGAGGGACGGTTTCCCATGCCTTGCGCTTGGCGGAAAAACCGTAGCTTTCCTCGGGCACGCCGAAGGCGGCCGTGTATTTCAGCGCCGCGCCGGTCAACTGTCCGGGCAGTGTATGGGCCGGCTGGCTTTCATTGCTCTCCACATCGAGGCGCGAGAAGGCCTTCGATTCGAAATGCCACGCGGTGACGTTGCCGTCCTTGTCGACGGCGGCGCGGGCGACATGCACCGAGGCGGGGTTCTTGGGGTCCCAGGCGTGGCCGTCCTCGCGCATGTGCTGTGCGCGCACGGGCTTGCCCACCGCCTTTGAGATCAGCGCGGCGGCCATCGCCGCGTCACCGGAATCATTGCGACCGTAAGAGCCTGGACCCATGACGTAGAGGCCATGCACCTTGTCGAGGGGAAGACCAAGAATATTGGCGACGCCTTCGCGCGCGAAATGCGGCTTCTGCGTCGGCGTCCACACCGTTGTGATTCCCTCGGGCTGGTAATCGACCACGGCGCAGCCTGGCCCCATGCTGGCGTGCGACTGGAATGGCCATTCGTAGCTCGCGTCGACAACCTTCGCCGCGTCGGCGAAGGCCTTGTCGAGATTGCCCGTATCGACCTCGACCATGCGCTTGTTCACCGTCGCCTTGCGAATCCAGTCATAGACGCCGGCGTCGCCCGGCAGCGCCGGCTTTGAGTCCGACCACGTCACTTTCAAGGCGCGGCGCGCCCTGATCGCGTCCCACTCCCGCGGCGCGACGACCGCGAGAAACGCGTCCTGACGCACGACACGCGCGCCAGGAATGGCCTCGATGGAGCTTTCATCGACCGAGACCGGCGTCGCGCCAGCGACCGGCGGCAATACGACGCGCGCATGCAACATGCCCTTCGGCTTCACGTCGACGGCGTATTCCATCGTGCCGAGCACCTTGCCCGCCACGTCGCGGCGGCGGATGGACTTTCCGACAACCTTGTACTCGGACGGCGATTTCGGCTTCGCCTGACCCTTGACGCCGAGCATGATGCCGATTTGCTTGTTCCATTCCATCGGCACGTCGAACCACTTGCCGCCGATAAGCTGGGCGTAGGTGACGTTCTTGCCGGCCTCGCCCTTGACGCCAACGACGCCGCCAACGACCGCCAGCCTGTCGGCGGGGACGCCCAGCTTTTCAGCGGCCATCTCCACGAGCACGCGACGCGCCTCGGCCGCGGCGTTGCGCAACGCCGCGCCACCCTTCCAGATGCCGCTCGAACCCGTGGCGCCTCCCATATTGAGCGACGTGTCGGTGTCGCCCTGCAAAACGTGAACGCGCGCGACATCAACGTCGAGTTCCTCGGCCACCATCTGGGCGATGCCAATGTCGGTGCCCTGGCCCATATCGAGCTTGCCGAGATAGGCGTTGACCGTCCCATCCGCGTTGACGCTGAGATAGGAGGCGAGCTTGCTCGGATCGAGCGGCGGCCGCTTGTCGAGCGCCGCGGGCATTTGCGCGCGCGCCGGCGCGACGGCGCCCGGCAAGGCGACGGAGACGATGAGCGAGCCCGTGGCGGAGATGAACCCGCGGCGATTGGTCTGAATGGTCATGATTGTCCCCTCCCTCAAGCGTTCGCGGCGCGCTTGACCGCGCGCAGGATCGCCACGTGGGTGCCGCAGCGGCACTTCAGTCCCGACAGCGCGTCGCGGATTTGCGCGTCGTTCGGTTTTGGATTTTTCTCGAGCAGCGCGACGCTCGTCATCACCCAGCCGTTGAGGCAGTAGCCGCATTGCGGCACCTGCTCCTCGATGAAGGCCGCTTGAACCT
>CAISJZ010000440.1 GCA_903885755.1 uncultured Hyphomicrobiales bacterium | reverse complement strand
TCGCCTCGGCCGGCGCGGGCTCGACGGTGCATCTGTCGGCGATCGAATTCGGCCGCCGCGCGGGCCTCAACCTCGTGCATGTTCCGTTCCGCGGCGCGGCGCCGGCTCTGACGAGCGTCATGTCGAGCCAGGTGGATTTTCTCTTCGACGTTATCTCGACCACGATCCCGCTTTTGAAGGACAACAAGGTCAAGGCGCTTGGCGTCGGCTCGTCAAAGCGTTCCATCTTTCTTCCGGACGTCCCGACCATCGCCGAACAGGGCCTGCCTGGCTTCCGCGCGGTGACATGGTTCGCCATGGCCGGGCCGCCCGGCATAGCCCCGGCGCTGGTCGAGAAGATCAACGCGGACATCCGCGCCATTCTCGCCCTGCCGGAGGTCGTCGAGCGCATCCGCGGCATCCGCATGGACGTCGCCAGCATGACGCCGACGCAAACCACGCAATGGTTCCATGAGGAATCGGAGCTGTGGGGACGCATCATAAGGGATGCCGGCATCACGCCAGCCGATTGACGCCCACGACGAATTGCCAAGGCCGCGGCCAAGAATTGGGTTGACTTGCGAGCCCGTCGCCGGTTCACCATCGGGGGTCACGGAGACCAGCGATGATCAAGCTCGACGACATAATCGCGATCGATATCCACACCCACGCGGAAGAGCCCTGCGGCACCCACGCGGACGATGGCTATGACGATTTTCAGGACGCGATGAAGAACTATTTCAAGCCCAAGCACAATCATCGCCCCACCGTGCCCGAAACCGCCGCGCATTTCCGCGAGCGCAAGATCGCGGCGGTGATCTTTCCCGTCGACGCGGAGCGGGAGACGGGCTTCCGTCGTTACAACAACGAGGAAATGGCGGAACTGGCGGCGAAAGAGAGCGACATTCTCATACCCTTCGGCAGCATCGACCCGGCCAAGGGCAAACTCGGCGCGCGGGAAGCCCGGCGGCTGGTGAAGGATTTCGGCATCAAGGGGTTCAAGTTTCACCCGACCATGCAGGGATTCTACCCCAACGACCGCTCGGCCTATCCGCTCTATGAAGCCATCGTCGAGTCCGGCGTGCCCGCGCTGTTTCACACGGGACAGACGGGCGTCGGCGCGGGAATGCACGGCGGCATGGGAATGCGCCTCAAATATTCCAACCCGATGCACCTCGACGATGTCGCCGCCGATTTTCCCGACATGAAGATCATTCTCGCGCATCCCTCGTTCCCCTGGCAGGAAGAGGCGCTGTCGGTCGCGACCCACAAGCCGAACGTCTATATCGACCTGTCGGGCTGGTCGCCGAAGTATTTTCCGAAAATTCTGGTGCAGTACGCAAACTCGATTCTGCGCCACAAGGTGATGTTCGGGTCGGACTGGCCGGCGATCCTGCCGGACCGCTGGCTGGCGGATTTCGACACGCTCGACATTCGACCGGACGTGAAGCCGCTGATCCTCAAGGGCAACGCTGCCAAGCTGCTGGGATTGTCGTAAGACGCCGCGTCTATTCCGCCGCGTTCCGCGCGGGGGAATCGTCGATCTGGCGATCCAGCGCCAGCGACATCTTTTTAACGAGCGCCGCGAGCGTCTCGCGTTCCCCCGGCGTCAATCCCGCGAGATGCGCTTCGTCGAGCGCGTCGATCGTGGTTCTGGCGCGCGCGGCGAGCCGCCCGCCCGCCGGCGTCAGCGAAAACATGACATGCCGACGATCGCCATCCGAGCCGTCACGGCGCAACAGGCCTTCATCGACAAGCTGCTTGAGGAGCTTGGTCATGTTGGGGCGCTGGATGAGCAACGCGTCGGCGAGTTCGCCATGCCGCGCGCCGGGATTGGCCGCGATCATCAGCAACGCGGTCGCGGAAGCCGGCGTCAGTCCGAGCGCGCCGAAGGCTTCGCCCGCGCGCCGCATCAGCCTGAGATCGAGCAGACGCAGGGCGAGGCCGAAATTGGGTCCGAGCGACGAAAGATCGGGTTCGCCGGGCTTTCGCGTTATTGTTTCGCGCCTGGCGGCCACCGGGACCGGCCCTCAGATGTCGCGCGGCTTGGCCAGCCGGTCGGCGCGCTTTTCCAGAAAGGCGCGCAGGCGCTCAACGGCTTCCGGGCTCGTCTGCGTCATCGCCGCCATCAACGATTCAAAGAACAACCCGTCATCATGCGATAGATCCTGAATGCGCGGCAGCGCCTGAATGACCGCGAAGTTCGACATGGGCGCGTTCTTCGCGATCTTGCCCGCCAGCATTTTCGCCTCGGCAAGGGCCTGACCGGGCGCCACGACATATTGCACGAGATTGACGGCCTCGGCCTTTTCCGCCGACAGGGTGCGGCCGGTCAGCATCATGTCCGCCATGCGCGCCGCAGACATCAGCCGGGCGACGCGCACCGAGGCGCCGCCGCCAACGAAGATGCCGCGCTGGCCCTCGGGAAGCGCGAAAAAGGCGGTTTCGTCCGCCACGCGGATTTGCGTCGACGCCGCGAGCTCCAGCCCGCCGCCGACAACCGCGCCATGCAGCGCCGCGACGAAGGGAATCGCGCCGCGTTCGATTTCATTGAAAATGCGATGCCATTTGCGCGAATGGTGGACGCCCTCGAACGGCGTGCGCTCGGCGTGTTCGGCCAGATCGAGCCCGGCGCAAAAATGGTCGCCGCGACCATAGATGACGCCGACCTTGGCCTCACGGCCGGCCCGATCGACCGCCGCACCGATGTCGTCGATCAGGTCGTCGCTGATGGCGTTGCGCTTGTCCGGCCTGTTGAGGCCGATCAGCGCGATATCGTTCTCAAGCGTATAATCGACGGTGCCGCGTTTGGTCACGATCTGGTCCTGGCGTGAGGTCGCGGCGCGGGGCCGCTTGCGTGGCCTTACGCGCCGACTAGAATAGTTGTAAAGTATCACGATCTCGACGCGGCGCAAGCCGCGCGGGTTCCGCCGCTCACCCGCCAATCCAGCCGCCGCCGGGAGGAAGACCATGACCAGCACGCTTCGCCAGGCCGCGCCGATTCGCGCCGTCCGCATGGGCGATTGCCGCGCAAGCCTGGAGACGCGCGCGGACGGCTCGATGATCGTGCGCAACATCAATCCGCTTGGCCCCTACCCCGCCCGCATCACCGACCGGCTGGATCACTGGGCTGCGGTCGCGCCGGAGCGCGTCTGGCTGGCCGGGCGCGACAAGGCGGGCGCGTGGCGGCGGGTGTCCTATGGCGAGGCGCGCGCGATGATCCGCCATCTCGCCGCCGCGCTGTTGCGGCGAGGCCTGTCGGCGGAACGGCCGCTTGTCATTCTGTCGGGCAACGACATCGAACACGCCCTTCTCGGCGTCGCCGCGCTCTACGCGGGGATCGCCTATGCGCCGATCTCGCCCGCCTATTCCCTGATTTCAAGCGATTACGGCAAGCTGAAATACATCTTCGATCTGCTGACGCCTGGCCTTGTCTTCGCCAGCGATGGCGCGCCCTTCGCAAAAGCGATCGCCAGCGTGGTCTCGCGCGACACGGAGCTCGTGGTGGCGTCGAACCCGCCCGCCGACCGGCGCGTCACGCTGTTCGAGGCGCTGCTCGCTGAGAGCGACGAAGCCGCGGTCGACGCCGCGAACGCCGCAATCACGCTCGACACGATCGCCAAGTTCCTCTTCACGTCTGGCTCGACCGGAATGCCCAAGGGCGTCATCAACACCCAGCGAATGTTATGCTCCAACGTCGTGATGACGAGCGCGCATTTCGCGTGGTTCGCCGAGGAGCCGCCGGTGACCCTCGACTGGTCGCCATGGAACCACACCGCCGGCGGCAATCACGATTTCAATCTGGTGATGCACAACGGCGGCACGCTTTACATCGACAACGGCAATCCAACGCCGCGCGGCGTCGAGCAGACGGTGCGCAATCTGCGCGATGTCTCGCCCACGTGGTATTTCAACGTGCCCAAGGGCTACGACGCGCTCGTGCCGTTTCTGCGCGCCGACGAGGCCCTGCGGAGAACCTTTTTCAAGGATCTCAAGGTCATGTGGTACGCGGGCGCGGGCATGGCGCAGCATGTGTGGGACGCGCTCGACGAACTCGCCGTCATGGCGACGGGCGAGCGCGTGCTGGTGTTGACCGGCCTTGGCGCGACGGAGACAGCGCCCTTCGCGCTGGCTTCGAACAACACGATGGTCGGCGCTGGCGTCGTCGGCACGCCGGCGCGCGGCGCCGATCTCAAACTCATCCCGGTCGAGGGCAAATACGAGGCCCGCGTGCGCGGCCCGCTCATCACGCCCGGCTATTGGCGCCAGCCCGAGCTCACCGCGAAGGCCTTCGACGAGGAAGGCTTCTACATGCTTGGCGACGCGTTGCGCTTCGTGGATCCCGACGATGTCAACAAGGGCTTCATGTTCGACGGGCGGATCGCCGAGGACTTCAAGCTCGACACCGGCACCTGGGTCGCGGTCGGGCCTCTGCGCGCGTCTTTCATCGATCACTGTGCGCCACTCGTCCACGATGTCGTGCTGACCGGCCTTAACCGGGAGTTTCTGGGCGCGCTGGTGTTTCCCGATCTCGCGGCATGTTGCCAGATCATCGGCGCGGGCGCGCAGGCGCTGCCCGTCGAGGTGATCATCGCGCATCCGCAAGTGCGCGAGGCCATGCGCGCGGCGCTCGTCTCGCACGCGGCCGCAAGCACCGGCAGTTCGACGCGCGTGGCCCGCGCGATCATCCTCGCGGACGGGCCCAACATCGACAAGAGCGAGATGACCGACAAGGGCTCCATCAACCAGCGCGCGGTGCTCGCCAATCGCGCCGATCTCGTTGAGCGCCTTTACGCGCGGACGCCGGGCGAGGACGTGATCCTGGCTTGACGCCGCCTAACCCGCGGGCGCGCGCGGTTTAATTCCTTGCAATTTACAAATGGAACCAACGCGGGCAAGGTCCGCGCAACACGGGACCGCATGTCCCGACCGCCCGGAGGCACGCCATGGATCGCAGACGCT
>CAISJZ010000439.1 GCA_903885755.1 uncultured Hyphomicrobiales bacterium | reverse complement strand
TCCTTCCCGCCATCGCCGCGCTGTTCCTCGCCTGCGGCGCCTTTGCCCAGGCCCAGGCCGACGCGCCAAAGGCCTCGCCCATGCCCGCCCCCGAGGCCGGGCCGGCCACGGTCTTCACCTACGCCGCGGAAAACCCCGACTGTTCGGAGTGGAGCAACGCCTGCCAGACCTGCAAGCGCGACGACAAGGGCGCGCCGCAATGCTCGACGGCGGGCATCGCCTGCACGCCGGGCGCGATGGTCTGCCGGGTTACGAAGCCGAAGTAGACGCGCCTATTCGTCGCGCCGCAGCACAACATGCGTCGCCTTGTCCGTCGCCGCGTGCTCGACGGTGCGGTAGCCCATGGCGCGCAGGTCGAGACCGGCGAACAGCGCCTCGCCCTGCCCCAGAACGACGGGCGCTATCGCCAGATGAATTTCGTCGACATGACCGGCGGCCAGATATTGCCGCGCCGTGGCGACGCCGCCGCCGATCTTGACGTCGCGCGCCCCAGCCGCGGCGCGCGCCTGCGCCAGCGCGGACTCGACGCCATCGGTGATGAAGTGGAACGTCGTCCCACCCTCCATGACGAGCGGCGCGCGCGCATGATGCGTCAGCACGAAGGTCGGCGCGTGGTAGGGCGGACTGGCGCCCCACCAGCCTTTCCACGCGTCGTCCGGCCACGGCCCGCGCACCGGTCCGAACATGTTGCGTCCGAGAATGAAGGCTCCAAACCCCTCCATAGCGCGGCACCCGTAATCGTCGTCGACGCCGCCGGTCCCCCCCTCCATGCAGTGCATGGAGCGGAACGAGCGTGTCGGCAAAAACCACTGGAACAGGTCTTCGCCCCCGTGGCCGAGCGGATGCTCGAGATCCTGCCGAGGCCCGGCAGCGAAACCGTCGAGCGAAACGCTAAATCCGGCAATGCGAACGTGAGACATGACAAGCTCCTTTACCACTCCAGCCGCGCGCTCAAACTATCTTCCCCGGATTCATGATCCCAGCGGGATCAAGCGCGCGCTTGATCGAGCGCATGAGATCGAGCGTTCCGGCCGAATGTTCCTCGACCATGTATTTCATCTTCGTCTGGCCGATGCCGTGCTCGCCCGTGCAGGTGCCTTCCATGTCGAGACCGCGGCGGACGAGCCTGTGCAAAAAATCCTCGGTGCGTTTCACGTCGGCGGGGTCGTCCATGTCGACGAGCACGCAGACGTGAAAATTGCCATCGCCGACATGGCCGACGATGGGCGCGATGAGGCCCGCGGCGGCGATATCCCTCTGCGTTTCCGTGACGCATTCGGCGAGGCGCGAGATCGGCACGCAGACATCGCTCGCCACCGCCTTGGCGCCGGGCCGCAGCGCCAGCGAGGCCCAGTAGGAATCATGCCGCGCTTGCCACAGGCGCGTGCGATCCTCGGGCTTGGTCGCCCATTCGAAGGGGCCGCCGCCGAACTCCTCGGCGATTTCGCCGAAGCGCGCCGCCTGCTCGGCGACGCTCGCCGCGCTGCCGTG
The DNA here is from genome assembly GCA_903885755.1 of uncultured Hyphomicrobiales bacterium. GTDB lineage: Bacteria > Pseudomonadota > Alphaproteobacteria > Rhizobiales > Beijerinckiaceae > Terripilifer. The sequence goes on along the minus strand of CAISJZ010000439.1, from coordinate 7,065 downwards.
GAACTCCACCAGCAGCATCGGCGTCTCGCGCAGACCGAGTCTGGAATGGATGTTCGCGGCCTTCACCTGCAATTCGTCGAGCAGTTCGATGCGCGCGATCGGCAGGCCCGACTGAATGGTGAGAATGGTCGCGTCGCACGCCGCCTTGACGCTGGGAAACGGACAGATGCCGCCCGAGATCGCCTCGGGAATTCCATGCAGCTTCAGCGTGATCTTGGTGATGATTCCGAACGTTCCCTCGGCGCCGATGAAGAGCCGCGTCAGGTCATAGCCGGCGGAGGATTTTTTCGCGCGCCGCGCCGTGCGGATGATCTCGCCGCTGGCCGTCACCACCTCGAGCGACAGCACATTGTCCTTCATCGTGCCATAGCGAACCGCGTTGGTGCCCGACGCGCGCGTTGACGCCATGCCGCCGATGGAGGCGTCGGCGCCGGGATCGATGGGAAAGAACAGCCCCTGGTCGCGCAGATATTCGTTCAGCGCCTTGCGCGTGACGCCGGGCTCGACCACGCAATCGAGATCCTCGGGATGCACCTCCAGAATGCGGTTCATCATGGACAGATCAACCGACACGCCGCCGAACGGCGCGTTGACGTGGCCTTCAAGCGAGGTGCCCGTGCCGAAGGCGATGACGGGCACGCCCTGCCCGGCGCAGAGCGAAACGATCGAGGCGACCTCTTCGCTCGATTGAGGATAGACCACGCAATCGGGCGGCTGGTTCGCGCCCCATGTCAACGTATGCGCGTGCTGCTGGCGGATCGTCTCGTTGGCGGAAAACCGATTGCCAAATTTTTTCGCCAGCGCGTTCGTCACGCTCGCAAGCGCCTCCGCTGAAGGCCTTTGAAACGTCAATGTCCTGTCGTCCATGATCTATCCCGTGAATCCGCCCTGATCGAGAAACGCCTGTTCGTCCGGCGAGTTCTTGCGTCCATAAATCGCGTTGCGATGCGGAAATCGCCCAAAGCGGGCGATGATATCGCGGTGGATTTCCGCGAACTTCACGCCCTCGTCATCGCCCGCCGCGCGACATCGATCGAGGCAGAACGCCTGATCGACAAGATTTTCCGAGTGCATCATCGGCAGGTAGAAAAACCGCCGAACGGGGTTCTCGAAGGCGGCGTCGAAATCTTTCGCCACGGCCTTGTAGGCGACGCCACGCGCGCGCTCGTCGGTGGCGAAGGCGCGCGGCGTGTCGCGAAAGAGATTGCGCGGAAACTGGTCAAGCAGGATGATCAGGGCGAGCGCGCTTTCGGGCGCCTCCAGCCACGCGTCGCGTTCGCCGCGCGCCGCCGCCTCATGCGCGTCACTGAAGCGCGCGCGGATCGCCGCGTCGAATTCGACGTCCCGGGCGAACCAGCGCCCGGGCCCGGCCGCGCGCCAGAAGGCGACAATGTCGGTCGCCGTTGGCGATTGTGATTGATCCATCATGCCGGCCCTATACCATGGGCCCAACGAAAAGGCCCGCGATGACCGACCAGACGTCCGCCAATCTCCAGACCCTGCCGCCGACGATCAATCCCTGGAACGTCGCGGGCTGCGCCTGCGCCTTTGTCGTCATGTTCGCCGCGATCATGTCCGGCAGCGTGTTCTTTCTCAATTTCACGCATGTGATGGCCGGCGTCATGTGGACGGGCATCGACATCTACATGGGCTTTTTCGTCGGACCCTCGCTGCGCGCCTCGCCCTTCGAGGCCCGACGCGCCGTGATCACGCGGCTGACGCCCAAGACCCTTTTCGTCATGCCGACATTATCAATCATGACGGGAACCACCGGCTGGTATCACGCCAAACAGCTTGGGCTTCTCGACACGCCGTGGCCGGCCTTCGGCTGGGTCGCCGCGGCGCTGGTCCTGATCGTCATCCTCACCGTGCAGGGGCTGGGCGTGCTGCTGCCCACCAACCTGCGGGTCTATTTCGAGTTGCGGAAGACCAACCCGGACCCGGCGAAAATCGGCCGCCTGCTCAAGACCTACATCTACTGGATCGCCGCGCAGGGAACCTGTCAGGTCCTGATGATCGTCGTCATGGCGAAATTCGTCACGGGGCTTTAGGCGCGCCGCGCCAGACCATCCCGGCGAGCCAGTCCACGGCGATCGCCAGCGCGAAGACAAAGCCCGGCCACAGCATGTTGTAATAGCGCGCCTGCGCGTCGGACACCGACCCCAGCGATACAAAACTGTGCCAGGCGTAGGCCAGGTGGATGCAGAAATAGATCGCCAGCGCGCCCAATGAGGCCAGCGCGAAGGCGCGTTCGCGCGGTCTTGTCCGCGCCAGCGCGCAGCCGACAGCGGCGAACAAAAAGGCGATCACAACCGGCCAGAGAAAATCCGCCGTCCCCTCGACGGGCGGAAATTTCAGCCCGAGCCTGTGCGCGAAGAACGAGACGAAGCCCAGGAAATCCAGCGACAGCCGCCGGTCCGGCGGGACATAAAGAAAATCGACCGCCGGATAGACCGGCGCGCCCAGCGTGACGAAATTGGCGATCACGGGCGCCAGACCAGCCAGAGCGCCAGCGACAAGCGCGCCCGTCGCGCGACCGTACAGGCGCGCCTCGCCCGCGAATACCGCGCGGGCGTGCAGCAGGCCGACCACGGCGGCGAGGCCGACGAAGGCATTGAGCTTGGTCCAGCCGAGCAGCGCGAGAATCAGCGCCACGAGAGCCGGTCTTGGCCGGTCCGCCGCCAGCGCCAGCAGCAGCGCGCCGGTCTCCAGCATCACGAGATTGTCGTTGTTGATCATCCCCGCCGTGGCGATGGAACGGGGAAACAGAAACACCAGCGCCACGAACAAGACGCGGCGCATGCGCGTATCCAGCATCCGCGCCCCGCCCATGGCGGCCAGAGCGCAGCCCGCGAAGGCGAGCGCCAGATTGACCCAGCGCAGTCCCGCCACTCCGAATGGCAGCGGACTCATGAGAACGTAGTACAGCGGCGGATGCGCGATGTAGTTGATGTCCGCGCCCCAGCCCGACAGATCCGGCCGCAGGGTGGGATAATGGCCATAATCCGGGAACAGCGCCGGAGCGGCGCCCATGGAGCGGATGAAGGACAGGTGCTGCAACTCGTCGACGGCGGTGGGAAAGGCCGCGCCGGTCACGATCAGCGCGCCGCCGGCCAGAAACAGCGCGGCGCCGATGGCGAAAGCGAACCACACCGCCGGATCGTTCAAGGGCGCGGCCCAGACGGCCCAGCCCCGCGACGCTCCGCCCGCCGATGGTTGCATCGAAAACCTCATGGCAATCGGCGCTCCCGGCGCCAGGGCCACCGTAGGACGCCGGACTTGCAAAGCCATTAAGCCCAGCCAAGTCCACGCTTACGCCGCGAATCGACATTCCGGCGCCTCGACCCCACATTAGCCCGAGCGATTCGCCCCCATGCCACTGGAAGTTTCCGGCTTGTCCGACCCGATTGACGATCCAGACGCCCTCGCCGCCCCCGCCCCCCGGGCGGGCGGTATCGCCGCGCGAGCGCGCGCCGCCGCCATGGGCGCGCCGCGCTATCTCGACGGACTCAACCCCGAGCAGCGCGAGGCGGTGGAGGCCACCGACGGCCCGATTCTGGTGCTGGCGGGCGCCGGCACTGGCAAGACCCGCGTGCTGACCACCCGCATCGCCCATATCCTCGCGCTCGGCCTCGCGCGTCCGCACGAAATTTTGGCCGTCACCTTCACCAACAAGGCGGCGCGCGAGATGAAGGAGCGCATCGCGCGCATCGCCGGCGCGGCGGGCGAGGGGATGCCGTGGCTTGGCACCTTCCACTCCATCAACGCCAAGCTGCTGCGCCGCCACGCCGAGCTTGTCGGCCTGCGCTCGGATTTCACCATTCTGGACACCGACGACCAGATCCGCCTGATCAAGCAAGTGCTGCAGGCCGAGAACATCGATGACAAGCGCTGGCCCGCGCGCGCGCTCGCCCACCAGATCGACAACTGGAAGAACAGGGGCCTCGACCCCTCGCGCGTGCCCGCCGGCGAAGCCGCCGCCTTCGCCAACGGCAAGGGCGGCAAGCTGTACTCGATGTATCAGGAGCGGCTGAAGACGCTGAACGCGGTCGACTTCGGCGACCTGCTGCTCGAAAGCCTGCGCATGTTTCGCGACCATCCGGACGTGCTGAAGACGTACCACGAACGCTTCAAATACATTCTCGTCGATGAGTATCAGGACACCAATACCGTCCAGTATCTCTGGCTGCGCCTGATGGCTCAGGGTCGCCACAACCTGTGCTGCGTCGGCGACGACGATCAGGCGGTCTATGGCTGGCGCGGCGCGGACGTGGAAAACATCCTGCGTTTCGAGAAGGATTTTCCCGGCTCGAAAGTGGTGCGGCTGGAGCTTAATTATCGCTCCACCGGCCACATCCTCGCCGCCGCCGCGCAACTCATCGCGCACAATGAGGGCCGCCTCGGCAAGACGCTGTTCACCGACGGCGAGGATGGCGAAAAGCCCACCGTCACCGGCGTGTGGGATTCGGAGGAAGAAGCCCGCGTCATCGGCGAGGACCTCGAGAGCCTGCAACGCAAGGGCGCGAGCCTCAACGAAGCCGCCATTCTCGTGCGCGCCTCGTTCCAGATGCGCGAGTTCGAGGAGCGCTTCATCACCCTCGGCCTGCCCTATAAGGTCATCGGCGGCCCGCGCTTTTACGAACGCGCGGAAATCCGTGACGCGCTCGCCTATCTGCGTTGCGTGGCGCAGCCCGCAGACGATCTCGCCTTCGAGCGTATCGTCAATACGCCCAAGCGCGGCCTCGGTGACGCGACGGTTCAAATCCTGCACGAATATGGCCGCCGCGCCAACATGCCGATGATGCAGGCCGCGCGCGTGATGATCGAGACCGAGGAACTGAAGCCGAAGCAGCGCCAGACCCTGCGCTCGCTGATGCAGGATTTCGATCGTTGGTCGGCGCAACGCGAAACCATGAAGCAGAGCGAGCTCGCCGAAATCATCCTGGAGGAATCCGGCTACACCCAGATGTGGCAGAACGATCGCTCGGCGGACGCGGCGGGGCGCCTCGAAAACCTCAAGGAACTCGTGCGCTCCATGGAGGAGTTCCCCGATCTCTCCGGGTTTCTCGAACATATCTCGCTGGTCATGGACGCCAGCGACAACGACAACGCCGAGCGCGTGTCGATCATGACGCTGCACGCGGCGAAGGGTCTTGAATTCGACACCGTCTATCTCCCCGGCTGGGAGGAAGGCCTGTTCCCGCACCAGCGTTCGCTCGACGAGAATGGTCGCGCCGGCCTCGAGGAAGAACGCCGCCTCGCCTATGTCGGCCTGACGCGCGCGCGCCTGCGCGCCCGCATCTCTTTCGCCACCAATCGGCGCATTCATGGGTTGTGGCAGACGACGATCCCGACGCGCTTTCTCGACGAGCTCGACAGCCAGCATGTCGAGGTCGTGGAGGCGGCCTCGGGCACGGCCTATGGCGGCTACGCGCAATCGCGCTTCGCCAACATGGACAGCTATGGCTCAAGCTACAACACGCCGGGCTGGCAACGCGCGAAAGCACGGCAGGGTGGCGGCAATACCAATGGCGGCGGCGCGACCAACGGCTTTGGCGAACGCGCGCAATCGCAATGGGGCGCGCGCGGCGGCGCCCAGCAGACGGCGCGGCGCGGGCCACAACTGATCGAAGGCGAACTCATCGCCAAGTCCACGGCGGTCTCCGGATTTTCCACCGGCGCGCGCGTGTTTCACATCAAGTTCGGCTATGGCTCGATCGCCGCGGTCGATGGCAACAAACTCACCGTCGATTTCGAGAAGGCGGGACGCAAGATGGTGCTGGATTCTTTCGTGCAGGCGGCGTGAGGGAGGCGCGGGAGTTCCTATGCCGAGCAAGCGTCGAACTCCTTGCGAAAGGCTCTCGGACACTTCGCCCTGCTCGCGGGGAGAGGGTGCGCCCGCGGGCCCATCGCGCCTTTCCCCGCCACCCCTTCGCCATGAATTGATGTATTGTCGCGGCGATATTCCGGCCCGCCCCTCACGACTGGACCCTGTTGCGCGAAGCCCTGACCATTCTGGCCTGCGCCCTCATCGCGCTGCTGACGGCGGCGCTGGTGGGGCCATGGCTGGTTGACTGGTCGGCGCATCGGGCCTTTGTCGAGGCGCGGCTGTCGCGGGCGCTCGGCGCCAGCGTGACGACCCGCGGCGCCATCGACATCAAGCTGCTGCCGACGCCCTTTCTCGCCCTCGACGGGTTTGATCTCGAGTCGGCCGCCGCCACCGTCCACGCCGGCGCGACGCGGTTCGAGATGGCGGTCATGCCGCTGCTGCGCGGCGAGTTGCGCTTCTACGACGCCTCCATCGACGCGCCGGAGGCGACGCAGCGGCGGGGCGGCGGCGGCGCGCCGATTGTCGCCGACGCCAGCATCGAGCGCGCCCGCGTCACGAACGCCCGCCTGCGCGTGCTGGACGCCGGCGGCGCGCCGATTGCCGCGCTTGACGGCGTCGATCTCGATGGCGAGGTGGCGTCCCTGCTCGGCCCGTACAAGGGCAATGGCGTGGTTCGCCATGGCGGCGGGGCCATCCCGATCCATTTCGCCGCGGGCGCGCTCGAGGCCGCGCGCATGCGCATCAAATTCGTCGCCGAGGAAAGCGCCGCCACGCCGCGCGTCGAACTCGATGGCGCGCTGATCCTCGATACGCCCGAGCATCCCGCCTTCGAGGGGCAGGCGATTGTCTCCGGCGCCGCGCCCTCGCCCTGGCGCGTCGCGGGCCCGCTGCGCCTCGAGGAAGCCGGCGCGCGGATGGAGCGGCTCGACGCGCGTTTCGGGCCAGACGAGGCGACAATCCCCCTGCAAGGCTCGGCCAGCGTCGATGTGGGCGCGGCGCCGCGCGCGCGCCTGGCGCTGGAGGCGCGCCAGATCGATCTCGACCGTCTCCTCGTCAATCCGCTGTTCGCGGGCGCGCGCGCTCGTCTGGCCGACGCGGCGACCCGCGCGCCGCTGCCCATCGAGGTCTCGCTGACGACGCCCGCCGCGCTGCTCGGCGGCGAAACCCTCGCCGATGTCTCCGCCCGCCTGCGGGTCGCGCCCGGCGCGCGGCCGGGCGTCGAGGCGGCCTTGAGG
>CAISJZ010000438.1 GCA_903885755.1 uncultured Hyphomicrobiales bacterium | reverse complement strand
TTCCATCTCTTCCTCAAAGAATCCGAATGGCGATTCAATCACCGCCCGCCCAGCAATCTCTTGAAAACCCTCAGACGATGGGCCAAAGTATAAATATCAAACCTTATCTATGTCAGCCCAATATATATAATATATATCCACATATATTCTGTATTTATTGCATGAAGCAGCGTAATTCAGAATTTATACGATCAGTCTATCGTTATTTCATCGCGAAAGGCCACGGACGGCGAACAAGCCCGCGCGTCTCGATCGATCGAATGTGTCCGAGAAAAAATGCAACCGCGGCGTCAGTCCCGCGCAAGCGCTTGCGCGCCAATTGAACCGTCCTCAAGGCGGCTCTGATTGGCCAACTCCTGGAAGACACCCATCGACCGCAAAACGCGCCGATATCCTCGGCCGAACGGAGATTCATATCATGCGCTATTGGCTTGGCGCGGTGGCGGCCTGCGCCTTGACGAGCGCGGCTCATGCACAAGCAACGCCGCCCGTGTTCCACTATTCGCCGAATCCCTGGCATCGCGGCGGGCGCATTGATCTTGTCCGCGCCGAAATGCACACACGATATTCCTCTGGCTCCTGTCTGCGCGGCACTTTCATTTCCGCCGCGGTCACCGCGCTCGAAATCCCGCGCGTGCGCGTTCGCCCGGACGCGGAATTCTGGTTTCACAACGCCACGGCGAATGGATGGAATGGCAATCCCTGGCATATCTCGCGATCCGGCTCGCGGGCCATGTTTCGCGCTCTGCCGCCAGCGCTGCGCGCTCGCGTGCTGGCGGGCGTTGGCGATACCGCCGATTTCAAGGTCGTCTACACCGGCGCGCGATTGACACGCGAGTTCGGCATTCCCGCCTGCGTTTAGGAAATAACCGCAGCGCCTTGACTCGTCCACGCCGACGCGCACACTCGCCCGACCGCTTTCCCCGACGCCCCCGCGCGCGGAAGAAGCCGGGACGGGGGGATTATGTCGCTGCGCGCATCCGAGGCCGGATTTACCGACGAACGCGGTCCGCTGCTGCGCTGGCTGATTTTTACAGGCGTCTGCGCGTTCGGATTCGCGCTTGTCTGGCGCTTTGGCCTGTTCCGCCTCATGCTGGCGAGCGACAAGACGAGCATTTCGCTCATCATCACACTGCTATATGTCGCGACCTCCCTGCATTGCCTGTGGCGCACCAACACGATCTCGCGTGAACTCGACGGCGCGCGACGGATCGAGGCGATCATCTCGTCCGGCGCCAGGACGTTTACGGTGGCGGGCCGAAGCGTCATCGCCGATGGCGGCGACCGGCTGCCGTCCGGCGCGGTCAGCGACCACATCCGCAATCTCGTGGTGAAGGCAGGGTTGCAGGGCCGCCACAGGCTTGATCAGACCCTTTTGCTGCGAGGTCTCGCGGACCAGCTTCGCGGTCCCAACCAATTGGGCAATTTCGCCAGTGATTCCCTCATGAAGCTCGGCCTGCTTGGCACCATCATCGGGTTCATCATGATGCTGGCGCCAATCGCGGGCCTCGACGCGGCCAATCAGGTCGCGTTGAAAAGCTCGATGAGCCTTATGAGCGACGGCATGGCGGTGGCAATGTACACCACGCTGACGGGCCTCGTCGGCTCGATCCTCGTCAAGGTTCAGTACCACATGCTCGATGGCGCCACGGCGCGGCTTTTCGTTTTCGCCACCAATCTCACCGAGGTCTTCGTCGTGTCCGTGCTCGAGCGCGAGAATGGATGATTTTTCGCTTTATCCGCGCGAGGATCCCTTCGACCCCTTCAGCGTCATGCTGTTCAAGGCGCTCCAGGTCGTCGCGTTTCTGTTCTTCATCGCTTTGCTCGCGATCAATCCCGAAGCCAAGGCCGGCAAGATCGACACCAAGGCCGAATTCATCATCTCCATGACATGGCCCGACAATCACCCCGACGACATGGACCTTTATGTCGAGGACCCCGTCGGCAACATCGCGTGGTTTCATCAACGCGAGGCCGGGTTTCTGGTGCTGGAGCGCGACGATCGCGGCGGAGCCAACGATTTCATCACCGTGAATGGCCGCAAGGTGACCTCGCCGATCCGCGAGGAAACCGTCAGCATTCGCGGCCTCGTCGCCGGCGAATACACCGTCAACATCAATCATTATCTCGCGACGACGGGCAAACCGGTTCCGGTGTCGGTGAAGGTCGAGAAGATCAATCCATCGGTCGAGGTCGTGCATTACGACACAATCCTGCTCGACCACACCGGGCAGGAGCGCACGGCGGTGCGCTTCAAAATCGACGGCGATGGCAAGGTGGTCGATATCAATCATCGAGAAAAATCGCTAATTGAGCTGACCCGCGCCGTCAAGCGCGGCGGCAAGTGAGGGCGCGCCGATGACGCCCACCATTGTCGCCCTGTCGCTCGCCTATACCGTGCTCGGCGCGCTGCTGCTCGCGATGCTTCTGCGCACGCCCTTCGCGTGGTGGGTGAAGGCCGGCGCCATCGTCCTCACCTCGGCGTTTTTCATTATCGCGTTTGATTCCATGCGTGGTCTGCTCGGCTGGCCGAGCCCGCGCCCGATGCCGGATCGTTTTCAGGTGCTGTGGACACGCGTGGTCGAGCCCAGCCGCGCCTACAATGAGCCAGGCGCGATCTACCTCTGGATCGAGGAACTCGACGACAACAACGTGCCATCCGGCGTGCCGCGCTCGTTCAGGATCAAATACACCGAGCCGCTGGCCGAGAAGGTCGAAAAGGCCCGCGCCGACATCATGTCGGGCAAGCCGCAGGAGGGCCGGGCGAGCGACATGGACGCGGGACAGGATGCCTCTGCGCCGGCCACGGGGCAGGCGACATCCGAGGCGACGGCGCCCGAGGGCGAACTGGGGCGGCAGGCGGGAAATCCGGTTGACGCCGAATTCCTTCGGGACGCGCCGCAAAATATCGATTTCGCGCCTCTGCCCATGCCGCTGCTGCCCGTCAAGCCCGCCGATTGAACAAGACGAGATTGTTATGCAACAGAACTATCAGTTGCTATAAGCGACGAAGGTGACAAGGGGCGCGCGATGCGACGCCCCGCGAATGGAGGGATGCCATGAAACGGATTTCACTCGCCCTGCTCTGCGGGATTGGCCTAATGGCCGCGTCGTCCGCCGCCAGCGCGCAGACAACCCTGCGCATATCGCTCTGGATTCCACCGGCTCATCCCCTGACGCCCGGCACCAAGGTCTGGGCCGACGACATCGAGAAAGCCTCGGGCGGCGCGATCAAGGCGCAGATCTTCCCGTCCGAACAACTCGGCAAGGCCTTCGACCATTACGACATGGCGCGCGACGGCATCGCCGACATCACCTATGTGAATCCGGGCTATCAGCCCGGCCGTTTCCCGATCATGTCGATCGGCGAAATTCCCTTCACCTTCAGCGATGCGCGCAAGGGCACGGCGGCGCTCGACACCTGGTATCGCAAATACGCGGCCGCCGAAATGAAGGATGTTCATTTCTGCTTCGCCTTCATCCATGACCCAGGTTCGATCTTCACCCGTGACAAGAAGGTCATGGTTCCCGACGACATCAAGGGCATGAAGGTGCGCCCCGCCCATGGCACCATGGCGCAGCTCGTCTCGTCGCTCGGCGGCACGAACGTGCAGGCCTCGGCGCCAGAGTCCCGCGACATGCTGGAACGCGGCGTCGCCGACGCCATCACTTTTCCCTGGGGGTCGATGTTCCTGTTCGGCATCGACAAGGTCGTGAAATACGCGATGGACGTGCCGCTCTATACGACGACGTTCGTCTACGTGATGAACAAGGCGAAATACGAAGGCCTGCCAGCGGACCAGAAGAAGGTGATCGACGATCACTGCACCACCGAATGGGCGCAGAAGGTCGCTGGCCCCTGGGGCGATTTCGAACACGCTGGCATCGACAAGATGAAAGCCGCCGCGGGCCATGAGGTCTATCCGCTGAGCGCCGAACAGCTCGGCGCCTGGCGCGCCGCGGCCAAGCCCCTCAAGGACAAATGGTCCGACGCGGTGAAAAAGGCCGGCGCCGACCCGGACACCGCGAGCAAGGAACTCGACGCCGCGATCGCAAAATACGGCGCGGGGTTGTAACGCGAACCGCGCCGCCGGCCAGCCCGATCGGCGGCGCGAATTTCGATATGAACGGGAACATTCAATTGCTAGAAACTGGCGTGAGCGGAACCGCCACATTGTCCGCCCGAGGGAGAAGACCATGAAGTCTTTTAATCGTGCATTGATCGGTTTGGCCGCTCTCATCGCGTCCGGCGGCGCCGCCGGCGCCCAGACAACCCTCAGGGTGTCCCTGTGGATTCCGCTCGCCCATCCCCTCGCGCCCAGCACGAAGGATTGGGCCGACGACATCGAGAAGGCCTCCGGCGGCGCCATCAAGCCGCAAATTTTCGCGTCCGAACAGCTTGGCAAGGCCTTCGACCACTACGACATGGCGCGCGATGGCATCGCCGACGTCACGCTCGTCAATCCCGGCTATCAGCCCGGTCGCTTTCCCATGATCGCGGTGGGCGAAATTCCGTTCACATTCGCCGACGCGCGCAAGGGCACGGCGGCGCTTGATTCCTGGTATCGCAAATACGCCGCGACCGAAATGAAGGACGTGCATTTCTGCTTCGCCTTCATCCACGATCCCGGCGCGATTTTCGCGCGCAAGAAAATCGTCGTCCCCGAGGACATTCAAGGCGTCAAGATGCGCCCGGCCCATGGCACGATGGCGCAACTCGTGACGCTGCTCGGCGGAACCAACGTTCAGGCCTCCGCCCCCGAGGCGCGCGAATTGCTGGAGCGCGGCGTCGCCGACGCCATCACGTCACCATGGGGATCGATGTTCCTGTTCGGCATCGACAAGGTCGTGAAATACGCGATGGACGTTCCGCTCTACACGACGACATTCGTCTACGTGATGAACAAGGCGAAGTACGAGGCCATGCCCGCCGATCAGAAAAAAGTCATCGACGATCATTGCACCACTGACTGGGCCGTGAAGATCGCCGGTCCCTGGGGCGATTTCGAACACGCCGGCATCGACAAGATGAAGGCCGCGCCGGGGCACGAGGTCTATCCGCTCACCGCCGAACAGCTCGGCGCCTGGCGCGTCGCTGCCAAACCGCTGAAGGAGAAGTGGGCCGAGGCGGTGAAAAAGACCGGCGCCGACCCGGACGCGGCGAGCAAGGAACTCGACGCAACGATCGCCAAATATGGCGCGGGCCTGTAGAGCCGGGACGCGTCGAGGGATCGCGCATGCGCCGCAACATCATGGACACATTCATCGACACGATCGAGTGGATCGCGGCGGCCTTCGTCGGCATCGTCGCGCTCGACATCTTCCTGTCGGTGGTGCTGCGCAAGTTCTTCTCGACCTCGATCCCCGACAGCTACGATTTCGGCCGCATGCTGCTCGGCATCCTCATCTTCTGGGGCATCGCCGCGACCTCCTATCGCGGCACGCACATCACCGTTGACCTCATCTGGAGCTCGGTCGGCAAGGCCTCGCAACGCGTCATCGACATTTTCGCGACGCTCGTGCTTCTGCTCGTCGTGACCACGCAGACGATCATGCTGTTCGACAAGGTGCGCACGACCATGTCGGACAATGTGCTGACCTACGACCTGCATCTGCCGACGTGGCCGTTCTTCGCGGTCGCCTGGGCTGGCGACGTGTCGGCGGTGCTGTTGATCGCGGTGCGCACCTACAGGCTGATCTTCCATCCCGAGGATATGCGCGACACGCCGCGCGAAGAGGTTGTGGAATGAGTCCCGACGCGGTCGCCGCAACCGGCTTTATCGTCCTCTTCGCGCTGATGCTGCTGCGCGTGCCCGTCGGCATGGCGATGGGCCTCGTCGGCGTATCCGGCTACGCCTATCTCGTGGGCGCGACGCCGGCGCTGAAGATGGTCGGCCAGACCTCGATGCGAACCGTGACGGACTACACGTTCGGCGTCATTCCCATGTTCCTGCTCATGGGCGCGCTGGTCTCCGCGTCCGGCGTCAGCCGCGAACTGTTCCGCGCGGCCAACACCTGCTTTGGCCATCTGCGCGGCGGACTGGGCTTCGCCACGGTCGTCGCCTGCGGCGGCTTCGCGGCGATTTCCGGCTCCTCCGTCGCGACCGCGGCGACCTTCGCCACCGTCGCCTACCCCGAGATGCGGCGCTTCGGCTATCCCCAGTCCTTCTCGACAGGCGTCATCGCCGCTGGCGGCACGCTGGGCGCCATGCTGCCGCCCTCCACGGTGCTGACGGTCTATGGCATCATCACCCAGCAGGACATCGGCAAGCTGTTCGTCGCGGGAATCCTGCCGGGCCTGCTCGCCATGTGCATGTATGTCGTCACCATTTTCCTGATCGGGCGGTTGCGCCCGGGCTTTCTGCCCGAGGGCGAGGCGCGGCCCTGGCGCGAACGGCTGCTTGGCCTGCGCGAGGTCTGGGCGCCGCTGACGCTCTTCGCCTTCGTCATCGGCGGTCTCTATGGCGGATTCTTCACGCCGACGGAGGCGGGCGGCGTCGGCGCCAGCGGGGCCTTCATTCTCGGCATCGTGCGCGGCAAGCTAGATCGCGAGAAAATCCTGTCGTCGCTGCTGCAGGCGACGCGCACCGCGGCCGCTGTTTTCACCGTGCTGATCGGCGCGCTGCTGTTCGGTTATTTCCTCACCATCACCCAGACGCCACAGAAGATCACCGGCTTTCTCACCGGCCTTGGCGTCGGCCCCTACGGCGTGCTGGCGCTGATCATGGTGATGTACATCATCCTCGGCTGCCTCATGGATTCCATGGCCATGGTGATCCTCACCGTGCCCATTATCTTTCCCGTGGTCACGGGGCTTGGGTTCGATCCCATCTGGTTCGGCGTCATCATCGTGATGACCGTGGAGCTTGGCCTCATTCATCCGCCCGTCGGCATGAACGTCTTCGTCATCAAGTCGGTGGTGAAAGACGTCACGTTCTCGACGATTTTCGCGGGCGTGATCCCCTTCATCCTCACCGATATCTTGCGCCTGATCATTCTGATCGCATTTCCGATGATCGCGCTTTACCTGCCAAGCCGGATGTAGGGCCAAATGACCAGCCAGCCCCCCGCCCTCGAACACGTCTGCGATGTCGATGTTGCCGTCGACACACCGCTCGCCATCGGCGAGACCGGCGCGGGCTTGCGCCGCATCGTCGCCATCCGCGGCGGCACGGTGCAGGGGCCCGCCATCACTGGCAAGGTGCTGGACCTCGGCGCGGATTTTCAGGTGCTGCGCGCCGATGGCTCAAGTTATCTCGAAGCGAGATACGCGCTCGACATCGACGGCCATGGCCTCGTCTATGTCGAGAACAACGGACTGCGCTGCGGCGCGCCCGATGTGATGGAGCGGCTCGCGCGCGGCGAGAGCGTCGATCCATCGCTCATCTACTTCCGCTCGGTTCCGAAGTTCGAAACCGCCGCGCCCGGTCTGCAATGGATGACGCGGCACATCTTCATCGGCGTTGGAACGCGGCTGCCGGATCGGGTGCAACTGAGCGTGTGGATGGTGAAATAGGCGGAGCGCGATTGATGGGTGAGTTCGAACGCTGGCAGGGCCGTTTCGCGGCGCCCGAATATATCTTCGGCGAGGAGCCGAACGTTTTTCTCGCCTCGCAAAAGCATCGCCTGCCGAAATCCGGCAAGGCGCTTGCCGTGGCCGATGGCGAGGGCCGCAACGGAGTCTTTCTTGCGGAATGCGGCCTCGACACGTTGTCGATGGATTTTTCACCCAACGGTCAGGCTAAGGCCCAGGCGCTCGCGAAAAAACGCGGCGTAAAGCTGCGCACGGAACTCGCCGACGTTCACGCCTATGAGTGGCCGAGCGAGGAATACGATGTCATCGCGGAAATCTTCACCCAGTTCTCGACACCCGAAGAACGCGCTGGCAAGTTCGCCGGCATCCGCAAGGCGCTGAAAAAGGGTGGCCTGCTGCTGCTCGAGGGCTATACGCCGAAGCAGCTTGAATACGGCACCGGCGGCCCCAAGCAGATCGAGCATCTCTACACGATGGAGTTGCTGGAGGCCGAATTCGGCGGCTTCTCGAAGGTGCTGATCAAACAGTACGAGACCATGATGAGCGAGGGCGGCGCCCATGCCGGCATGGCCGCCGTGATCGATCTCGTCGCCGTGAAGTAGGCTCTACGCCGCCACGTCCGGCCTGCGCGCGACCATCTCGGGCGCGAGCTGATCGCTTTTCGCGGGTGGCGCGCCAATGAGCGCGCAAATCGCCGGCAGGTTTTCATCGCCTATGACGGTGAAGTGCGTTCCCGGCACCGGCTTGATCTCGATCGCCGGGATAAGGTCGCGCCAGCCCAGATCGACCGGCCACTCATCGCCATTGTCGCGCGATCGGATCAGCAGCGTCGGCCCGCCCGGATCGCGTTCCGCCACATCGAGCCCCGCCGTCCAGTCGCGGATTGACCGCATGGGAATCGCCGCGTTGATGAACGAGGTCATATAGAACAGGAATTCGCCCGACTGATCCTTCGGCAGATAAGGCCCGAACCATTTGAGCAACTTCCGGATCAGCGGCTTCTTCGCGCGGATGCCGACATAGCGCCCCATCTGGCGACTTCGCGACAGGCCATCCCGCCGCAGAAATTCGAAAATTCTGACCGGCAGGGACTGTGTTTCCGTCGACTGCGGCATGTCCCGCAGAACCGGCGAGCGACCGTCGATAATCCCGAGGAATTCAAGCTGATATCCCAACCGGCGCAGCATGATCGCCAGGACGTAGGAAACGCCGCCGCCGAAGGAATAACCGACGAGGCGCAGCGGCCGTGGCGTCGGCGCGGCCTTGCGAATCTGCGCGAGAACCGCGTCAAGATATTTCTCGATATCGAAGAACACATCGCACTGGTCGCGCCAGTCGGGATAGTCGATCAGCAGCACGCCATGGTTCGCGGCGAGCGCCACCTGCAGATTGATGACCTCGCGCGATACAACGCCGCCGCCGGGAAACAGCACCAGAAGCGGCTTGTTGGACGGCGTCTGGGCCGCCGGCTCCCGGGCGTCAAGGAATCGCGCCAGCGCTTCGGGCGTCGGGTGCTCGAAGATGGCCCGCAAGGCGACCTTCGACTTCATCTCCGCGCTCAATCGCGACACCAGCCGCGCCGCAAGAAGCGAATGTCCGCCGGCCTCGAAGAAGTTGTCATTGACGGAGATTTCGGCGGCGCCAAGCGCCTCCCGGAACAGACGGCAGACGATTTCCTCGCGCGGATTGCGCGGCCCGACGAATTGCGCGACGCGAATGGGCGCCTTGTCCATGACGCTATCGACAGGGCTCCCCGAGTCCGCGCGATCAACAAATTCAAGCTCGCCGTCCTCGCGCCACAACGCGATATCGCCGGTGCGATGCATCCGCCAGTCCGGTCCCGCGAAGGGGCAGGCGACGGAATCGACGCCCGCGGACGCGGCGCCGGCTGGCGCGGCGAGATAGAGCGCACCCTCGCAGCCGATCGGCAAGGGCTCAAGCCTGTCATCGAGCACGAACAACCGCGTGGGCGTATCGGCGCCGCGCCGGACACGAGCCTCGAAGCTGTCGCCGGAAATGGAGTTACGCGCCGCGCCGTATTGACTGAGCACGCGCTCGCGTTCGTTGTCGCCAAAATACGCAATCGCCCGGATTTCGGTCGCCGGGTCGCAATGGCACAATTGATCCAGAAAATAGACCAGTCGATCGTAATGCGCCTTCAATTCGTCGGCGGCGTAACGGCCGACATTGCCGTTCAGCGCGATCTGAAGCCCATCCTCGCCCGGCTGTTCGAACACCGAAATCGAGAGATCGTCGACTGGGCCATTGGAGAGATTGTGGCTCGCCGTGGGGATCGATCCAAATCCAAGCGCGTAGTCGAACTTCATCACGTTGACCGCGATGGAAAACAGCTCGCCGCTCAGCTCGGGCATCGCCGCCTTCATGTCGGACAGCGCGAAACGCTGATGCTTCAGGGCTTCGCGGATACGGGCGCGAATCTGGACAAAGAGCGTGTCGATGGTGATCTCGGGCTTGAATCTGATCCGCAACGGCACCGTGTTCGAGACGTTTCCGGGAATGCCGCGCAGGATCGGGGTCGTACGCGCCGCGACGAGCAAGCCGACGACGACGTCGGAGGCACCCGTGATCCGATGCAGATAGGTCGCCGACAGGCAAGCGAAGAGGCCGCTCAGACTGATGCCGGTTTTCGTCATCATGTCGCGGATCGCCGCGGCGGTGGACGCCGGCAACGGCGCTGTATGGCGAGCGCCCAGATACGACCCTTGCGCCGATTTGCGCGTCAGCCGCGCCGCGGGCGGCGGATCGCTCGTCAGGCGCGCCCAATAGTCGCCATCGGCGGCGAACTCCGGCGACTGGCGATAGGCGGCGTCCTCGCCGAGAAGATCACTCAGGGGCCCCGGCGCCGGCGTTTCGGACTGTTCCGCTCCGACGATGCGCGAATAAACCTCGGCCAGTCGACGGGCGACGATATTGCGGCCCGACCCGTCGAGAGCCAGTTGGTGGACGATAAAGCACCAGATGAAATGGTCGCTGGAAAGCTTGATCAGCGTCCACGAAAACAAGGCCGCTTGCGGATCGAAGGCCCGCCCCAGCTCATCGGCCATCCACGTGATCGCGCGGGCGCGCGGATCGGCCTCGCCGCTCAGATCCAGCATGGCTGGCGACCAGTTCAGCAGCGGCGCGATGCAAAGCCGCGGCCCGTCGTCATCCTCCAGAATGCGCGCGCGCAGCGCGTCGCACTCGTCCAGAACCCGCCGTGAGGCTTCGATGAAGGCCGGCTGGTCGACGGCGCCAAACAGCTCCGTGAATTGCCCGGTGTTGAGCGCGGCGCCATTGGCCTCGAGATTCTGAAGCGGCCAGAGTTCCCGCTGCGAGCAGGTCCAGTCGGAGAACTTTATCAACGCGGGGGAAGCCTGATCGATCCGCATTCCTAAATCCAATCAAATTCGTCGGTCGTGGAAGCGCTGAATCCGGTGGTAAACCCGGATGAATCCAAGCGGTGAAAAGCAACGACGAAAACATTCCCGCCGAGACCGGGCCGGGAAACCCAAGGCCAGAACCGTCACGGCGTCGCTCCGCCGAGTCGCCGGCGTCGCGTCATCATTGATAAGCAACCCGGTTAAGAATTAACTACGCGCCAGACGCCGCGGCCGGGGTAGCCCCTACCGTCGGCGCGTCCGCGCGGCGTTCCTCTCCGCCCGATCAGCGATACGCTTGACCATGTCCGGCGTCAGCGGCGTCGCCACGCGGCGCTTTTCGCTCTCCGCATAGAGTCCACCGCCTCCCGTCGGCTCTGGCGCCTGGGTCTGGCTCGACGCTGGCGGAGGCTCCGCGAGGCGCGCGGGGTAGACCGTATCGGGGTCGTAAAGCGCCGTGTATCGCTCGGGATCGTCCGCCTCCGTCTCGTCCGGCTTTCCCGATGGCTTGATGGCGATCAACGCTTGGCGTCCTATATTGAGGCAGGCTTGCACGACCATCCTGTGCTCCGCGCGCCGCGCGGTCAATGGTCGTCAGCGCGGTGAAAGTCTCATGGAAACCGTCGTCGACTCGCGCCCGAGGACGCGCGAAACCGTCTCCCTCCCTATCGAGGGCATGACCTGCGCGTCCTGCTCGTCGCGGGTCGAGAAGGCGTTGCGCTCCCTGCCGGGCGTCGAGGCGACGGTCAATCTGGCGACCGAACGGGCCGAAATATCCTTCGATCCTTCGAGCCTCGCGGTCGCCGATCTGCCCGGCGCGATCGAGGCGGCGGGCTATGACGTGCCCCACGAAAAGCTTGAACTGGCCATCGGCGGCATGACCTGCGCCACCTGCTCGGGCCGCGTCGAGGCGGCGCTCGGCAAGGCCCGCGGAGTCGTGAAGGCCGAGGTCAATCTGGCCAACGAAAAGGCTTACGTGGAGGGCGTCTCGGGCCTGATGCGTCCCGCTGACCTCGTCGCGGCGGTCGAGGTCGCCGGCTACGAGGCGACGATTCTGACCGGCGATGGCGCGCG
Organism: uncultured Hyphomicrobiales bacterium; assembly: GCA_903885755.1. Classification (GTDB taxonomy): domain Bacteria; phylum Pseudomonadota; class Alphaproteobacteria; order Rhizobiales; family Beijerinckiaceae; genus Terripilifer. The sequence continues at coordinate 1,746 of CAISJZ010000438.1, read as the reverse complement.
CGACGCGGCGATGGAGGCGTTGGACGAAAAGCGCCGGCGCCTGGAGACCATCCGCGTGGCGGTTGCCCTGCTGCTCGCCGCGCCGCTGACATTGCCGATGTTCGGCGTGGAAATCCCCGCGTGGCTTCAACTCGCGCTGGCGACGCCGGTGCAGTTCATCATCGGCTGGCGCTTTTACGTCGCCGCGTGGAAGGCCCTTCGCGCCGGGGCCGGCAACATGGATCTGCTGGTCGCCCTCGGCACGTCCGTCGCCTATGGCTACAGCCTGTGGCTGATGACGAGGCCGCATGTCCATCATCTCTACTTCGAGGCCGCCGCCGTCGTCATCGCGCTGGTGGCGCTCGGCAAGTGGCTGGAAGGTCGCGCCAAGCATTCGACCACGGCGGCCATTCGCGCGCTGATGGCGCTGCGGCCCGAGAACGCCAAGGTTGAGCGCGACGGCGCGGAAGTCCTTGTGCCGGTCTCCTCGGTCGCGCTCGGCGATGTCTGCGTGGTGCGACCGGGCGAGCGAGTGCCGGTCGACGGGCGCGTGCTCTCCGGCGCCAGCGCCGTGGATGAGAGCCTGATCACCGGCGAAAGCCTGCCGGTCGATAAAAATGCTGGCGATGGAATCGTCGGCGGCTCGATCAACGGCCAGGGCCTGCTGCGCGTCGAGACGACGGCGATCGGCGAGCAATCAACCCTCGCGCGCATCATCGCGCTCGTCGAGCACGCGCAGGCGAAGAAGGCCCCGACCCAACGCCTCGTCGACAGGGTCGCCGCGGTCTTCGTCCCGATCGTTCTGCTCTGCGCGCTCGCGACCTTTCTGGGCTGGTGGCTGATCGCCGGCGACATGGCGAGCGGGCTTGTCGCCGCCGTGGCGGTGATGGTCATCGCCTGTCCCTGCGCTCTGGGTCTCGCGACGCCCACCGCCTTCATGGTCGGCACCGGCGCGGCGGCGCGCGCCGGCATTCTCATCCGCGATCCCGAGGCGCTGGAAAGCGCCCGGCTGATCGACGTGGTGGCGCTCGACAAGACCGGCACATTGACGAAGGGCCATCCCGCCGTCACCGAAATTGTTTGCGCGACGGGCGTCTTGGAAGCAAATCTGCTGCGCCTCGCCGCCAGCGCGCAGCGCGGCAGCGAACATCCCCTCGCCCGCGCCGTGCTCGACCGCGCGAGCGCGCTTGAACTCGCGAGGCCGCAAGACTTTGAAAATCGAACGGGCAAGGGCCTGATCGCGCGCGTCGATGGCCAGCGCGTCGCGATCGGCAACCGCGCCCTCATGGCGGAGATCGGCGCGAACATTGCTGAGCTGGACGCCCGCGCCGCGGAGCTTGAAGCAAAGGCGCGCACGGTCATGTGGGTCGCCGACATGGATGCGAAAGACATTCTGGGGATCATCGGCGCGCGCGACGATCTGCGCGACACCTCGAAACGGGCGATCGCGCGGTTGAAGGCGCTAGGCGTCTCGACTTTGTTGCTGACCGGCGACAATGATCGCGTCGCCCGCGTCATCGCCGCGGAGCTTGGCGTCGATGATGTGCGCGCAGGCGTCCTGCCGGCGGACAAGGCCGCCGCGATCGAGGAGTTTCGCGCCACGGGCCGCCATGTCGCGATGGTCGGCGACGGCGTCAACGACGCGCCGGCCCTCGCCGCCGCCGATGTCGGCATGGCCATGGGATCGGGAACGGATGTCGCCATGAACGCCGCCGCGATCACCCTCATGCGCGGGGATCCCCTGCTGATCGCCGACGCCATCTCCAT
>CAISJZ010000437.1 GCA_903885755.1 uncultured Hyphomicrobiales bacterium | reverse complement strand
CGGGCGATGTCGTCATGGTCAAGGGTTCGAATGGCAGTCGCCTGGGTCCCATCGTTGCGTCACTCAAGAAAAATTTTTCCGGCGGGGAAAACACGCCGGCCTCGAGGAATGATTGAATGCTGACATATTTAAGCGACCTGTCCTATCTCTTTGGCCCGTTCAACCTGTTCAGGTACATCACGTTCCGCGCTGGCGGCGCGACCGCGACCGCTTTGTTTTTCGTTTTCTTCTTTGGCCCCGCCATAATTTCCTCGCTGCGGTTGAAACAGGGCAAGGGGCAACCCATTCGCCTCGACGGGCCGGAATCGCATTTGCTGACGAAGAAGGGCACGCCGACCATGGGCGGCCTGATGATTCTGTCCGGCGTCGTTGTTTCGACCATTCTGTGGGCCAATCCGCGTAGCGCCTACGTCTGGATCGTCATGTTTGTCACGCTCGGCTTTGGCGCGATCGGCTTTTACGACGATTTTCTCAAGGTAACGCGGCAGTCGCACGCGGGCTTTTCCGGTCGCGCGCGACTTGCGATCGAGGCTGTGATCGCCATCATCGCCTGTTATCTCATGATGTGCGCGAGCCTTTCGCCGCCGCTCGCCTCGTTTGGCGACATCGGCGTCGCGCTGACCTTGCCATTCCAGACGGACGCGCCGGCGGCCAAGCTCGTCATCCCCTTCTTCACCGGGTTCGCGCGCGATCTCGGCTTTTTCTTTCTCGTTTTCGGCGCCTTCATCATCGTCGCGGCTGGCAACGCCGTGAACCTGACTGATGGCCTGGACGGACTGGCCATCGTGCCGTCGATGATCGCCGCGGGCACATTCGCGCTCATCGCCTATCTCGCGGGCAATTCAATCTTCGCGGCATATCTCGGCATCAACCACGTTTCCGGCGCGGGCGAACTCGCGGTCGTCTGTGGCGCGCTGATCGGCGCCGGCCTTGGCTTTCTCTGGTTCAACGCGCCGCCGGCGCAGATCTTCATGGGCGATACGGGTTCGCTGGCGCTTGGCGGTCTCATTGGTTCGATCGCGGTCGTGGTGAAGCATGAGATCGTGCTCGCCGTCGTTGGCGGCCTCTTCGTCGTCGAGGCCCTGTCGGTCATCATTCAGGTCTTCTGGTTCAAACGGACGGGACGTCGCGTTTTCCTGATGGCGCCGATTCATCATCACTTTGAAAAGAAGGGCTGGTCGGAGCCGCAGATCGTCATTCGTTTCTGGATCATTTCCTTCGTGCTGGCCCTCGTCGGGCTCGCGACGCTCAAGGTGAGGTGATGACGCCTGTCACGTGTTTCGCTGGCCGCCACGCGGCGCTGTTCGGACTCGGCGGTTCCGGGCTGGCGACGGCGCGCGCATTGATCGCTGGCGGCGCGCGCGTGGATGCATGGGACGATGGCGCCCCCGCGCGGGAGAAAGCCGCGGCGGTGGGTATTGATGTCGTCGATCTCAAATCCGCCGACTGGTCAAAATACGATTGCCTACTGCTCGCGCCCGGTGTGCCGTTGACGCATCCCGCGCCACACTGGAGCGTGCTTCAGGCGCGAGATCGAGGCATCGAGATCATCGGCGATATCGAACTTTTCTGCCGGGAACGCGCCGCCACCACGCCGGACGCGCCCTTCGTCGCCATAACTGGCACGAACGGCAAATCCACGACAACGGCGCTTATCGCGCATGTCCTGCGTGACGCCGGCAAGGACGTTCAGCTTGGCGGCAACATCGGGGTGCCGATTCTCGAACTCGAGCCGCCTGCCGAAGGCCGTTATCACGTGATTGAATGCTCGTCTTTCCAGATCGATCTAGCGCCCTCGCTCGCGCCAGGCGTTGGCGTGCTGCTTAATCTCACGCCCGATCATCTCGACAGGCATGGGACCATGGAGATTTACGCGGCGGTCAAGGAACGGCTCGTGGCGAAGTCTGATTACGCAGTGATCGGCGTCGACGACGACTATTGCCAGTCGATTCTTCATCGGTTGCGGGAGGAGGGGCATGGAGAGCCTCTGACCTCGGCGATTTCCAGTCATCGCGGCGACGTGAGCGAGGTCGTGTTTTTCGACGCGAACATGCTGCGGCGCGATATCTCGATGGCGCCGCACTGGTCACTCGACGAGGTTCTCGTGGACCTCTCGAAGGCGCGCGCGCTGCGCGGCGCGCATAATGGCCAGAACGCGGCAGCGGCCTTCGCGGCCTGTGAATGGCTGGGAATTCCGCACGACGAAATCGGCCAGGGGATGAAGCGCTTTCCTGGCCTGCCGCATCGCATGGAAGAGGTCGGGCGTCTCGGATCGGTTGTCTTCGTGAACGATTCCAAGGCGACCAACGCGGACGCCGCCGAAAAGGCGATGCTGTCCTACGACGATATGTTCTGGATCATTGGCGGCAAGTCGAAGGAGGGTGGCGTCGAGCCGCTCAGGCCGCTGTTCGGCAGGGTCCGCAAGGCCTATCTCATTGGCGCGTCGAGCGACGACTTCGCCAGGACGCTTGATGGCGCGCTGGCTTATGAGCGGTGCGGAACGCTCGATGTCGCGATTGAAAGCGCCGCGCGGGACGCGGCGGCCTCCGGTGCGCGCGAACCTGTCGTGCTGCTCTCGCCAGCTTGCGCGTCCTATGACCAGTTTCCGAATTTCGAGGTTCGCGGCGATCGATTTCGCGAACTCGCGCGCGCGTTGATCGCGCGGAATGACAAGAGCACGAGGAGCCAGCCATGATGTCTCGCGCGGAACGATCGATTTTTTCCAACTGGTGGTGGACCGTCGATCGCTGGATGCTGGCGGCGCTCGGCATGTTGATGGTGCTCGGCCTCGTGCTGACGCTGGCAGGCTCGCCGCCGGTCGCAGAACGCCTTGGCCTGACGGCATTTCATTTCGTCAATCGTCAGGTGTTGTTCCTGATTCCCTCGGCGATCCTCCTGATCGCAACGTCATTTTTGTCGCCGCGTCACGTGCGCCGCGCCGCTCTGCTGGTCTTCCTCGTCGGCATGGCGCTGATCGTCGCGGCCTTGCTGTTCGGCCATGAGGTCAAGGGTGCGCGCCGCTGGATTTTCGGCATTCAGCCGTCCGAGTTCATCAAGCCCGCTTTCGTCGTGCTGTCCGCCTGGGCTTTTTCCGAGGGCGGCCGTCGCCGCGACGTGCCGGCCAATATCTTCGCGATCATCCTGCTGGTCGGCACGATCGGGCCATTGATGCTGCAACCGGATTTCGGCCAGACGATGCTGCTGTCGGTTGTCTGGGCGTCGCTGTTCTTCGCCGCCGGCCTTCACTGGATGTGGGTCGTGGGCATTGGCGGCGTTGGCTTCAGTGGGGCTCTGCTCGCCTACCAGTTCGTGCCGCACGTGCGGGCGCGCATCGAGAAATTCATCGATCCAGCCGTTGGCACGAGCGCGGGCGATACGTTCCAGGTCGATACCGCCATGGAGAGCTTCATATCCGGCGGATGGTTCGGCAAGGGACCCGGCGAGGGCACGCTGAAGCGCGTTCTGCCCGATAGCCATACTGATTTCATCTTCGCGGTCACCGGCGAGGAATTTGGCGTGATCGTATGTATCGGCATCGTCGCCTTGTTCTGCTTCATCGTGCTACGCGGCCTGACATCGGCGATGCGCAACGAGGATTCCTTCTGCCGCTTCGCCTCGGCGGGTCTCGTCATGCTGTTCGGCCTGCAAAGCTGCATCAACATGGCTGTCAATGTGCACCTGATGCCGGCCAAGGGCATGACGTTGCCATTCATTTCCTACGGCGGATCGTCGTTGATTTCGCTGGCGCTGACCATGGGCTTTCTCGTCGCGGTCATGCGCAAGCGGCCGAAGTCGGAGATCATGTCGCGCGTGGACGCGTAGGCATGGCTCAACGACCAATCCTGCTCGCGGCCGGCGGCACCGGCGGGCATCTGTTTCCCGCCGAGGCGCTGGCCATGGCCTTGCGCGCGCGTGGGCAGCGCGTGGAACTCGCCACCGATTCCCGCGCGCTCCAGTATGGCGCCGGCTTTCCCGCCGACGCCATTCATGCCATCCCCTCGGCGACGCCGTCTGGTGGTTCGCCGATCGCCAAGGCGCTTGCCGGCCTGACGCTGGCGCGCGGCGTATGGGTTGCACGCGGCGTCGTTCGTCGCGTCAATCCTGCCGCGGTGGTCGGCTTTGGCGGCTATCCGACCGTGCCGCCGATGCTGGCAGGCCAGCAGCTTGGCATCCCCACGATCATCCACGAGCAGAACGCCGTCATGGGGCGCGCCAATCGTTTTCTAGCCATTCGCGCAACCGCGATCGCGACGGGCTTCGCGAAACTGGCCGGCGTCGCGCAGGAGATCGCCGCGAAGTCGACGCCGATCGGTAACCCGGTGCGGCCAGCGGTTATCGAGGCCGCGCGGACGCCATTTTCCGACCCAGGCGATGGCCCCGTTGAAATTCTTGTCACCGGCGGCTCGCAGGGCGCGCGGGTGATGAGCGACATCGTACCGCTGGCGATCGAGCTGCTGACGTCCGATCGGCGCGCGCGGCTGCGCCTCACCCAACAGGCCCGCGCCGAGGATATTTCCCGCGTACGCGAGACCTATGCGCGGCTCGGCGTCGCCGCCGTGGTCGGGCCGTTCTTCAAGGATCTACCTGCTCGCATGGCCGCCGCCCATCTCGTGGTGTCGCGGGCGGGCGCCTCCACCGTGTCCGAACTGGCGGTCATTGGCCGGGACTCCATCCTCGTGCCGCTGCCCGGCGCCATCGATCAGGATCAGGCGGCCAATGCTGCGACCCTCGGCGTGATCGGGGCGGCGACCGTGATCCTCCAGCCGGAATTCACTCCTGCGCGGCTGGCGGCGGAAATTGGCTCGCGCCTCGACAATTCCGACGGCATGCGCTACGCCGCAGCCGCCGCGCGAGGCTTGGGCATTCCGGACGCGGCGGAACGGCTGGCCGAACTCGTGATCCGTATCGCCAGCCCATTGTAATTGCGGGAGTATTTCGCGGTGAAATTGCCGGCCGAGCTGGGCCCCATTCATTTTGTCGGCATTGGCGGCATCGGCATGTCCGGCATCGCCGAAGTGCTGCTGAACCTCGGCTACCAGGTGCAGGGTTCGGACGCGAGCGATAGCGCCAACGTCAAGCGTCTGCGCGAGAAGGGCGCGGAGGTCTTCATTGGTCATCACGCGGGCAATATCGGCGACGCCGCGGTGGTGGTGGTGTCGACCGCGATCGGCCGCGACAATCCCGAACTCATTGCCGCGCGCGAGAAGCGCCTGCCCGTGGTGCGCCGCGCCGAGATGCTCGCCGAACTCATGCGGCTCAACCAATGCGTCGCCATCGCCGGCACCCATGGCAAGACGACAACGACCTCCATGGTCGCGACGCTGCTCGACAAGGGCGGCTTCGATCCGACCGTCATTAATGGCGGCATCATCAACGCCTATGGCACCAACGCGCGTCTTGGCGCGGGCGAATGGATGGTGGTGGAGGCAGATGAAAGCGACGGCACGTTTCTGAAACTGCCAGCGGATGTCGCGATCGTCACCAATATCGATCCCGAGCACCTCGATCATTTCAAGACCTTTGACGCGGTGAAGGACGCCTTCCGCACGTTGGTCGAGAATCTGCCGTTCTATGGTTTCGCGGTGATGTGCCTTGATCATCCCACGGTCCAGGAACTCGTCGGGCGCATCGAGGACCGCCGCGTCATCACCTACGGGGAAAATCCGCAGGCGGATGTGCGCCTGCTCGATGTCAACCTAACTGGCGGTGTGTGCAGGTTTAACGTGCTGGTGCGCGACCGCAAGGCTTCGACCGCGACCTATATCGAGGATATCGTTCTGCCGATGCCCGGCCATCACAATGCGCTGAACGCGACCGCGGCCATCGCGGTGGCGTTCGAGCTCGGCATGAGCGTTGACGCCATTCGCTCGGCGCTGGCCGGGTTTTGCGGCGTCAAGCGTCGCTTCACGAAAACGGGTGAAGCAGCGGGCGCGTTGATCTTCGACGATTACGCGCACCATCCCGTCGAGATCGCCGCGGTGCTGCGCGCGGCGCGCGCCTCGACAAAGGGCAGCGTTGTCGCTGTGGTGCAACCGCATCGCTATACGCGCCTGCAATCCCTGTTCGATCAATTCGCGACGTGCTTTAACGACGCGGACGCGGTCATTGTGGCGGACGTTTATCCCGCTGGCGAAAAGCCGATCGAGGGCATCGACAAGCAGGCGCTGGTGTCGGCGATCAAGGCGCATGGGCATCGCAATGTCATCGGGCTTGACGGGCCTGAAAAACTGGCCGACGCGGTGCGCGGCTTGATCAAGGCTGGCGATTACGTCGTATGCCTCGGGGCGGGCAACATCACGCAATGGGCCTACGCGCTGCCCGAGCAACTGGGCGGGGCGAAGGCGTGAGCTTTCCCGACATCGTTGGAGACATCGCGGCGCGCGCGCCGGATTTGCGCGGGCGCTTGAGCGCCAATGCGCCGCTTGCGCCCTACACATGGTTTCGCGTCGGCGGTCCCGCGCAGGTCCTGTTCTCGCCTGCCGACGAAGAAGATCTCGCGCATTTTCTTGCTCGGCTTGCGCCGGATATTCCGGTTACGACGATTGGCCTCTGCTCCAACCTCATCGTGCGCGACGGCGGCGTGCCAGGCGTCGTCGTTCGCCTCGGCGGCAAGGCTTTCGGCGAAATCGCGACGCTGCCAGATCATCGCCTGCGCGGGGGCGCCGCCGTGCCCGACATGAAACTGGCGCGCGCCGCCGCCGACGCGGGCATCGACGGTCTTGCGTTTTTTTGCGGCATTCCTGGCTCCATCGGCGGCGCGCTGCGCATGAACGCGGGCGCCCATGGCGGCGAGACCACCGACGTGCTGGTCGAGGCGGGCGGCGTTGATCGCGCGGGACACATCCGCGTGTTCACCCGCGCGGACATGGGCTTTTCCTACCGCCACAGCGACGCGCCTGACGACGTTGTCTTTACCAGCGCCGTGTTTCAAGGGCGACCGGGCGATCCCGCCGAGATAGCCGCGGAGATGAAGCGCATCACCGCCGCGCGTGAACAGTCGCAACCCATTCGCGAGAGGACGGGCGGCTCTACCTTCGCCAATCCCAGGCCGCACAGCGCGTGGAAGGTGATCGACGCGGCGGGCTGCCGGGGCCTCGTCGTCGGCGACGCGCAGGTCAGCCCGATGCACTGCAACTTTCTCATCAATCGCGGCGCCGCGACCGCCGGTGATATCGAGGGACTTGGCGAGGAGGTCCGTCGCCGCGTGCGCGAACATTCCGGCATCGAGTTGCGCTGGGAAATCAGACGGATCGGGCTTTCCGCCTGAATTCTCACATCGCCGTCGCGCCGCCATCGATAGGAATCACCGTTCCCGTGATGTAGCTTGACGCGTCGGAAGCCAGCAACAGCGCTAGGCCCTTCAACTCGCTGGGGTCGGCGACGCGTTTCAGCGGCACGGTGCTGGCCATAAAGGCTACCGTTTCCGGCTCGCGATGCAGGCGTCCGCCCGCGATGTTGGTCAGAAATGGTCCCGGCGCGAAGCCATTGACCATGATGTTGTAGGGCGCGAGTTCGACCGCGGCGAGATGCACGAGATGGATTACCGCGGCCTTGGACGCGGAATAAGTGTAGCCAGAGATCGAACCCGTCACGAGGCCCGAGATGGAGCATGTGACGATAATGCGCCCGCTCTTGCGGGGCTTCATCACCGCCGCGGCGGCTTGCATCGTGGCGAAGACGCCGGTCTGGTTGATTCTGACGACATTGTCCCATGTCGCCAGATCGATGTTTTCGATCTGGCCTTCCGGTCTGGAAAACGGCGGCCCGCCCGAAATACCAGCATTGCAACAGCAGATGTCGAGCTTGCCATGTCTGGCGACGACCTCGTCAATCCGCATGCGGATTTGCCGGGGATCGCGCACGTCGAGGTCCACGCCCTCGGCGCGATGCCCGGCCTGCGTCAGGCGCCCGACCGCGCGGCGCAATGCCTCCGCGTCGACATCGGCGAGCACAACGATGGCGCCCTGTTCCGCGAAGGCCTCCGCCATCGCGAAGCCAAGCCCGCTCGCCGCGCCTGTGATGAACGCGACCCGGCCACTCAGATCAAAAAGATTGACGCTCACTTCGGTTGCTCCGGAAAGGTTCCCATGCGCGGAATGCGCTCGATTTCGGCCTCGAACCGCTCAAGCGCGTCATAGCCCTCGATGATCGCCTGGTGCCGTTTGAGCAGCCAGTCACGCGTCTCGATATGCGTGAAGATGTAGAAATCGTCGTGCTTTATGGCGTCGAGGACCCTTCGTCCGATCTGGTCCGGACGCGCGCCGGCGCGTAGAATGTCCGGCGTCGCGTCGGGCCCCGTGTCGGGCCCGCCGAATTTTTCCGGCTTGTGTTGCGTGGAACGATAGATGCCGGTGTCGACGGCCGCTGGCGCGAGTACGCTGACGCCAATATTGGTTCCCGCGAGATCGTTGCGGAGCCCCTCGGTCAAAGCGACAACGGCGAACTTCGATACGGCGTAGGCGGGCGTGCGCATGGCCGCGCCAACCTGAAAACCGCCAATCGACGCGGTGTTGACGATGTGCCCGCCCTCGCCGTGCTTGCGAATGCGCGGCAGAAAGGCGCGCACCCCATGAATGACGCCATGGAGATTGACGCTGAGAATCCAGTCCCATTCGGGCAGCGAAATATCCGCGACTGCCTTGTCGTGAATGAGCACGCCGGCGTTATTGCAGACAATATCGACGCGACCAAATTCGGCTTCGACGCGCGCCGCGGCCGCCTCGACGGACTTTGCGTCGGATACATCGGTTTCGACGCCGATGGCGTTGATCTGCAATCCCTTGACATCATCGAGCGCGGCGTCGAGCTGGTCGCGACGCACGTCGAGCATGGCGACCTTCATGCCCTCGCGCCCGAAGGCGCGCGCCATGCCAAGGCCTATGCCAGAGGCGGCGCCGGTGACCACCGCGACCTTGCCATTGAAGTCTCGCACGAACGCCTCCATCCCCAAAATCGCGCTGACTATGACGCGCGCCCGGCGTGCGGACAAGGCGCGTTGCGGCGCGGGCGATGGATTGGTAAGCTCGCTTCATGCTTGGGTTTATGTCGGGAGGACGCCCATGACCGCGCCGCGCGCCATCGAGAAGATGTTTCACTTCGCGTTTCCATGTCGCGACGCGGAGGAGACGCGCGCATTCTATGAAGACATTCTGGGCCTGCCAATGACGAGTTGCGTCAAGGTTGCATCGGTGCCGAGTTCCGGCGATCCCGGCCCCTATCTCCATCTGTTTTTCGAGATGGGCGATGGTTCCTACGTCGCGTTTTTCGATCTTGGCACGGGCGAATTGCCGAAGCCTTCGCCGAACACGCCGAAATGGGTACAGCATCTCGCCCTTGAAGTGCCAACGATGGACGACGTGAAGTCGATTCAGTCGCGGCTCAAGGCCGCTGGCGTCGAGGTGATCGGCGTCGTCGATCATGACTTCATTCAGTCCATCTATTTCTTCGATCCGAACGGGCTGCGTCTGGAAATCACGACGCGCACGGAGCCGCCCGGCTTCATCGAGAAACAAAAGGCGGAAGCGCATCGGGCGCTGACGGATTGGCAGGCCTTCAAGAAAGCGCGCGCCGTCGCTTGAACGGCGGTTCAGAGCGAGTTGACGACATGGCCGCCATCGACGGGAATGACGGCGCCCGTCATGTAGGATGACGCTTCGGTCGCAAGCAAAAGGAAGGGACCGTCGAGGTCCTCGGCCCGACCGATGCGACGCATCGGAATGCGATTGAGCGTCGCCTTACCGTGGTCGCTGACGAAGTAGTCATGGGTCATCGGCGTGTCGATATACCCCGGCGCCAGGGCGTTGACGCGAATGCCGTAGCGCGTCCATTCCAGCGCGAGCAGCTTGGTCATCTGCACGACGCCGGCCTTGGAGATCGCGTAGGGCGACACGCCGGTCGCCTGCCTGAGGCCCAGTATGGAGGCGATGTTGATGAGCGAGCCGCCGCGCTTGTCCTCGCGCCAGACGCGCGCGGCGGCCGTCGCGACCGCGTAGGCGCCGCGCAGGTTGACGTCGAGCACCTGATCGAACCGATCCATCGGCATGTCAATGGCGGCGCCATCGGGCGCGACGCCGGCGTTGTTGACGACAACATCGAGCCCGCCAAATTTTTGTCGCGCCGCGCGGATGGCGGGCTCGATCGCCGCGGCGTCGGCGACATCAAGGCCGATCGCCAGCGTGTTGGCGGCGCCCCCCGCATTCAGTTCATTTTCGAGGTCGCGCAATGCGTCGACGCGCCGGGCGGCGATGGCGACCCTGGCGCCAAGACGCGCGCAGAGCCGCGCGAAATGTTCGCCGATGCCCGAGGAGGCGCCGGTGATGAAAATCGATTTTCCCTTGATGAGCGGGCCAAAATCCATGTCATCGCCTCTTGTGTTTGCGAAGTTCCGCGCGCGCGACAACGCGATTGTGAACTTCGTCTGGCCCGTCGATAAAGCGGAGCGCGCGACCCCATGTCCACAGAAACGCTAGCGGCGTGTCATTGGTCAAACCCTTGGCGCCAAATATCTGAATGGCGCGATCGAGTATGCGTGTCTGCATGCGCGACACCACGACCTTGATTGCCGAGACTTCCGTGCGCGCCGACTTGTTGCCATGCAGATCCATCATCCAGGCGGCGCGCAGAACATAGAGCCGGGCCTGGTCGAGCTCCATTCGGCTTTCCGCGATCCAGTCCTGGATATTGGCGTGGTCGGCGAGCGCCTTGCCGAATGCCTGCCGGTCAAGCGCGCGCTGGCACATCAAATCGAGCGCGGCCTCGCATTGTCCGATGGAGCGCATGCAGTGATGAATGCGGCCGGGACCAAGGCGCGCCTGCGCGAGAGCGAATCCCGTGCCCTCATCGCCGAGAATGTTGGTCGCGGGCACGCGGACATTCGTATAGGACACCTCGCAGTGACCCTCGGGCGTGAAATGCTGCATGATCGGCAGATTTCGCTCGATCTTCACGCCGGGCGTGTCGAGCGGCACGATGATCATCGAATGGCGCGCGTGTGGGTCGGCGTCCGGTCGTTCGTCGGACAGGCCCATGACGATGCAGAATTTTACGTTAGGGTGCATGGCGCCGGTGGTGAACCACTTGCGGCCATTGACGACGTAATGATCGCCGTCGCGGCGTATCGTGGTCTGGAGATTGGTGGGGTCGGAGGAGGCGACGTCTGGCTCGGTGATGCCGACACATGACCTGATGTCGCCATTGAGCAGTGGAACCAGCCATTGTTGACGCTGCGCCGGCGTCGCGAACATGTGCAGGATTTCCATGTTTCCGGTGTCAGGAGCGCTGCAATTGAAGGCCTCCGATGCCCAAAATATGCGACCCATGATTTCGGCGAGCGGCGCGTATTCCAGATTGGTCAGGCGCGTGCCAGGTTCGTCGTCGCGCAGCGCGGGAAGAAAGAGATTCCACAACCCTTCCGCCTTCGCCGCGGCCTTGATCGGTTCGAGAAGATCGAGGGGAAAGCGACCGGCCTCGACCGCATGCTGAAACACGGGCGCGGCGGGCTCCACGTTCGCGCGCATGAATTCATCCAGTTGCGCTCGCAGCGTCTCGACGCGGGGTGAATAGGAAAAGTCCATGGCGTTCTCCCGAAATCAGATGTGCGCGCGTTGTTCGATGACATCGACCGCGCGGCGCGCGAAGGCTTGCGACAGTTCGCCAACATCGCCAGCATTGTCGCTCGCCGCGTTGCCTTGCCGCGCCCGCGCGGCGATCCCCTCGAAGATGATGGCGAAGCGGAAGAGGGCGAAAGCAAGATGAAAAGGTTGCAACTCCAGTCCATGGGCGGAAGCGGCGCGGTATGTCTTGATATAATCGGCCTCGGTGGGAATGCCGAGCGTCGCGAGATCGCGGCCGATGAGCCCGCCGTATTCGGATTCGAGCGAATGCCAGCCGATACAGGAATGAGCGAGGTCGGCGAGGGGATGGCCTAGCGTCGACAATTCCCAGTCGAGAATGGCAACGACACGTGGCTCGGTCGGATGAAACATCAGGTTGCCCATGCGATAGTCGCCGTGGACAATCGTAGCGGCGTCATCATCGGGTATATTCGCGGGCAGCCATGAAATCAGGCGCTCGATGTCTGGAAGCTCGCGCGTCTTCGACATTGTCCACTGCTTCGTCCACCGCGCGATCTGGCGCGCGAAATAATTGCCGGGTCGGCCATAGTCTGACAGGCCTATGGCGTTGAAATCGACGGCGTGCAGGCGCGCGAGGGTCTCCGCTGCGGAACGATAGGCTTTGCGCCGGTCGATCGGCGAAAGGCCCGGCAGCGCACAGTCGTGAAATACGCGGCCCTCGACGCGCTCCATGATGTAGAATGGGGTGCCGATGATGTCGCGTTCTCCATGATAAAAGCGAACATTCGGCACGGGCGCGCCAGCGTCGGCGAGGGCGCGCATGACGCGGAACTCGCGGTCAACCGCGTGGGCGGACGGCAAAATGTCTCCGGCGGGTTGCTTGCGCAGCACCAGCCTGTGTCCGCCCAAATCGACAAAAAAAGTCGGGTTCGATTGGCCGCCGGCGATGCGCGACAACCGCAGACCTCCGGCCGCGACGCCAAGCCTTTCGGCGAGAAAACGGTCGAGCCTGCTTGTGTCGAATTCTACGGATGCCGTCACGTGGCGTGGACCTCCCAAGGCTTTTGAAGCTTAACGCGGTTGGCCTGCGTGGCAAGGGGAGCCTATTCCGACAGGATTGTCTCAATCCGCGCGCGCAGATCGTCGCGCTCGGCCTGCGTGGGCTCGCGTGGCGCCCGGGCGTCCATGGCGATTTGAGCCGGACGACGCAGCACGATGATGCGGTCGCCCAGCTGAGTGGCCTCGTTGATCGAATGAGTGATGAAAACAGCGGTTTTGCCGTTTTCGCGCACCAGCGCGCCGAACTCCTCGCGCAGACGCTGGCCGGTGATTTCATCCAGCGCCGAAAAGGGTTCGTCGCACAAAAGAATGTCCGCGTCCGTCGCGAAGGCGCGGGCGATCGAAACGCGCTGACGCATGCCGCCGGAGAGCGCGTGAGGGTAATCGTTTTCGTGGCCCGAAAGACCAAGCCGCGCCAGCCATTTTTGGGCGCGGGCCTGGCGTTCGGCCGGCGGAACATCGAGCATTTCAAGGCCGATCTCGACATTGCCGATAGCGCTGCGCCAGGGCAATAACCGATCGTTCTGGAAGACGATGGCGATCTTGCCGCGAAACCAGTTGAACTCGCGAAAGGGATCGCGGCTCTTGACGCGCACCTTGCCGTCGCTTGGCTCCGTCAGGCCGGATATCATGTTGAACATGGTGGATTTGCCGCAGCCGGTCTTGCCGAGCAGCGCGACCAGTTCGCCCGACGCGATGTCGAGGCTAACGTTGTCCACCGCGCGAAATACGCCGCCGCCATCGGGTCGTGCGAATTCCTTTGTCACATGGTCGAAGCTGATTTCGGGAGCCTTCATGCCGAACGTTCCGAGATGGCGCGATAGCGAAAGGCGCGGGTCTCGATGGCGGTGATGATCCATTGCGCGATGAGAACGAACAGCACGAGTTGCAGCGTCCAGGCGAGCGCGCCGGCCATGTCGAAGACTTGCTGTTGCTGGAGGAGGGCATAGCCGACGCCGCCAGTCGCCCCGACAAGCTCCGCCACGACGACGACGCGCGAGGCGTTGCCCAGATTGACCTTCCACGCCGTCAATATGTCCGGCAGAATCGCGGGCAGCGTCAGTTGCCGAAACATTTTCACGCTCGTCGGGCGGAACGACAGCACCATTTCGAACAGGTCTCGCGGCACCGCGCGCAGCGCGCCAAGAATCTGGAAGGCGAACGCTGGAAGCGACGTCACCAGCATGATGAAGAAGATACGCGGCTCCGTGCCGTGAAACCAGATGATGGCGAAGACGACCCATGACAGGGCCGGAACGCCCTGAAAGAAATTCAGGATCGGGCCGAAGAACCGGTCCGCCACGCGCGAACGGTTCATCAGCATGGCCAGCGCGCCGCCAATCAGGAACGCTCCAACGAGGCCCGCGAGAATGCGAGCGACGGTGGCGAGCACGTTACGGAATTCCGTCCAGTCGATGAAGATATCGACGACGCGCCAGAACACATCGACGAGCGACGGAAACAGGAATTTCGGCAGGTTGAATGAGGCGATTTGCCAAAGGCCCGCCAGCACGAGAAAGGGCGCGACCGACTGCGCCGCGCGCGTCAGGCCGGAGGCGCCCGCGGCCCCGTTCGCCACTTATTTCCGCTCGTGGATGGTGGCCGCGGCGGGATCGCCGGGCAGGAACCCGGTTGACTTGCCGGCGGCATAGACCGAGCCGATTTCCTTGCGCTGCTCGGACGCCCAGCGCACGTTCAGGCCGAGCCGTTCGTTGGAACGGATGAGGTCGGCAATGGCCTTCTGGTCATCCGCTGTACCCCTGGGCGATATCAGTTTCGCGGACGCGTCGGGATTGGCCACGATATATTCGCCAGCATCCTTGTAGGCGGCGTAGAGGCGCGGGATCAGCGCGCGGTTTTTCTCGATCCAGTCGGTATGCGCGGCGACGCCGAGATAGGGAATGCTGGCGCTGCCGGCAAACGCTTTCCAGCGATCGGCGATTTGCAGATCGAGCAGCCGGATGTCGGGCTTCTTGGATTTGAGCGTGGTGTAAGCGGGCTCCCACAATTGTATCGCCGCGGCGCGATCGGCGATGGCGTAGCCGACGAGACCGGGGGTCGCCGTATTGATGACGGAGACTTTCGCCAGGTCCAGACCCTGCTGTCGCGCGAACCAGTCGAACATGATGTAGTTCGTCGTGCCGCGCGCGGCGGCCAGATCCTTGCCTTCAAGGTCCTTCAGCGTTTTGACGTCGGGGCGCGACGTCACGACGCCGCCCCAGAAATCGAACAAGTTGAAGAGGTAGGACACCTTAACGCCGCGAAGATCGGCGAGGCCGACCGTGAGCACCGCGGCGCTGCCGCCAACCTGAAACTCACCGGAGTTGAATTCGGCGGTGTAGGCGTCGGGCGTGCGCTCCTGGAAGTCGATGGCGAGATCGTGCTTCTCATCGAGCTTGAGTTGCTTGATGACGGGTTGCAGCAAGGCCCCGAGCGAGGGCGCTCCGAAGACAACAATGGACACCTTGTCCAGCGCCTGCGCGGGCGTCGCGAGAGCCGCCGTCGTGAACGTCAGCGCGAGCGCGCCCGCGCGAATGATCTTCCTCATGCGATCCTCCCTGACCCTCGAATTCAGACTTCGTCGGGTCGAAACTTGGTTTCAGGCACGAGGCCTTTCTGTTGCCTTTGCAGGCTGACGCGTCCGTTCTCGAGATAATGGCCGGTGGCGCAACGCTCGGCCGCCTCGTCCCATTGCGGCAACCAGTCGCCCAGGGAATAGCCGAACCACGGCGACTGCGGCCGCAGCGCGGGCAGGCCGAGTTCTTCCCAGATGCGTTTGGTGTTTTCCATGTAAGGCTTTTTTGGCAACGCCAGCGGCGGCATGTCGGACTTCATCGTGGCGTCCATGAGCAACGTCGAATCTTCCTCGCCGCCGTGTTCGCGCTTGGGGCCATGACCCTGTCCGCGCGATTCCACGGTACGGACGTCCCGGACCGGGTTGGAGCGATAGGCCAGCGCCCAGAGAAGAGCGTCGGCGTTGTCGGGATCGATGTCGTCGTTGACCGCGATGCAGATCTTGCCACAGTCGCCCTTGAAGAAAGCCGCGCCATAAAGCGCGCGCCAGATTTCCGTGCGCGGCATTCCTTTTTCGCAGATGATGGTCGTGACGCGCAGCAGGCCCGTCAGCGGCTCATGCAGGGCGACGCGCTTGACGCCCTTGATGCCAAGACCGTCGCGCAGATGCGCGAGGAATAGCGGCTCGTAAGCGACGCGCTTGATGACGCTCGACTCGCTTGGCGCGACCTGGCTGATGTAGGAGGGGATAACGGGCTTGGCGCGATGTGTGATCGCGGTGATCCGCATCGGCATGTTGTATTCCTCGAGCGCGACATGCCCGTGGGACTCGCCGAAGGGCGCCTCGGGCTCGACATACTCGGTATCAATGTAGCCCTCGATCACGACTTCGGACTCGGCGGGCACCATGAGATCGACGGTGCGCGCCTTGACGATGTTGATCGGCGCGCCGGCGAGACCGCCCGCGACCTCGAGTTCGTCCATCCCGATCGGCAGCTTCTGCGGCCCCATGAAAGCGACATAGGGCGGGCAGCCAAGCACGATGGCACAGGGCATTTCCTTGTCGCCGCGCTTCTTGTGCGCGAGATAGTGTTGATAGCCGCCGGCGCCGCCGACGCGCGTCGCCATGCGCACGACGAGACGGTCGGGCGCCTTCAACGCGCAGCGATAGGTGCCCATGTTCTGCACGCCGGTAACCGGATCGCGCGTGACGACGTTTGTAGCGGTCAGCGTCGGCGCGGAATCGAAGCCAGGAGTTGACACCGGGATGGGCAGGGCGTCGAGGCCCTTCCCTTCGCCGACGAGATCGCGCCCTTCGTGGATCACGCCGTGGCAGGCGGCGTTTTCGACGACGCGCGGCTTCACGGGGTGGGCGATCGCATGGTCCCACTTCGCCTGGATCTGGTCGACTGGCGCTTCCATGCCGATTGAATAGATCTGGCGATTGGCGGCGATGGCTCCAACGACGACGGGAATGTCGTATTTGCGGCCGAGGCCGTCGACGATGTTGGTGAACAGGAACGCCTTGCGATCCTTCTCGTCGATGCCGCCGACGAACTGCCAGCGCACCAATGGATGCAACTCGCTGTCTTTGTCGATCTGGCGTTCGACCGTCACGAGCAGGCCCGCGGCGCGCAGGGCGTCAAGGTGATCGTGCAGATCGCGGTATCCGTGGACGCCGGAGGCTTCGGTTGGAGCGCTTTTGGTCATGGATCGGTCTCCGCGAGCCTTCTCCAACCGGGAGAAGGTGGCTCGCCTTACTTCACAAACAGTTTTTGCGCGAGGCCGCCGTTGATCGACGCGGCTTCGGTCGCGGAGAATCCGGCGTCACGCACGACGTCCATGGGCGTCATGTCGCCGATCGGGAAAGGCGCGTCCGAACCCATCATGATGCGGCCGGCGCCAACCTTGTCGGCGAGGAACCGCAGCGTCTGCGCGTCATGCACGATGGTGTCGTAATAGAGCGCGGCGAGGCTCTCGGCGGGATTGCCAAGGCTCTTGTCCAGCGTCCACGACTTTTGCAGGCGACCAAGCGTCCAGGGCAGCGCCGCGCCGCCGATGCCAATGACGACCCTGGCGTTGCGATACTTGAGAATATGGCCGGAATAGATGATGCGGCTCACCGCGATCAGCGTGTCGGTGATGCGCCCGACCGCGTTCGCCATGCCGTAGTCGGCGTTGCGCTTGTCGCCGCTCTCGAACACGGGGTGGATGAAGAGCGCCGAGCCGAGTTCATCGGCGGCCTTCCAGAACGGCTCCAGCGAGGGATCGTCAAGTACGCCGCCGATGCCCTTGGGCTGGGTGCCGATCATCGCGCCGGGCAAGCCCATGGCGTGCGCCTCGCGCAGCACCTCGGCCGCGCGGGCGCCATCCTGCAACGGCACGGTGGCGAGCGCCACAAAGCGCGAGTTCGTTTTCGCGAGTTCCGCCAGATGCGTGTTGATCAGGCGCGACCAGCGCAGGCCTTCCTCCGCGGGCAGTTCATAACCAAACATGTCGAGCCAGCCGCCAGCGACCTGGCGCTCGACCTTCTGTCCATCCATCCACTTCACGCGCGCGTCGATATCGCTGAGCGGCTTGGCGACAGGGCGTGTCGCCTTGCCACCGGCGAAGGACAGGCCGAAGCCGCCTGCGGGGTCTGGAACCAGACGCAACGAGGGAAACGACGCGGCCTCTTTCTGGATGGCGTCCATGAGGCTCGGTGGCGCGATATGCGCGTGGCAGTCGATGATCATCGGCTCTTGTCCTTCAATGTTTCGCGCGCCTGGGCGACGGCGTCGGCGAGCGCGCTGATGCGAATGGGGAGTTTTTCAAAGCGCAGACCGAGCCCGCGGACGGCGTCGTTGATGGCGCCCGAGACCGCGGCCGGCGCGCCGAGATAGCCCGATTCTCCAGAGCCTTTCTGGCCGAATACGGTCAGCGGCGAGGGTGTGCAGTGATGCACGATTTCGACGCGCGGGACTTCGTGCGAGGAGGGCAGCAGATAGTCCATGAAACTCTGGCTCATCATCTGGCCATCGGCGTCGTAGACGAATTCTTCCAGCAACGCGGCCCCGACGCCGTGCGCGATGCCGCCCAGCGTCATGCCCTTGACGATGTGCGGGTTGATGATGGTCCCGCAATCGTGGCCGATGACGTAGCGCCGCAGCTCTGGCTTGCCGAGTTCCGGGTCGATGACCACAAGCACGACGTGAAACTCAAAGGAATGGCAGGGATACATCTGCACGCGACCATCGGCGGTCGGTAGTTGCTCGCCGGTCGGCGTCTGCATGATGAAGGAGGCCTCAAGCCCGGGTTCCACGCCCGGCGGCAGTTCATGATAATGCCGATGGGCGATATCGACGATCTGCTGCCAGCCGACCGTGCGCGCGCCCGCCGTGACCGAGCCGTCGTGGTAGCGGGCGTCCTCGACCTTGCAGTCCAGACGCCGCGCCGCGATGGCGATCATTTTCGCTTTCAGTTTTTGCGCCGCGTTCCAGGCCGCGCCGCCGAGCATGATCGCCATGCGGCTGCCGACGGGCGAATTGCCGGGCAGGCTCGACAGGGAATCGGGCCGCGTGACGCGGATCAGTTCCGGGTCGATTTCAAGGGCCTCGCCAACCGCCGTTGCGACGAGCGTTTCGTGACCTTGCCCGGACGATGTCGTGTGGATCGCCACGTTGATATGGCCGAGCGCGTCGATGTTGACGCGGCAGGATTCCATCCAGGTAGTCGTGGTGTTCTTGGGGTTCAGCAGCGGTTCGAAGGAGGAATTGCCGCCCGATGGCTCGAGGCAGGAGGCGATCCCGATTCCCGCCAGCATGCCTTGCGCGCGCAAGCGGTCGCGCTCGGCGACAAGGGCGGGCCATTCGACATGCGCGAGGGTCTTGTCGATGACGGCGTGATAATCGCCGCTGTCATAGCGTGTGCCGCTGGGGATCAGATACGGGAATTCGTCGGCACGGATGAGATTGCGGCGGCGGACCTCGACGCGATCGAGGCCGACGGCCTCGGCGACGCGATCGACCATGTTTTCGATGGCGTAATTGGTTGGCGATTGACCAAATCCGCGCACGGCTTCCTCGACGGCCTTGTTGGTCGTCACGGAGACAGCCTGATAACGAACGCTCCTGATGCGATAGGGGCCGACAATGGCGCCGATCGGCTTGCCGAGCTGGAAGGGCGCGCGCCCGGCGTAGGCGCCGGCGTTGTCAAGCGCCCGCATCTTCATGCTATTGATGACGCCATCGGCGTTGAAGGCGACCGAGATGTCGAACATGCGGTCGGGGCCGTGGGCGTCGCCCGAGCGCATGTTCTCCAGCCGATCCTCGATCAGGCGGATTGGCCGGTTGAGCTTGCGCGCGAGGTAGCCGGCAAGGACCGTGTGCTTGATGCCGCGCTTGACGCCGTAGCTGCCGCCGACATCGACATCGTAATGCACGCGCACGCCATTCATCGGCAGGCGCAGCGCGCGGGCAATCTGGTCGGCGTATTTCGGCATCTGGATCGACGCGCGCACGTCGAGAACCTCGCCCCAGGGGTCCCATTGCGCGAGCACGCCAAAGGTCTCGATCGGCACGGTGGAATTGCGGCCCCAGATGACGCGGAACGACAGTTCGTGCTCGCTCGCGGCGAAGTCGGCGTCGATCTCGCCCCAGTTGAAGGTGCGGTCGAGCAGCACGTTCGAGCCATGGGCTGGATGCACGGGCGTGCTGGTGGGCTTGTAGGCCTCCTCGGGGTCGATGACGAAGGGCAGCGGCTCGTAGACCACCTCGACCAGTTCGGCGGCGTCCTCGCCCAGCGCGCGACTGTCGGCGACGACGGCGGCGACCCATTCGCCCATGTAGCGCGTCGCGCCGACGGCGAGCGAGTAACGCCGCACATTCGGCGTGTCGAGGCCGTTCATCATGGGCTCGACGGCGGCGGCAAGCTCCGCGCCATCGATGACCGCGTGAACGCCGGGCAGCGCCAGCGCCTTGGAGGTATCAATGAACTTGATGTTCGCCGCGGGATGTTGCGATGGAACCAGCGCGACATGCAACATGCCATCGGCGACGAGGTCGGCGACGTAACGCCCCTTGCCGACGACGAAGCGGCGATCCTCGCGCACGCGCCGATCACTGGAAATATAGCGGAAGGTTTTCACGGGCGCGGTCATGGCGCGCCTCCGCCAGCGGCGTTGGAGCCGGCGAGGCGGCGGGCCGCCAGTTCGATCGCCTCGACGATCTGGCCATAGCCGGTGCAACGGCAAATGTTTCCGGAGATAGCCTCCACGATGTTTTCCCGCGTCGGCGCGGGATTGTCGCGCAAAAGGGCGTGCGCGGTGAGGATCATGCCGGGCGTGCAATAGCCGCATTGCATGCCATGGGTCTCGCAGAAGGCGTCCTGCAACATGCTGAGTTCGCCGGGCTCCGGCGCGAGCCCCTCGATCGTGGTGATTTCAAGCCCGTCGGCCTGCACCGCGAAAATCAGGCAGGAGCGCGCCGGCGCGCCGTCGATCAACACGGTGCAAGCGCCGCAGACGCCATGTTCGCAGCCGGCGTGCGCGCCGGTCAGGCGCAGATTGTCGCGCAGCGCATCGAGCAGGGTCAGGCGTGGCTCGACGTCAATCTCGTGGCCCTCGCCATTGACGCTCAGGAGGACTTTCATGCGCGCGCTCCCGTGCGCAAGGCGTTTTCGTTGGCGGCGAGCAGGGCGCGCAAGGCGAACGTGGCCGCCACCCGGCGGCGATAGGCGGGACTGGCGTGGGGGTCGATCATGATGTCGAGCGCCGCGATTTCGTCGGCGATGGCCGCGCGGATGTAGCCTTCATTGATTTCAAGGCCGACGAGCGCCGCGCTGGCGGATTTGAGCCGGGTGGGCGTCGAGGTCGCGCCGCCGATGCCGATGGCGCATGTGACACATCGCCCGTTGGCGTCGAGCGCAACCTGCGCCGCGACGGAGACATAGGCGAAATCGCATTTGCGCGCGCTAATTTCGAGAAAGGCCGCGCCGACGCGCTCCTGCGTCCAGACGGGAAAGCGCGCCTCCGCGAGGCAGGCGAGTGGCGAAATCGCCGTCGCCATGGGGCCTTCAAAGAGGTCGTCGGCGGAAATGGTTGTCGCTCCGCCGGTGTCTCGCGCGATAACCGAGCCGCCAAGGGTCGTCAGCACCAGCGGTATTTCCGCCGCCGGGTCGGCGTTGGCGATGGAGCCGCCAACGGTTCCGCGATTGCGGGTAGCTGTATGCCCGATCCACGGCAGGGCGAGCGCGAGCAGCGGAAGCTTGCGCGCCGCCAGCCCGCTCTTTTCAACATCGGCCTGCCGGGTGGCGGCGCCGATGACGATGGCGTCGCCATCGTCGCGAATGAATGAAAGCTCGGGAATGCGCGAAATATCGACGAGCCGCGTGGGCCGGGCGAGGCGCATGGCCATCATGGGAACCAGCGTCTGGCCGCCAGCGATGATGCGGGCGTCCTCGTCATTGGCGAGCAGTTCGCAGGCCTCCGCGACGCTGGCGGGCCGGGAATATTCAAATGGGGCGGCTTTCATACCAACTCGAGCATCCAGGTCGTCCGCGCGACGCGGCGCAAACTAGGGAGGGGTGGGGGTGGAGTCAAACCGGCGCCGCCGGCGCTCCGGCGTCAAGGGAAACCGATTGACGGGCGCTGGATACGCCTTCTTATAAGGCCTGAAAATGACCATCGCCAGGGCGGCAAGGGGAGGCGGATCGATGCGGTTCATGAGCTTCGTGGCGGGGGGACGCGCGCGGTTCGGCGTCGCGCTGGAGACGGGCGTTGTTGACTTGACCGACCGGCTCAAGGGCGCGTTCTCCAGTCTGGACGAAATTGCGCGCGCCAATGCTTACGAGCAGGCCGGCGCCGCGGCGGCGGACCAGAGCGTCGATTTTCACTTCAACGAGGTGGAATTCCTGCCGCCGCTGGCGCGCCCTGGCAAGATTTTCTGCATCGGCGTCAATTACGGGAAGCGTGGCGAGGAATATGGACAGGTGGCGTCGCCGTCCAAATATCCGAACGTTTTCATGCGAACGTCTGAATCACTCGTCGGCCATCGCGCCGCGATCTGGCGCCCGCGCGAATCCGAGCAACTGGATTACGAGGGCGAGGTCGTTCTCGTCATTGGAACCCAAGGTCGCCGTATCGCGCGCGAGGCGGCTTATGCCCACATCGCGGGTCTGACGATCGCCAACGAGGGCTCGGTGCGCGACTGGATGAAGCATGGAACATTCAACATCACCCAAGGCAAGAACTTCGATCGCAGCGGCTCGATCGGGCCGTGGATCGATACGGCGCCGGTTGGCCCCGCCTCCGACTTTCACCTGCGGACGTGGGTCAACGACGAGCTTCGACAGGACGACACAACCGCCAATCTGATATGGCGATTTGATTTTCTGATTTCCTATCTCTCGCGCTTCGCGACCCTGTCGCCAGGCGACATTATATTGACTGGCACGCCAGTCGGGGCGGGCGCCCGATTCGATCCGCCCCGATGGCTCAAGCCCGGAGACCGCCTGAAAATAGAGGTTTCCGGCATCGGCGCGCTTGAGAATGTCATCCGCGACGATCCCGCCGATTGACTGAACCGCCCAGCGAATCAGCGTTTGCAGTGCATTTTGGCGTTTGTCAAAGATCAAATTTTCGCCGTCTCGCCAAGGTCGTGGCCGATTAGGCCTATTTTATATGGGAAATTTTGCTACTTCCCTCGACAGGGGCTTATTTTTCCATTTGCGCCGGTGTAATCTCAAGTCTGGTTGTGATTCGATCAAGGAGGACCAAATGGCCGTAAAACCCGCTGCTCCCGCTAAAGCCGCTCCGAAGGCGAAGGTGGACACGATTACCATCAAGCACATTGCCACGGGGATCTCTGAATCCCACGAGATCACCAAGAAGCAGGCGAACGCCATTCTCGACGATTTCGTCAACGCCGTGACCAAGGGCCTCAAGAAGGGCTCGCGCATTCGCATTGGCGGCCTCGGCATCCTGCAGGTTCGCAAGCGCGCCGCCCGCATGGGCCGCAACCCCGCGACCGGCGAAGCGATCAAGATCAAGGCGAGCAAGAAGGTCGCCTTCCGCGCCGCCAAGGAGCTGAAGGAAGCGGTCTGATTTCAGACCCTTTCGAAGCCG
This sequence comes from uncultured Hyphomicrobiales bacterium, assembly GCA_903885755.1. Classification (GTDB taxonomy): domain Bacteria; phylum Pseudomonadota; class Alphaproteobacteria; order Rhizobiales; family Beijerinckiaceae; genus Terripilifer. Next base: position 1,968 of record CAISJZ010000437.1, on the reverse strand, counting down.
GATATCGGGGCGTGACGCGAGAGCGTCGCGCCCCGTTTTTATTGTTTGATAGCCTTATTGCGCCTTGATGCCGGCGGCCTGAATAATGGGGCCCCATTTGGCGATTTCCGCCGCGATGAAGGCGTCGAGATCGCCGGGCGATCCGCCTTCTCCGCTCATGTCGAGACTGGCGAGTTGTGTTCGCCCGTCCGCGCTTTTCAGCCAGTCGTTCACGGCCATGTTCAGTCTCGCGATAATCGCGGTCGGTGTTCCGGCCGGCGCCATGAGCGCGGACCATGCGGTCGCCTCGAAGGACGGCAGGCCGCTTTCGGCGACGGTCGGAATGGACGGCAGGGATCCCGAATGTTTGGCGCCAGTAATTGCGATCGCCTTGTAGCGATTGTCGCGAAGCATGGGGACGTGGGTCGGTATAAGGTCGAACGCGACATCGATCTGCTCGCCAAGCAGGGCGTTGATGATGGGCGTGGACCCGGCGAAGGGGACGTTTGTCATCCGGAGTCCCGCCGAGACCTGGAAGTATTCCGACGCTATATGCGCGACCGTGCCGATGCCTGGCGTGCCCACGTTCAGCTTGCCCGGGTCCTTTTTCGCCGCCGCGATCAGTTCCGCCACGTTCGAGAATGGCGCGCTGGCGCGCGCCGTGATCAGCACCGGCGACTTCGCGATGAGGACAACCGCCGCGAAATCCTTGACCGGATCGAAGGGCAATGAGGGATACAGAAACTTGTTGTTGGCAGTAGGGCCGGTTGAGGTGAAGAGTATTGTCTGTCCGTCAGGGCGCGCCTTGGCGACCAGACCCGCCGCGATATTGCCGGCGGCGCCGACGCGGTTCTCGACGATGAACGCCGAGCCGATGGACTCGCCGAGCGCCCGGGCGATGAGCCGCGCGAGCAGATCGTTCGGGCCACCCGCGGGATAGGGGCAGATAAGAGAGACGGGCCCGTTCGGCCAGGTCTGCGCGCGGGCGCCGTGGCCCAATAGCGCGGTCGCGCTGATTAGCGCGCCGGCCCGCCTGCGGTTGATGAGCATACCGTCCTCCCGTCGCGGCTTTGTCTCTCGTGGTCCGCGATCACGCGTGGAGGGTCGAAACATTCGCCGCCAGTGTCAAGTCGGCGCTTTCGCGCTTTGACTCGCTCCAGCCTCGCGCGCTTAAATCCGGACCGCGCGCGGGGAGATGTGTGGCATGGCGGATATCGAGACCAGGACGATCGTTTGCGCTGGCGGCTTGCCGGCATTCGTCGCCATGCCCGCGGGCGGCGCAAAGGCGCCGGTCATGGTGCTTCTGCATGAGCGCTACGGTCTGGTCGAGCATACGCGCGATCTGGCGCGTCGCCACGCGCGCGAGGGTTTCGTCTGCATCGCCGCCGATTATTTCTTCAAGCATCCCGATCAGGACGCGCTGCATCGCGGCGACGTGGGATGCGACATGAGCGATCCCGACTCGGTCGTTTATATGAACGCCGCGATCGGGGCTCTGGAGGGCGAGCCGCGCGCCGATCTGTCGCGCATCGCCGTCATGGGCGTCTGCCAGACCGGGCGGCATCCGATCGTGCTTGCCGCGCACAGGCCGATCGCCGCGGCGCTGGTCTGGTACGGCGCGGCGCAGGACCGGGAGTGGCAGGTCAACGCGCGGTTTCCTGTCGGCCTTGACGACCTGATCGCGAAAGCCGAATGCCCGATTCTGGCGATGTACGGCGAAACCGATCACATCATATCGGTCGATCACGTGCGCAAGCTGCGGGCGAGCCTCGAACGGCATGGCAGAAATTTTCACGTCGAAATTTTTGGCGGCGCGCCGCATGGCTGGCTCAACGACACCATGCCTGGCCGCTATCGCCGCGACCAGGCGGAGGCGGCGTGGGCGACCCAGCGGAAGTTCGTGGCATGGGCGCTGGCCCCCGATCGCGACCGAACTTTCCTTCGCCAGAGCTACAAGGCGTCGATCTCGCCGGCCTATGACTTCAGCCG
>CAISJZ010000436.1 GCA_903885755.1 uncultured Hyphomicrobiales bacterium | reverse complement strand
TCACGACCGCCTCGAGATCCTCGATGATGTCGATGGAGCGGATATTGGCGCAGGACAGGAAATAGGCGTCGGCGTCGGCGCGGCGCAGCTCCACCGCCGTATCGAACCACAGCTTTGGCGGCGCCGAACAATATTCATCCGAGCCTTTTAGCCCAACCGCGCGCTCGGCGAGAATGTTGAAGCCGGCCTCGCGCAGGAACTTCAGCTTCTCCTCGTGCTCGGGGCGGGGCGTCTCCGAGGTGAAGACCAGCTTTCTGGCCTTGAGCGCCGCGAAGGCGGCCTGCAGGGAGGAGGCCGCGCTGATCGCCTTGCGTCCGGTCGCCGCTTCCATGACGGCCATGACGGCGCGCTCGCCATCGACGCCGCCCGACATCGAAGTTCCCGTGCATTGCAGGACGATGACGTCGCACTTCGAATCCGCGAGCAATTCGGCCGCGGCGACGATGCGCGGCGTCAGTTGATCGAGCGGCGCGCGATGCCGGTTCGTCATGCCGACGCGGGTGAAGTGCGCGCGCACATCGGCGGGCAGGAAGCGCTGCGCCTGTTCCTCGACCATGCGGTTGGACGAGGGAATGATAAAGCCGATCCGCGCGCGCGGAATAATGGGCTCATAGGTCATGGCGTCCCCCCGTCCGCGTGTTCGCAGCGCCTCGTGATCGCTGCCCCGGCGTCAATGATAGAAGCGCGAGCCGGGATGCGCCAGACGGCCGAGATACCGGAATATGTTCTCGAATTCGATGACATGGCCGTAGGTCGCGATCATGACCAGCAGACAGGGGATGGCCAGAGCCCAGATCGAGACGCGCGGGCGCGCGCCGCGCCACGAATAATGCAGGAAGCAGCCGAGCAGGATTGTTCCCAGCGCGAGGCCCGATATCGCCTCGCTGGATCTGTGCCCGGCGACGGCGACGCGCGACACGCCGATCGCCAGAACAAGCGCCGCGACAGCCGTCCACGCGAGATATTTGAGCGCTCGCGGCCATTCCCGAGCGATGATCGCGATCAGCGACCCGTAAATGAAGGAAGCGGCGAGGGAATGGCCGCTCATCGTGTAGAGCCGAATGCTGGAAAGCGATATTCCGCCGACGTAGTAGAGCAGTTTTTGCGCGACCAGCAGGGCGCCGCCAAGGCAGAGCAGGCCCGCCCAGACGAGCGCGATCCTCCGCGCGCACGACGCCCATAGCCAGACGATCGTGACGACAGCGACCGGGATGAGCATGGTCGGCTCGCCGAGCAGGGTGATCCGCCACCACTCGCTCGCGAAGGAACGCACGTATTCCACGAAGGTCATTGAGAAGGGCTTCCCGCGGCGCCCGTCCGCCGGGCCGGGGCCATCTTGCACACAATTATGAATGGGTCATTCCCGCCGCCGCCCGCTCCGCGCACTTTGGTCGCGGTTTTGTGAAACGCCGGAATATCGACAACTTGCGACGCGGACCCCATGTCGAATCCAGCGGGGCGGAATGGTCATCTGGTAAAGGAGGGACCAATGCGCAAATTCGTTAACTCCAGTCTCGCCGGCCTGTTATGCGGGTTGATGGCGCTAACATCGACGCCATCGCCATCAAGGGCCGGCGTGCTGCCCGTGCCTGGCGCTTCCACGCTGCAACTCGCGTCCAATGTCGAACAGGTTCGCTTTCGGCGCCACGTTCGCCATCGCCACCACTATCGTCGTCATCGCCGTCGTTACGGCTACAATCCCGGGGCCGCCATATTTGGCGCGCTGGCGGCTGGCCTGCTTTCTGGCGGTTATTACGATTACCCTGACTACAGCTACGGTTACGGCCCCTATTGGGGCGGCGGTGGCGGGTACGGGGGGTACGGCGGCGGGTTCCGTGGCGGTCATGGCGGATTTCGCGGCGGACACGGAGGCGGCGGTCGTGGCGGCGGAGGCCACGGCGGGCGCCATCACTGATCGCGCGTTCAAGGGGTGGCGAGGAATGGTGGGCGATGCAGGGTTCGAACCTGCGACCTCTCCCGTGTGAAGGGAACGCACTACCACTGTGCTAATCGCCCGGGCCAATGGCCAAGGGCCCTCGTTTAAGCGAGGGCGGGGGAAAACTCAAGCGCGCGGCGTAACGCCCTGTTGGCGCGCCGCGCGCGGGTAGAGATCGGCGACGGCGGTCCAGAGTTCGTCGAAATGCGAGATGACGCGGTCGGGATTGAGGTCGTGGACGGGGATATCGGTATAGCCGAAATCGACGGCGACCACGGGCATGCGGGCGTTGCGGGCGGTGGAAATATCCGTCCGCGAATCGCCGATCATCACGGCGTGGGCGGGATCGCCGCCGGATTTCTCGATGGTCGAGAGCAGGGCGCGCGCGTCGGGTTTGGACCAGGCAAAAGTGTCCTGACCGCAGATGGCGCGAAATCGCCCGGAAACGCCAAGTTCGTCCATCAGTTTTCGCGCCGGGCGCTCCGACTTGTTGGTGCAGACGGCGAAGGAAAATCCCGCCGCCGAGAAGCGGTCGAGCGAGGCCAGAACGCCGGGAAACAGGCGCGAATGGACCGCGATGTTCTTCTCGTAGATGTCGAGATATTCGACGAACAATTCTTCCAGCCGCTCCGGCGACAGGGACCGCCCGTCGGCGGCGAAGCCCTCGACGATCAGTTTTCGGGCGCCCATGCCGACCATGTTTCGGGCGGCTGCGCTGGCGACCGGCGGCGCGCCCTCGCGCGCCAGAATGACGTTCAGGGTCGCGACGAGATCGTCCGCCGTATCGGCGAGGGTTCCGTCGAGGTCGAAGACGAGAAGAGGATTGATGCTGGCCATGGAGGCGGGGTAGGCGGGATTCGGCGACGGATCAACCAATAATTAACCATGATGGACTTGGATCGCGGAGGGGTCGGATCGCCATCGATCCAGCTTTGCGGGAAAAGCCATGTTCTTGAAGTCCGTCGGTCACATCGCTCCTATCGGTCTCCTGGCCGCGCTCGCCGCGACCCCGGCGCTGGCCGCCAGCAATTTCGACTTTCTCGCCGCGCCGCAGACCGATCTCAACCGGGTCTATCGGGTCGACCGCGCCACCGGCGAAATGGGGGCCTGCCAGTACGGTCTCAAGGACAAGAGCGTTGGCGTGACGCTCTGCTACCCCGCCGGCGACGGCGCGGGTCCGCAACCGCCCAGCGAATACGCCCTTGTCGCCTCCCGTCACGAGCGCGAGGCCGGCGTCTTCCGCCTTGATCTGCGCACCGGGGCGATGTCGATCTGCTACGTGCTCGATGAATCCGTTGTCTGCACGCCGATGGCGAAGTAGGCGATAGCGCCGCGCTTCGGCCTCACGCGCGAATTCTTTGACAAATCCGCGCGCCGCGCCATGTTGCTCGCAATCTCAAGCGAGGAGCGCCGCATGTTGACCCGCCCCGATCTCACGCTCGCCGATCCCTCCCTGTTGCAGGAGCAGTGCCTCATTGGCGGCGAGTGGGTGGGCGAGCCGGTCGACGAGATTTTAAATCCCGCCACGGGCGAGGTTGTGTCGCGCGTGCCGGATATTGGCGCGGCGGAGACGACGCGTGCGATCGACGCGGCGCAACGCGCCTTCAAGCCGTGGGCGAAAAGGCTCGCGAAGGAGCGCGCCAACATTCTGCGCAAGTGGTTCGATCTGATGATCGCCAATCGCGACGACCTCGCGCTGATCCTGACGAGCGAGCAGGGCAAGCCCTTGGCCGAGGCGCGCGGCGAGATCGACTATGCCGCGGCCTTCGTGGAATTCTACGCCGAGGAAGCCAAGCGCATTTATGGCGAGACGATCCCCTCGCATCGTCCCGACGCGCGCATCGTCGTGTTGCGCCAGCCGATCGGCGTGGTGGCGTCCATCACGCCGTGGAATTTTCCCGCCGCGATGATCACGCGCAAAATCGCGCCGGCGCTGGCGGTTGGCTGCACCGCGGTGGTGAAACCCGCGCCGGAAACACCGCTGACGGCTCTGGCGCTCGGCGTACTCGCCGAACGCGCGGGAATTCCCGCCGGCGTTGTCAACATCATCACTGGCCGGGACGCCGCCGCCATCGGCAAGACGATGTGCGATCATGACGCGGTGAAATTCATCGGCTTTACCGGTTCGACCGAAGTCGGTCGCCTGCTGATGCGGCAGGCCGCGGCGACGGTGAAGAAGGTTGGGCTGGAACTCGGCGGCAACGCGCCCTTCATCGTTTTCGACGACGCCGATCTGGATGCGGCGGTCGAGGGCGCGATGGTGTCGAAATACCGCAACATGGGACAGACCTGCGTCTGCGCCAATCGCATCTACGCGCAGGCGGGCATTCACGACGCCTTCGTGCAGAAGCTCGCCGAGGCCGTGAAAAAGCTGAAAGTCGGCGACGGAACGGAAGCCGGCGTGCAGCAGGGGCCGCTGATCAACCGCGAGGCTGTCGAAAAAGTCGAGCGGCACATCGCCGACGCAACCGCGAAGGGCGCGAAAGCCATTGTCGGCGGCAAGGCGCACGCGCTGGGCGGCACCTTCTTCGAGCCGACCGTGCTGACCGGTCTGACGAGCGACATGCTGATCGCGCGCGAGGAGACCTTTGGTCCCGTCGCGCCAGTGTTCAAATTCACCACCGACGACGAGGTGGTCGAACTCGCCAACGCCACTGAATTCGGCCTCGCCGCCTATTTCTACGCGCGCGATCTTGGCCGTGTCTGGCGGGTCGCCGAGGCGCTCGATTACGGCATGGTCGGCATCAACTCCGGCCTCATCTCGACCGAGGTCGCGCCATTTGGCGGGGTCAAGCAGTCGGGCCTTGGCCGCGAAGGCTCCAGCCATGGGGCCGAGGAGTTCGTTGAACTCAAATATCTGCTGATGGGTGGATTGTAGGGTATTGCCGACATTTGCCTTCCGCGCGCCAAGCGGCTATCGCCAGCCCGATAGTCCCGACCGGATGCCCCCATGTCCGCCGACGCCATAGACGCCGCCAAACGCCTCGCCGCCGCGCGCGCCGCCGACCTCGTGCGGTCCGGCATGAAACTCGGCCTCGGCACCGGGTCGACGGCCAGGCATTTTGTTGATTTTGTTGGGGAAAAAGTGCGGTCTGGCATGGATTTGCTGTGCGTGCCGACCTCCGAGGCGACGCGGGCGCAGGCCGAGAGCCTCGGCATTCCCCTGACCAATCTCGACGCGACGCCGGAACTCGATCTGACCGTGGATGGCGCGGACGAGTTCGATCCCGCCTTCAACCTGATTAAGGGCGGCGGCGGCGCGCTGTTGCGAGAAAAAATCGTCGCCAGCGCCTCGGCGCGACTGGTGATCATCACCGACAGGTCCAAACAGGTGGAGCGCCTCGGGCGATTTCCTCTGCCGATCGAAGTCCTGCCCTTCGGCCTTGGCGCGACGCGCCGACAGATCGAGCGCCTGGCGTCCGCAGCCGGCTGCTCCGGGCCAATTGACCTTCGGCGCTCCCCGGCAGGCCATGTTTTCGTCACCGATGGCGGCCATTACATCCTCGATTGCGCCTTCGGGGCGATCCCCGATCCCGCGCGCCTCGCCGAGACGCTCGTTTCGGTTCCAGGAGTCGTCGAAACCGGACTTTTCATCGGCATGGCCTCGGCGATCATCGTCGCGGACCCGGCCGGCGTCGAAATTCTCGGCCGCCTCTGACGCGCGGCGCCAACCAGGAGACTTCCTTGACCCGTTCACGTTTCTTCCGCCCGGCCCTGGGCCTGTTCGCCCTCGCGCTTGTTGCCTTGCCGGCGCGGGCGCAGCAACCGGCGACGCCGGTCGCGCCGCAGCTCACTCAGCCTCAGGCGGGCGCGCGCATCCCGATCCCGAATGCAACGCCAGCCCATTTCGCGGCCGCGCGCGAACTCGTCGCTTCGACCGGCCTTGCCTCATCGTTCATGCAAGTCATTCCGAGCCTGATGGGGCAGATCAACAGCACGGTCACGGCGACGCGTCCGGAGCTTGTCGCCCCCATGAAAGCGACGCTGGACGCGCTCGGACCTGAGTTCGGCAAATTGCCGGAGGAGATGTTTGATCGCGCCGCCCGAATCTATACGGCCGTCATGACCGAGCAGGAATGCAAGGACGCGCTGGTCTTCTTCAAGAGCCCGGTGGGCCAGAAATTCGTTCAGGAACAGCCGACGATCATTGGAAATCTGTCGCCGGCGATTCAGGCCTGGTCCAAGGACATGTCGGTCAAGATGTTCCAGCGCGTGCGCGAGGAATTGAAGAAGAAGGGTTTCGATATCTGATCCCTCGACCGGAGGCGCGTAATGAGCGGATTTGATGTCGATCTCTTTGTGATTGGCGCGGGCTCGGGCGGGGTGCGCGCAGCGCGCATCGCGGCGAGCCACGGCGCGAAAGTTATCGTCGCCGAGGAATTCCGCGTTGGCGGCACCTGCGTCATTCGCGGCTGCGTGCCGAAAAAACTTTACGTTTACGCCAGCCGCTTTCTCGACGAGTTCGAGGATGCGGCGGGTTTCGGTTGGACGTTGACGCAAAAGCCGACCTTCGACTGGCGGATGCTGGTCGACGCCAAGGAAAAGGAAATCACGCGTCTATCGGGCCTCTACCGCGTCAATCTCGACAAGGCCGGCGTCGAAATCATTGAAAGCCGCGCGGAGGTCATCGGACCGCATTCGGTGCGCCTCAAGGCCGATGGCCGCGTCATCACCGCGAAATACATTCTTGTCGCGACCGGCGGATCGCCGCATCTGGAGCCCGCGGTTCCCGGCATCGAACATGCGATTTCCTCCAATGAATTATTTGATCTGCCCGTCTTTCCCAAGCGACTGATGGTGGTGGGCGGCGGTTATATCGCGGTTGAATTCGCCAGCGCCTTCGCGCGTCTGGGGGCGCGGGTCGAAGAGGTCATGCGCGCCGACAATGTTCTGCGCGGTTTTGACGACGACATGCGCGCGGGCGTGCGCGACGCGCTGGCTCATGCCGGCGTGAATTTTCATTTCGGCGCGTTGCCGACGCGCATCGAGAAGGTCGCTGATGGATTGCGGGTCGAACTCTCGAGGGGGAAGCCGCTGATCGTTGATCAGGTTCTCGTCGCGACGGGCCGCCTGCCGCACACGAAGGGACTTGGCCTCGAGACCGCGGGCGTCGAAATGGACGCCAAGGGAGCGGTGAAAGTCGATGCCTATTCGCGCGCGAGCGCGCCGTCGATTTACGCGGTTGGCGATGTCACCAATCGCGTCAACCTGACGCCGGTGGCGATCCGCGAGGGCCACGCCTTCGCCGACACGGTGTTCGGCGGCAAGGATATTCGCGTTGATCACGCGGACATCGCGACGGCGGTCTTCACGACACCGGAACTGGGAACCGTCGGCCTCACCGAACAGCAGGCGCGCGCGCAATTCGACATTGTCGATATCTACAGCGCCGGCTTCCGACCGATGAAAGCCACGTTGTCAGGGCGGGCTGAGCGCACGTTGATGAAAATCGTGGTCGATGGCGAGAGCGACCGGGTGCTCGGCGTTCACATTCTCGGCCACGAGGCCGGCGAGATGGCGCAGCTGCTCGGCATCGCGGTCAAGATGGGCGCGAAAAAATCCGACTTCGACGCCACCATGGCCGTGCATCCCACCGCGGCGGAAGAACTCGTCACCATGCGGACGCGCTCGGCGCGGCACGAGCGCGGGAAGGCCTGACCGCTCCCGTCTATTTAACCAGCTTGTAGAGCCTCTGATCGTACAGTGCTCCTAGCAGCGGCCCCAGCCGGTCGCGGAACTCGACCGCGTGGACGGATGCCTGATGGGCGCGGAACGCCGCCTCGCTGGCCCAGCTTTCGGCGAGGGTCTGGTGGTTCTTGCGGGGCGCCAGCGCCTGCAGCAGATCAAAGCGCAGCGCTCCCTTGTCGCCGCGGGTTTTCTCGATGTAGGGCGTCAGAATTTCCTGCAGCCCGGCAAGCTGCGGCGGGCCGACGTCGATATGGGTGAAGACGTAAAGCGCCCCCGCGGTCGGCGCGCTCGCCGGACCAACCGACCATTCGGTGTGAACGCGCCGGTCGGGCGGCGCGAGATGTCCGCCCCTCAGGGCTTCGGCGAGTTTCGACGCCTTGATGCGCGCGTCGTAGGATGAAAAATCGTTCCATGCTTCGTCGATGACGAAGCGGTTGGTTCGTCCGATCTCCTCGAAAACGCCGACGTCAAGCGCGCCGGCTTCCTTGCCCGTGGCGGCGCGATAGTCGCGCAACGCCGCGATGGCCTGCTTCAGCCAGGCCGGATTGGTTTCCACATAGGTCACGACATGAATGCGGCCTTCTGGCGGCGGGGGCGGCGCCGCTGCGGGCGTCTGCGCCGTGGCGGCGCCCGTCATGGCGACAACCGCGAGGCAGAGGGTGGCGAGGGTAATACGCATGAAAAAATCTCCATGATGACAGCGCCGGCTATTTCAACTGTTCGGCGATGGCGGCGACCCCCGCCGCGGCGCAGGCCTCGTCCTTGTCCTGTCCCGGCGAGCCGCTGACGCCCACCGCGCCGATCGTGTCGTCGCCAAAGTTGATCGGCACGCCGCCGCCGAGCGGGATGACCTCGGAGAGACTCTTCTGGCCCGACAACTCCGGCTCGTCGGTCATGCGCTTGGCCCAACTGGCGGAGGTTCGCCGGAATGTGCGGGCGGTGTAGGCCTTGCGGCGCGCCAGATCGAAGTTGTGGGGCGAGGCCGAGTCGGCGCGCACCGCCAGCCGGATGAGGCCGTTGCGATCGACCACGACTACGGAAATATCGAAATTGTTCTTCTTGCAGGCCTCGATCGCGGCCTGGGCGATCGTGAAGGCGGCTTTGGCCGAGATGTTCCGCTCGGTGACGATGGCCTGCGCCCGGGCGGGCAGGGCGAGGGAGAGCGTGGCGGCGGAGACGGCGGCGCAAAGCGCGGCCCTGGGCGTTTTCATGTGGTCCTCCCTGGTCTGTCCTTGGATGCAGCCTAGCGTGGATTTCAACACTTGGCTTGAAAGTTTTCAGGTTTGCGAGACCATGGCCTTGGCCGTCGCGGTCAGGACTGTTTTTCTTGAATTGATACTGGAATATGATACTATATGGCGTTAAGTGGAAAGCATCGGGCAACGCTTGAGGCGATCTTCGCGGATCCGGTTCGCGCCAGCATTGCCTGGCGCGATATCGAGGCGCTGTTTGACGCCTGCGGCGCTGCCATCAGCGAGGGCGATGGCTCTCGCGTACGGGTGGCCCTGAATAGCGTGCGGGCGGTGTTTCACCGGCCGCATCCCCAGAAGGAAACCGACAAGGGCGCCGTCAAATCGGTCCGGCGTTTTCTGATCGAAGCCGAGGTCAAGCCATGAACACCATGACCTGCAACGGGTACGAGGCGCTCGTCGAATACGACGAGGACGCAGAACTGTTTCACGGCGAGGTCCTTAACCTGCGCGATGTCATTACCTTTCAGGGCAAGTCCGTCGATGAGTTGAAAGGCGCTTTCTCCGCGTCGATCGATGACTATCTGGCATTCTGCCGGGAACGCGGGGAGGAGCCGGAAAAGCCCTATTCCGGCCAGTTCGTGGTCCGGGTCGATCCGCCACTTCACAAGGCCGTGGCGACCGCCGCGAAGCGGGCAGGCCAGAGTCTCAACAAGTGGGTGGCGACGGCGCTTGCAAGCGCCGCCGGGCGGTAGCGGGGGCGCCTGATCCCAAAGCCCCTCCCCATCGCCGCATCAATCCGC
>CAISJZ010000435.1 GCA_903885755.1 uncultured Hyphomicrobiales bacterium | reverse complement strand
TTCCCAGCCGGTAGATCACCAGCGCGCCAAGGGTGAACCAGATGCGTTTCTTCAGTTCCACCGCCTTGCCGATGGCGGAGAAATTGATCGATGCCGCGAGTTGTTCGGCTGCCGAGGCCATGAATTAAGCTCCGATCGGACGCATATCGCGCCGGGGGTCTTGAGACGACGAACGGGGCGCAAGGATTTCGCCTTCGCCCCGCCCGGAAATATAGGGGCCAGGCCCCGAATTATCAGCCCTGGGGCGCGGCCTCTTCGACCAGCAGCTTGATGCAGCCGCCGAGCTTCTCGATCGCCTCGACCGCCGTCTTCGACGCGCGCGCGACCTCGAAGGAAACCTTCGTCTTGAGCTCGCCCGAACCGAGGATCTTGACGCCGTCTCGCGCCTTCGCGCAGACGCCGGCCTCGATCAGCGCTTCGTTCGTCACGGGCTTGCTCGCGTCGAGCTTGCCGGCCTCGATGGCCTGCTGCACCCGCCCGAGGTTCACCTCGTTGTAGTCGGTCTTGAAGATGTTGGTGAAGCCGCGCTTGGGCAGGCGACGATGCAGCGGCATCTGACCGCCCTCGAAGCCCTTGATGCGAACGCCCGAACGAGCGGTCTGGCCCTTGCCGCCACGACCGGCGGTCTTGCCCTTGCCCGAGCCAATACCGCGCCCGACACGGGTGCGCTTCTTGGAGGAGCCGGGATTGTCGGTGATGTCATTCAGTCTCATGACGGGCTCCTCACTTGCTGTCGACGACGCGGATGAGATGCGCGACCTTCGCGATCATCCCACGCACCGCCGGCGTGTCCTCGAGCGAGGAGCGACGGCCAATCTTGTTCAGGTTCAGTCCGACGAGCGTCGCGCGCTGGTCGCGCGAGCGCGCGATCGGGCTGCGGACCTGCTCGACCGTGACGGTCTTCTTCTTTGCGTCTGCCATGCGAGCCTCCCCGATCAAGCGTCGACGGCGTCGGCATCGACGCCCTGACGGCGCGATTGCAACGTCGAGACCTTGATGCTGCGGCGAGCCGCGACCGTGCGAGGCGAATCCTCGTGCTTCAGCGCGTCGAACGTGGCGCGCACCATGTTGTAGGGGTTGGACGACCCCTGCGACTTGGCGACGACGTCGTGCATACCGAGCGTTTCGAAGACGGCGCGCATCGGGCCGCCGGCGATGATACCGGTGCCGGCCGGAGCGGAGCGCAGGATGACGCGACCGGCGCCGTGGCGGCCGATGACGTCATGATGCAGGGTGCGACCCTCGCGCAGCGGCACGCGAACGAGCGAGCGCTTGGCCGCTTCCGTCGCCTTGCGGATGGCTTCCGGCACTTCGCGAGCCTTGCCATGGCCGAAGCCGACGCGGCCCTTCTGGTCGCCAACGACGACGAGCGCCGCGAAACCGAAGCGCCGGCCGCCCTTCACCACCTTGGCGACGCGGTTGATGTGGACCAGACGATCCACGAATTCACTGTCGCGCTCCTCGCGATTGTTGTCGCGCTCGCGCCGCGGTCCACGACCGCCCCTGCGTTCTTCATCAGCCATTGATATCTTCCGTCACTTGCGCGGTTCGCCGCGCGAACCGCTCGCTGGGATGTTGTCCGCGCCCGCCGATGGGGCGCGAAGAACGGGATCAGAAATTCAGGCCGCCCTCGCGGGCGCCTTCCGCCACGGCCTTGACGCGGCCATGGTAGATGTAGCCGCCGCGGTCGAACACGACGTCCTTGATGCCCTTGGCCGAAGCGCGCTCGGCGATCAGCTTGCCTATCGCCTTGGCGGCGTCGACATTGGCGCCGGTCTTCAGACCCGCGCGCTGATCCTTCTCGAGCGAGGAGGCGGCGACAAGCGTCTCCCCCTTCGCGTCGTCGATGATCTGCGCGTAAATCTGCTTCGATGACCGATGCACGGAAAGCCGCGGCTTGCCGTTGGCGCGCGCCTTGACCGCGCGGCGAACACGCGCCACGCGACGAAGGGCCTGCTTGTTGTCCTTGCTCATCGCGAGGTTCCTTACTTCTTCTTGCCTTCCTTGCGGAAGATGTACTCGCCCTCGTACCTGACGCCCTTGCCCTTGTAGGGTTCGGGGCCACGATAGGCTCGGATTTCCGCGGCGACCTGCCCAACCTGACGCTTGTCGGCGCCAGCGACCATGATTTCGGTCGGCTTGGGCGTCGTGATCGTCACGCCGGCGGGGATCGGATAGTTCACGTCGTGGCTATAGCCAAGAGCGAGCTGAAGATTCTTGCCGGCGACCGCGGCCCTGTAGCCGACGCCCGTGATTTCCAGCTTCTTCTCATAGCCCTTGGACACGCCAGTGACGAGATTGTTGATCATCGCCCGCGACATGCCCCACATGGCGCGCGCGCGCTTGGTTTCAAAGCGCGGATCGACCTTGATCTGCGCCCCGTCCAGCGTCACCGACACGTCGTCGGGAACCTGGAACTTGAGTTCGCCCTTGGCGCCCTTCACGGACACCAGTTGCCCTTCGACCCTGGGGGTCACGCCGGCGGGCACTGGGACCGGCTTTTTTCCGACTCGAGACATGATTTTCCTCGCCTACCCGTCAGAATACCTTGCAGAGCACTTCGCCGCCCACGTTCTGCTCGCGCGCAACGTGATCGGCCATGACGCCCTTGGGGGTGGAAACAATGATGATGCCGAGGCCATTGGCCACGCGCGGCATTGCCTCCACGGCGGAGTAAACACGACGACCCGGCTTCGACACGCGCTGGATTTCGCGGATCACGGGCTCGCCATCGAAGTACTTCAATTCGATTTCGAACTCGGACCGGCCATTGCCAAAATCGGTCGCCGAATAGCCGCGGATATAGCCTTCGTCCTTGAGCACGTCCAGAACATGCGCGCGCAGGCGCGAGCCGGGGGTCGTGACCTTGGATTTACGGCGCATGCCGGCATTACGGATGCGGGTGAGCATATCGCCCAGGGGATCGTTCATCGACATGGATCGCCCTCCTTACCAGCTTGACTTGACGAGGCCGGGAACCAGGCCCTTCGAGCCCAGTTCACGCAACGCGATACGCGACATCGCGAACTTCCGGTAAACGGCGTGGGGACGCCCCGAAACCTCGCAGCGATTGTGAACACGGCTCGGCGCGCCATTGCGGGGCAGCGCCGCCAGCTTGAGGCGGGCCTCGAAGCGTTCTTCCATGCTCAACTTGTCATTCTCGGCGATCTCTTTCAGACGAGCGCGACGAGGGGCGAATTGCTTCACCATCTTCATCCGACGCTTGTTCTTTTCGATCGAGCTCTTCTTTGCCATGAGCTTCTCACCTCTGTGTCCGCGTTTGAGGTCCAGGCCTCACTGCCGGAACGGGAAATTGAAGGCCGCGAGCAACGCGCGCGCCTCTGCGTCGTTCCGGGCGGTGGTGCATACGATGATGTCCATGCCAAGAACCGATTCAGCCTTGTCGTAGTCGATCTCCGGGAACACCAGATGTTCCTTGATGCCGAGGGCGTAGTTGCCCCGGCCGTCGAACGACTTCGGGTTCAGACCGCGGAAGTCGCGAATGCGCGGCAGCGCGATCGTGACCAGACGGTCGAGGAACTCGTACATGCGGGTCTTGCGCAAGGTGACCTTGGCGCCGATCGGCATGTTTTCGCGAACCTTGAAGGTCGAGATGGCCTTGCGGGCCCGCGTGATCACCGGCTTCTGGCCCGCGATGAGCGCCAGATCGCCAGCCGCCGACGTCACCTTCTTGGTGTCGTTGACCGCCTCGCCGACGCCCATGTTCAGCACGATCTTCTCGATCCGCGGAACTTCCATGTCGTTCTTGTAGCCGAACTCGGCCACGAGCTTGGGGCGAACGACCTCGTCGTAATGCTTGCGCAGACGCGGAGCGTAGTCTTTCGGCAGGGCGAGATCCTCGGCGGTGGCCGCGCGGGTCTCCGTCTTGGGCTCGCGCTTGCCGCGGGCCGCC
>CAISJZ010000434.1 GCA_903885755.1 uncultured Hyphomicrobiales bacterium | reverse complement strand
CCGAAATGGTCTTTCCGCGTAAATCGGCCCAGGACTGAACATCCTTCGCCCCGACCACCCGAAACGGCGCCGCGCCCGCGGCCCCCCCAACGATCTTCAGTCCGCCGCCTTCGGCGATGGCGCGTAGCGTGGCGTCGGTCGCCGCGACGCTCAGATCGAGCGAGCCGGCGACGGTCTGCTGAACCGCCCGGGCCGCGGACCCGGCGGGAATCCACTTCACATTCAGCTTCTCCGCCTCGAATAGCTTCTTTTCGATGGCGATGAAGCTCGCGATCGAGGTGGAATCGGATCGCCCGGTCGTGCCGAATTGCAGCGCGTCTTCGCCTCGCGCGGGAGCCGAAAAGATCAGGGCCAGCGCGACCCATCGCGCGGAGAGGGTAGTCCGGTTGCGTGGTTTCATCGCGCCCTGCGCATCCCGAGGTTGTCTGTCGTCGCGGACGCAGCAATTCCCGCGCCACCTCCTTCAAGGCGGGTTGGTTCACATAGCGACCGCGCCGCGCTATATCCATGACATGACCAGCCCCGCCAGAAAATCCCTTCCCGTCTCGATTGACGAAACCCTGTCGCTGCTGTCCGGCGCCGATTACGTCGCGGACCGCGCGCTCGCGACCGTTCTGTTCCTGTCATTGAAGATGGGACGCCCCCTGTTTCTCGAGGGCGAGGCCGGCGTCGGCAAGACCGAGATCGCCAAGGTTCTCGCCACGAGCCTCGGGCGCGAGTTGATCCGTCTGCAATGCTACGAGGGGCTGGACGTCTCCTCGGCCGTGTACGAGTGGAATTACGCCCAGCAGATGATGGCCATTCGCCTCGCGGAGGCGGCCGGCGAAACCGATCGCTCGCGGCTTGAGCACGACGTCTTTTCCGAGCGCTATCTCGTCAAGCGGGCGCTCTTGCGGGCTCTGGAGCCGGCGCCGGGCGGCCCGCCCGTTCTGCTGATCGACGAACTTGACCGCACGGACGAGGCCTTCGAGGCGTTTCTACTGGAGGTGTTATCGGATTTTCAGGTCACCATTCCCGAGCTCGGCACGATCAAGGCCGAGCAGGCGCCGATCGTGATCCTCACGTCGAACCGCACGCGCGAAATCCACGACGCATTGAAGCGCCGTTGTCTCTACCACTGGATCGATTATCCCGACGCCGAGCGCGAAATGAAAATCCTGCGCACCCGCGTGCCGCGCGCTTCCGAACAACTGACCGCGGAGATCGTCGCTTTCGTTCAGCGCATCCGCAAGGAGGATCTGTTCAAGCAGCCCGGCGTGGCCGAAACGCTGGACTGGGCGAGCGCGCTGACGGAACTCGACGCGGTGGCGCTCGATCCCGCGCAGGTTTCCGATACCCTTGGCGTTCTGCTGAAATATCAGGATGACATCGCGCGCATGCAGGGCGGCAAGGCGCAGCAGTTGATCGACGAGGCGAGGGCGGATCTGCGGGCCGGGATGGCTCTTTAGGAGCCTCAAGCGATGGGAGCCGGGCGATGAGCGAAGCCGGTCATGACATCGATCTTGTCGAGCGCCGGAGCTGCGACGGCTGCGTCATGTGCTGCAAGGTGTTCCCCATTCCCGAGACGGGCAAGGATGATTTCGCGCTCTGCCCGCACGCGCGGGAGGGCGAAGGCTGCGGCAAGCACGACGAGCGGCCCGACGTCTGCCGCGAATTCTTCTGTACCTGGCGGCTCGACGCCTCGCTTGACGACGCGTGGAAGCCTGACGTGGCGGGCTTCGTGCTGCACGATCCCGCGCCGTGGAGCCTGTTGATGTCCTGCGATGTCGATGATCCCGAGGCCTGGCGGCGCGAGCCCTATGAAAGTCAGGTCCGGCAATGGGCGGTCGAGATGCAGCGTCGCCAATTGCTGATGGGGCGCCGTTGCGGCGGCAAGACAACCGTCATGCTCAGGGATCGCGAGATCGTCCTCGATGGCTGACGATCTCGCGCCGGCCAGCGAGCCGAAGGGCTCGGGCAGGCTGGCCCAGAACATTCTCTATTTCGCCCGCGCGCTGCGCGCCGCCGGCCTGCCGGTCGGGCCGGGCAGCCTCATCGACGCGGTGCGCGCCGTCGAGGCCGCGGGCCTTGGCGATCGCGCTGATTTTCGCGCCACGCTGCGCGCGGTCTTCGTCAAGAAGCATGAGCAGACGCTGATCTTCGAACAGGCCTTTGATATTTTCTGGCGGCGCCGCGGATTGATCGACAAGCTCATCGCGCTGATGTCGCCGATCGCCGAGCCTCCGACGCCGGAAAAGGCCAGGGCGCCCGCCGGCGCGACGCGCGTCGCCGACGCCATGTTCAAGCGCGAGGCCGACAAGCTCGAGCGCCCGCAAATCGAACTCGACTACCGCCTCACCATGTCGACCGACGAGGTCCTGCAACGCAAGGACTTCGCGCAGATGACCGCCGACGAGATCGCCCGCGCGCGGCTGCTGATCGAGCGCATGGAACTCGACCATGACGACCTGCGCACGCGGCGAATGGTCGCCGATCCCCGCGGCGCGCGCATCGATCCCAGACGCTCGTTTCGCCGCTCGTTGCGGGCCGGCGGCGCCTCGATCGAACTGGCGCGGCGATCCCCCGCGACGCGCAAGCCGCCGATTGTCGCCATCTGCGACATCTCGGGATCGATGAGCGATTACACCCGCGTGTTCCTGCATTTTCTGCACGCGCTCGCCGAACAGCGCGGCCGCGTGCATGTGTTTCTGTTTGGCACGCGCCTGTCGAACGTCACGCGCGCCTTGCGCCACAAGGACCCCGACGAGGCGCTGGCGCTTTGCACATCCACCGTCGAGGACTGGTCCGGCGGCACGCGCATCGCGGTGTCCTTGCACAATTTCAATCGTCTGTGGTCGCGCCGCGTGCTGGGGCAGGGGGCCTCGGTGCTGCTGTTCACCGATGGTCTGGAGCGCGAGGGCGGTGCCGATCTGGCGCGCGAGATGGAGCGGCTGCACAAATCCTGCCGCCGTCTGATCTGGCTCAATCCCCTGTTGCGTTACGATCGCTTCGAGGCGAAAGCGCAGGGCATTCGCGCCATGTTGCCGCATGTCGATGAATTCCGCCCCATCCACAACCTCGCCTCCATCAAGGATCTCGTGCAGGCGCTGTCGGGCCATGGCGGCGGGACGTCCGATCCACGCGCGTGGTTGCGGGGCTAGTGGTGCGGACGGCGGGGGTCGAACCCGCATGGATTACTCCGAGGGATTTTAAGTCCCTTGCGTCTACCAGTTTCGCCACGTCCGCTTGGGGCCAAGCCATACTGGCGCGGGCGCGGGCGCACAAGCCGCGCGCATTGATTTGTCGGCCCGCGCGCCTATGCTCTGTTGAAACAGGAGCGCGATGCGATGACCGGTTCAGCGGGAAAAATCTGTCTTCTCACCGGCGCGGCGACGGGCCTTGCCCGCGCCATGGCGGTCGGCCTCGCGCAAGCCGGCGCCCATGTCGTCGCCTGCGATATCGACGAGGACGGGTTGCTGGAAACAATTGATCTGGCCCGCGCGGCGGGGGCGAGCGGCAAGATGGTCGCCCAGACGACCGATGTGCGCGACCGGGCGGCCTGCGATGCCGCCGTGCAGGAGACTCTCAACGAATTTGGCCGGCTGGATGTGCTGGTCAATTGCGCCGGCCTTGGCCCGGTCTATATGCGGCGGGAATTTATCTCCAATCCCATGCCCTTCTGGCAGGCCGACCCGGACCGCTGGTGGAACATGGTTCGGGTCAACCTGCGCGGGCCGTTCCTGCTCGCCCACGCGGCGGCGCCCCACATGCTGACGCAGGGCTGGGGGCGGATCGTCAACGTGACCACGAGTTTCTCGACCATGATGCGCGGCGCCAACATGCCCTACGGCCAGACCAAGGCCGGGCTGGAGGCGGGCACGGCAAGTTGGGCCGCCGACCTCGCGGACACGGGCGTCACCGCCAACGTGCTGATCCCCGGCGGCGCGGCGGACACCGGCATGATCCCCATGGAATCCGTCGCCGATCGCTCGAAGCTGGTGCCGCCCGCGGCGATGGTCGCGCCAATGCTCTATCTCGCCTCGCCCGCCTCCGACGGCGTCACGGGCAAGCGTTTCGTCGCGCAGTCCTTCGATCCGGCCAATCCCCAGTCGGCGCCCGGCTGCGCGCCCGCCGCCTGGCCCGATCTTGCCTCCGGCGCCTCGAAGGGGCTCGGCGAGGACAGGAAGGGGTAGGGGGCGCAACGGCGCGGGTGTTATTCGCGCTTCCTTTGTGGTTCCAGACTGTTGTTCAAGTTTCGAAGCAACCTAAGCGCCGGATGGATGTCGCCGTGGCGGTTGGGACACCGCCGCCATATATGACTGGCACAGCAACACGAGATGAACGCGGAGGTCTCGAACCATCGCCGGGGACGCTCCCGCTTCCAGCACGGATCGCGTTGTTCCCGCCATCGCGGCGAACAATGTCTGGATGGCGAACTTTTCCTGGCGCAACACGGCGTCCGGCGCGGTCTTTAGCATTGCCGCCAGCGCCGCCCGCGTTCGCTGGCCCATGCGCTTCGCCAGCGCGGGCCCGTCGAGGTCCGCCGCGATCCGGTAGAGCGCGTTCGAAATGTCCGTGCGCTCCATCTTGGCGTCCACGAAAGCCTCCACCACGATTTTCACCATCTCCGCCAATGGCCTGCCGCGGGCACGCTCGCATCCGGCCTCCACCGCCTTCGACACCTTGTCGAGATGAACCGTCAGCACCGCGAACAGCAACGACTGCTTGTTCGGATAATACTGATAAAGCGTCCCGACGGAGACGCCGGCGCGCTCCGCGACACGCGTTGTCGTCAGGCGGTCGGTTCCGCCATCCAGCAAAATCTGAATGGTCGCCTCGAAGATGGCATCCACGGTGACAGCCGATCTCGTCTGGACGGGCGTTTTCCTTGGCTCGAATGCGGTTTGCGCGTTCCGGATCATATGCGAATTCCAAATCTGAAGAATTATTCATATATCTCCAACCGAAGCCTCGCGGAAGCATGACCTCGGGGCTCGCTCGAATCCATTGGAGACTGCATGACGCCCATCACCGCCTATTCCCCCACCTACAAACTTGGCGACCGCGTGGTGAACCGCTTGGGCTACGGAGCGATGCAACTGGCCGGTCCCGGGGTGTTCGGCCCGCCCAAAGACCACGCCGCCGCGCTTGCGGTTTTGCGGGAGGCCGCGGCAAGCGAGGTCGATCACATCGACACAAGTGATTTCTATGGCCCTCACGTCACGAACCAGATCATTCGGGAGGCGCTGCATCCCCATCGCGACGATCTGGTCATTGTCACAAAGATTGGCGCGACGCGTGGCGCGGACGGGTCGTGGAATCCCGCATTCTCGCCAGCGAAGCTGACGAAAGCGGTTCACGATAATCTGCGCAACCTCGGACTCGACACACTGAACGTGGTCAATCTCCGCTGCATGTTCGACCCGCATCATCCGGCGGAGGGATCGATCGAGGCTCCGTTGACGGCGCTCGCCGATCTCCAGCGAAAGGGACTCGTGCGCCACATCGGATTGAGCCACGTCACGCCGACGCAGATCGCCGAAGGGCGGAGAATTTGCGAGATTGTTTGCGTTCAGAATCAATACAATCTCGCGCATCGCGACGATGACGAACTCATTGACGCTCTCGCCCGTGACGGCATTGCCTACGTGCCGTATTTTCCGCTCGGCGGATTTACCCCGCTTCAGTCATCGACGCTTTCATCGGTCGCCGCGCGCCTTGGCGCGACGCCCATGCAGGTCGCGCTGGCCTGGCTGTTGCGCCGCTCGCCTAACATTTTGCTGATTCCCGGAACCTCCTCCGTCAAGCATTTGCGCGAGAATCTCGCTGCTGGCGAACTGGTTTTGCCGGACGACGCCATTGAGGAATTGAACGGCGTCGCGAGCGCCGGCGCGATCTGAACCTGACGCGAGGGCCCATCGCGAACCCACGCGCCTTCACCTCGCGCGGATCGGCGCCTTGAGCGGCGGCAATATCCCGCTATGGAAATCGAGCGAGAGTTGCAGCGATTGCGCCACGCGTTCGGCGCGGTCGATGAAAAGGTCGGCCATGGCGGCGGGGCATTGCTCGCGCGCGGTCTCGGCAAACAGATCGAGCCAGCGGGCAAAATGCGGGTGGTCGAGGCCCTCGATCGCCACATGCACGGGCACGGGCCTACCGTCGTAGCGTTTTGTCATCAGCAGCATCGATGACCAGAAGTCGCACATCTTTTGCAGATGTGGGTCCCATTCGCCGATCTTCGACGAGAAGATCGGACCGAGCGCGGCGTCTGCACGGATGCGGCCGTAGAAGGCGTGGACGACGCGATGAATGACTGCCTCGGTGACGCCCACCGCCGCGCCCGGCGCGGGGCGGCTGATGATGGTCGGTGCGGGGCGAGCCACCACGCGCCCTAAATCCCGCCGGCGATTGGCTTGGCGTAGGACAGTTCAAGATCCCACGGGAAATAGATCCAGGTGTCCTGTGACACCTCGGTGATGAACGTGTCGACCAGCGGGCGCCCGAGCGGCTTGGCGTAAACGGTCGCCACCTGCGCCTTCGGCAGCAACTCGCGCACCAGTTTCATCGTCGCCCCGGTATCGACGAGATCGTCGATGACCAGCAGCTTGCCGGTCTCGCCCGCCTTGAAAATCTCCGGCGAGATGCTTTTGAGCACCTGCAGCCCGCCCTGCGACTGATGATTGTAACTGGCGATGGAAATCGTTTCGATGACGCGGATTTCAAGTTCGCGAGCCACGATCGCCGCCGGCACGAGGCCGCCGCGGGTGATGCTGATGACCGCCGCGAAGGGCCCTTCCGCCGCCAGCCGCCACGCCAGCGCGCGGGAATCCCGATGAAACTGGTCCCAGGACACTGGAAACGCCTTCGCCGCCCGATCGTTCATGTCGCCCTCGCCCTGTTGTCAGGGCCTCATACCAGCCTCCCGCGGCTTCTGGAAGCAGGCCGGCGCGGGGTAACGATATTGTAGGGGGACGGCATTCATGGTTATGTCGCGCCAACGTCATAAAAGGTTCATGCGTTTTGTCCGATTTCGCCGCCCGCGCGCGCACCAGACTGTTCGCCTCCTCGTCCCGCATATCGCCGACCGCCGCCGTGATCGCCCTTGGTCTGGCCGGCTGGACCTATTTTCTCTGGCGGACCGAGCCCGACACCAGCCTGTTCTTTCCCGTCGCGGGTGTCTTCGCTCTGCTGTCGATCATCGGATTTTCCCTGACGCGGCGCTGGCGTTTCGCGACCCTGATGGCGGTCTGCCTGTTTCTGGCGGTCGACATCGCGGCCTCCGCCAAATTCGCCCTCGTGGCGATGAAGCTCCACGTCTATGACGTTATTTTCTATGGGCTTTCAGCCGCGCCCATTGAATTCTTCCTGTCCGCCTACAAGGATCAGGCGCTGGAGCTGGGCGGCCTCGCGCTGGCTGTCGTCGCCGCCATGGTCCTGGCCTGGCGCATGGAGGCGCCGACGCGGCTGGGCTGGCGCGGGCGTTCCGGCGCGCTTGTTGGCGCGAGCGCCCTCATGGGCGTCAGCCTGACGCCGCTGCTGACCCGCAACGCGGATTTTTTCAACGAGAGCCACTTCACCTTCTCGTCCTTCCTGTCCTCGCTGGGGGACCTGCCGCAACTCGTCCGTTTTAACGGCGTCATCGAGACCGGCCCCGGCCCGGCGCCGACGGCAACGCTGGCGCCGCCGATCGAATGCAGGCCGGGGACAACCCCGCCCGACATCGTGCTGGTGCTGGATGAATCCTCCATGCCGCCGGGCGTCTACGACCAGCTTGTTTACCCCGAGGAGCTCAAGCCCTTCTTCGCGTCGATGGATGGCCGCGTGCATCCCTTTCGCGTCGAGACCTTTGGCGGCGGCACGTGGCTGACGGATTTTTCCGTGCTCACCGGCCTGTCGACGCGCTCGTTCGGCAACCTGCGCAATTTCGCCGCCAATTTCATGACCGGACGGCTGCACCACTCCCTGCCGCAATATCTCAAGGCTTGCGGCTATGAGACCAGCATCGTCTATCCCGCCTCGGCGGGCTTCGCCGGCGTCGGGCGTTTCTACGAGGCCATCGGCTTCGATCATGTGATCGACACGTCGGTGCATCACGCGCCGGACCAGCGCCAGCGCGACGCCTTCTATCTCGGCGAGATCGCCAAGGTGCTTGAAGCGCCCGCGAAGGACGGCGTTCGCCGGCCACGCTTCGTGGCCACGCAGACCATGTCTACCCATTCGCCGTGGGATTTCCGTTTCGCGCCCGAGGCCCTGCGGCCCGGCGAGACGACGCGCTGGAACAAGGATTCCGAATTCGACGAGTACCTCTGGCGCCTCGTGGTGGCGCGGCGTGACCGCGACGCGTTCCGCGCGAAGCTCGCGCATGATCTGCCAGGCCGGAAAATTCTCTATGTCGATTATGGCGACCACCAGCCGGCGCTAGCCAAGGTGCCGCTGGAGGACAACCGGGCCATCGCCGACGAGGGTCGCTCGTGGCAGCTCGATCCGCGTTCAAAGGCCTTCGAGACCTATTACGCCATCGCGGCGCAGGGATTTACGCCATCATGGTCGGCGTCGAGCATGTCGCTGGTGGAAGCCGCGAACCTGCCGACGGTCATCGCCGAGGCCGCCGGCCTGCCGCTTGATGAAGTATTCAAACGGCGCGCGCAATTGCTGGAGACCTGCAACGGTCTTTACGCCACCTGCGACAACCGCGCTGCGGTGCTGAATTTTCAGCGCTGGCTGGTCTCGACGGGACGGCTGGCGCAGCGCTAGCTGTTGACAGTCAAGCCGCGCGCCATAAGCTGGCCCCATGAAACGCAATCTTCAAATCGATGCATCCTGGGACGACGAGGCCAAGGTCTGGCTGGCGACGAGCGCGGACGTCTCCGGTCTGTGCGTCGAGGCCGAAACCTGGGCCGGTATGATGGAAGAGGTCCGACTGATCTTGCCTGATCTCATGCCGCTGAACGGACAATCGGCGGACGGATTGTCGCTGACGTTCAAGGCGGAATCCCATCTGGACGTCGCGCGCGCATCCTGATGGCGAATTTCTATCGCGACATCGTCATAATTCTTGGCGACAGCGGTTGCACCTTCGTGCGCGTTGGCAAGGGCAGCCACGAAATCTGGTTCAGCCCCATTTCCGGAAAGCACATCACCATTCCGCGCACGACAAAATCGCGGCACATGGCGAACGAAGTCCTGAAGCAGGCTGGCATCGCCAAGGCTTTCTGAATTGGCTTGGCGCGGCGCGGTGGGCGGATTGGCCGCCTTATCCGCTATTTCCTCCCAACCCCTTCAACATCTCCGCCACCGCCCCCGCCGCGGCCGCGAGCGTGCCGGCGTCCTTCGAGCGCACGACGATCTGGTTCTTGAAGCGTCCCTCGCCGAACTGCGGATAGGAACCGATGATGACGCCGGGATGCGCTTTGGCGATCTCGCCGAGGCTGGCGGCGTAGGTTCCCTCGGGGATTCCCATGGCGTCGATGGTTTGCGACATCATGCGCGCGCCAGTGGTCAGTCTCGGCGCGACATCGTCGAGCATGGCCTGCATGATCGCGGGAACGCCGGCCATCACGATGACGTTCTCGATGCGAAAGCCCGGCACCTTGGACACCGTGTTCGTCACGTGCTCGGCGCCGACGGGGATGCGCGCCATGCGGCGGCGCGCTTCGTTCATGTCTTCTGGCTTCAGTCGTTGCAGCATGAGATCGATGATGCGCTGATCCTCGTAAAGCTCGACGCCGAGCGCCTTGGCCACGCAGTCGGCGGTGATGTCGTCATGGGTCGGGCCGATGCCGCCCGTGGTGAAGAGATAGGTGTAGCGCTTGCGCAGCGCGTTGACCGCGGCGACGATCTCGCCTTCCTCGTCGGGCACGACGCGGACCTCCTTGAGGTCGATGCCGATATTCGTGAGATATTCGGCGGTGTAGCCAATGTTCTTGTCCTTGGTGCGCCCGGACAGGATTTCGTCGCCGATGACGAGCAGGGCGGCGGTGATGTTTTGTTTGGTCATGAATCTCTCCAGCGCCAAGGTTTACGGAGGCCCCGGCATAGCGGCAAGCGGAATTGTCGGCGCCTCAATCCTCCGGTTCGAATCCGGAGGATTTGACGATGGGCGCCCATTTCGCGATATCCGCCTTCACCCGCGTGGCGAAGTCGGCCTGCGGCATGAACGTCGTTTCATTGCCAAACTTTGCCTGCGCTTCGATCATCTCGGGCGATGCGGCGATTTTTTCAAGCGCCGCGCTCAGTCCCGCGACGATG
>CAISJZ010000433.1 GCA_903885755.1 uncultured Hyphomicrobiales bacterium | reverse complement strand
GGGCGATGTCATCGAGGCCGCCGTCGCGAAGGCGCGCGATCTCGTCGGCAAGCCCTTGCGGCGCCTGTCGGCCTTGCCGACGCTGCCCTACGACGAAGCCCGCGCCCGCGAGATGATCGCGACAATCGAGAAGAAGGCGCGCGGCCAGATTTCGCCCGGGATCGCCGCGTGGGTCGCCTTTGACAATCTGACATCGGCCTTCGCCGATGCGCAGGCGCGCGAACGCGAGGCGTCATACAGCCTCATTTATTCCGAGCAGGCCTTTGCATTGCGCCACGTTTTCTTCGCCGAGCGCGACGCGGCGAAAATTCCCCTGATCGAGGGCGTCGCGCCGCGCAAGGTCGAGACCATCGGCGTCGCGGGCGCCGGCACGATGGGGTCGGGCCTCGCCGTCGCGTTCGCCGACGCTGGTTATTCCGTGATCGTCGTCGAGCGTGACGAGGCGGGCGCCACCGCCGGCCGCGCGCGCGTCTCCGCTCTTTACGATCGCAATGTCGCCTCGGGCCGCATCGACGAGGCGGGCAAGCAATCGCGGATCGCGAGGATGACTTTCGCCCATGATCTCGTGGCCTTCGCGCCGTGCGATCTTGTCATAGAGGCGGTGTTCGACGATCTCGACGTGAAGCAGACTTTGTTTCGCGATCTGTCGAGGGTCGTGCGTGAAGATTGTATCCTTGCGACCAACACAAGCTATCTCGACCCCAACGCCATCGCCAGCGCGGCGAAAAATCCCCTTCGCGTGGTCGGCATGCATTTCTTCTCGCCCGCCAACGTCATGCGACTGCTGGAGGTGGTGCGCGCCAACGACACCTCGTCCGAGGTGCTGGCGACCGCGGTCGCCGTGGGCCGCAAGATCAGGAAAATGCCTGTCATCGCGGGCGCCTGCGAGGGCTTCATCGGTAACCGCATTCTCGCGACCTATCGCAAGCAATGTGAATACATGCTGGAAGAAGGCGCGACGCCGCGCGAGATCGACGAGGCCATGGAAAGCCTTGGACTGCCCATGGGTCCCTTCGCAGTCGCCGATCTCTCCGGCCTCGATATTTCATGGGCGCGGCGCAAGCGTCTGGCGGCGACGCGCGATCCGCGCGAGCGATATGTAACCATTCCCGACATGCTGTGCGAGCGCGGACGCCTTGGCCAGAAGACGGGCGCCGGCTGGTATCGCTACGACGGCCGCAAACGGATCGACGATCCCGCCGTTCTGGAGATCATCGAAGCGGTCTCGCGCGCCAGCGGACTGACGCGACGATCGATTTCACGCGACGAAATCCGTTTGCGTGTCATCGCGGCCATGGCCAACGAAGGCGCGCGGATTCTCGAAGAGGGCATGGCGCTGCGCGCCAGCGATATCGATCTGGTCTATATCAATGGCTATGGCTGGCCGCGCTGGCTCGGCGGCCCGATGTTCTGGGCGGACCGGCGCGGGCTTGCCGCCATTCTCGACGAAGTACGACACATGGAGGCGCGCGATGGTTTCGGCTGGACGCCCGCGCCGCTGCTCGTGCGCCTCGCCGAGCGCGGCGAAACATTCGCGGGCGTCTGAACGAGCACGACGGAGACGGCCATGACCAATTTGGCGATGGAACTGACCGGCGGTTTCGGGATTGATCGTCTCGACCTGCAAGAGCGGCCCGTGCGCGATCCCGGCCCGGGCGAGGCGCGGCTGCGCGTCGAATTCGCCAGTCTCAACCGGCGCGATCTGTTGCTGGTCGAGGGCGTTTACAATCCGCGGCAAATGTTGCCGATCGTGCCTTGTTCGGATGGCGCGGGGATCGTCGAGGCCGTGGGGCCAGGCTGCGAGCGCCTGCGCGTCGGCGATCGCGCGGTGCTGCATTTCTTCACCGGCTGGCTGTCGGGCGAGCCCGACAGCGCCAAGCTCGCGACCGCGCTCGGCGGGCCGGGCGGCGACGGCACGCTGCAACAGACCCTGATCGTGCCGGAAAGCGCGCTGGCGAAAATTCCCGAGACGCTGTCAACCGAAGCCGCGGCCACCTTGCCCTGCGCCGGCCTGACCGCGTGGTCGGCGGTGGTCGATCTCGGTGGATTGAAACCGGGCTCCGTTGTCGTGACGCAAGGCACCGGCGGCGTGTCGCTGTTCGCGCTGCAATTCGCGCGCATGATGGGCGCGCGCGTCATCGCGACGACATCGTCGGACGACAAGGCGCGAACGCTGCTTCGTCTTGGCGCCGATCTCGTGGTGAATTACCGGACCAATCCGGACTGGGCGCGCGCCGCGCGCGATGGCGCGGGCGGGCCGATTGATCTCATCGTCGATGTCGGCGGCGGCGATACCCTGGAAGCCTCCCTGCGCATGATCAGGCCCGGCGGGACCATCGCGCTCATCGGCGTGCTTGGCGGCGCGAAGGCGTCGATCACCCTGCCGCTGGCGGTGATGCGGCAGGTGCGACTGCAAGGCGTCACCTGCGGCCATCGCGAGGGGTTCGAGGCCATGCTGCGCGGCATTGACCGGCACGGAATCGATCCCGTGATTTCGCATCGCTTCCCGCTGGCGCTGGCGCGTGAGGCCTTCGCCTGCATGCGCGACAACGCGCATGTCGGGAAGATCGTCGTCGATCTGCGGTAACGATTTAGCCTACAGCGCTTGCGCCGACTGTTCGCCGCGATCGGCGCTGGCGACAATCGAGCCATCGACATCATTCGCGGCGATGATCGCCTTGCGCGCTTTTGGCGGCCCCGATCGCTTGCCCGCGTTCTTGAAATAATCGACCGTGATCGCGACAATGTAGAGCGCAAGACATCCGCCGACATTGACGGCGATCTGCATCAATACGCCATCGCCGAAGATATCGAGCGCCACACCCAACAGTTGCGCCAGCACGAGACCGGACAGGAAGACCGCCAGCGTCTGTCGCCCCACCCGCATCATTGCCTCGACAAACCAGCCGCGCAGGGCGCGGCCGCCTTCACCGGCCAGTAGGAAGGCGAGATAGGCCACCGCTAGGAAATGTACGTAGCGAAAAGCGCCAAGGTGCGTCTTGTCGAGGAAGTCGAACAGGATCGCCTCGTGCGCGTCGGCGAGCCAGGGCGAATAACCCCAGAGCGCATAGCAGCGAAAACCCCAATGGCAGGAGAAGGGCGCGGCAAGCGCGATGATGGCGATGGAGGCGATAACAAGCCGCCGGTCGCGCGGCGGCGCTGGCAGCCAACGCATGCCAAAGCCGAAGCCGGTGAAAAACACGAGTTGCCACGCAAAGGGATTGAAGAACCAGGAACGGTCCGACCATGGTTCCGCCGAGGGTTCGATCAATCGCAGATTGGCGATCAACCACAACGCGAGGCTGACAATGATCGCCGCCTTCAGCGAGCGCGTGGCGATCGCCATCATGACCGGGACCATCGCCAGGATGACGAGATACATGGGCAGGATGTCGAAGAAATTCGGCACGTAGGTCAGCGTGAGATAACCCGCGAGCTTGTGGGCGGGATCGTCGAGGAACGGCGCGAGGTTCAAGCCCAGCCGCAGATATTGCGAACCGCGCTCCGCGTCGATCCAGCCGAGCGCGGCGACAATGACGATGAACACGCCGACGTGGCCCCAATAGACCTGCCAGACGCGATAGGCGATGCGGGTCGCGCCGATGCGCCAGCCGGATTTCAGGAAGATCGCGCCGAAG
>CAISJZ010000432.1 GCA_903885755.1 uncultured Hyphomicrobiales bacterium | reverse complement strand
GACATCGATCCACGAATCAAATCCGCCTCCCTCCAAGAGGCAGCCTTGAATCAAGCAGCGATTCCAGCGTCAATCACTTTGTCAACGGGACCTAGCAAGGCTAATCTTCTGGTGTTCAAGAAAAATATGATACTATTCGCGCCGCGATCGCGCCATTTGAACATACCACGCGCATAGGCGACAACCACGATTAGAAAAGAATAGAATTTCGGTTCCATAATTCCCATTAGGCGACTCTGCCCGCCCCTCACGTCCCCTCCACCGCCTTCTTCAACGCGCGCATGTCGGCCCAGGCGTTGCGCTTGGCGATGGGGGTTCGCAGCAAATAGGCGGGGTGCAGCGTCGCCAGCGCGCGAATGGTTTTGGGGCCGTTCTCGCCCTCGACCGAAAAATCGTACCAGCGGCCGCGCGCGCGGGTGATGCCTTCCTTCACGCCCAGAAGGGTCTGCGTCGCCGAGGCGCCGAGGCAGACCAGAATATCGGGGTTCGACAGGGCGATCTGGCGATGGATGAAGGGCAGGCAGATCGCCGTTTCCTGCAATGTCGGCGCGCGATTGCCGGGCGGCCGCCAGGGCACGACATTGGCGATATAGACGTGCTGGCGATCAAGCCCGATGGCGGCGAGCATCCGGTCGAGCAATTGCCCGGCGCGCCCGACAAAGGGCTTGCCCTGCTTGTCCTCGTCGCCGCCCGGCGCCTCGCCGACCAGCATGATCCGCGCGCCGCGCGCGCCATCCTCGAAGACGAGCCGGCTGGCGGTGCGCTTGAGCGAACAGCCCTCGAAACCCTCCAGCGCGGCGCGCAATTCGTCGAGCGTGCGGGCGCCGGCGGCCAGCGCCGCGCTCTCCATGGGCGTCGCCTGACGCGGCGGCGCGGCGCGCGGCGCGCTGGCCGGCATGGCGGCGGGCTCCGGTGGCGCCTGCTTTACGGCCACGGTTTTGACGGCGGCGGCGCTCTCGGCGAAGCGATCGTGCGGCTCTTCGCTGACGGCGCAGTCGACGCCCATCTCGGCGTACCAGCGCAAAAGGCTGGCGAGTTTCGCCGCGTCTGGCTCGGTGTCGGCGTCGGTGTCGAGGCTCATGCCGCGACAATAGAACGGGCGTCCGGCCTTGGCGAGTCGGCGCCTACCAGCCGCGCAGGTTCTTGGCCTGGCTGGCCCCGCCGAACAGCGCGCCGAAGGTGGTGATGGCTTCGCGCGCCTCGATGCCGGAGGCGTCGTAACAGGCGACCGCGTCCTCGGGCATCAGGTGCGGGTTGAGCGCGTCACGATCCGGGCTGCGCACCAGTTCCTCGATGGAGCGCTGGATGACCTCGGTGCGCAAGGTCTTGGGATTCTTGCTGATCAGCACCGCGTTGCGGCCGGCGTTGCTGGTATGGGCGCCGCCGACGCAGTTGGCGTTGACGAGCGCCTGCAGGAAGCGCGTGCCGTAGGGCAACGCGACGCTGTCCTTGGTGATCGCGGACCCCGCGTTGTTGAGGGCGGGCTGCGTCAGGTTCGAGATATACACGTGAATGCCCGGCGTTGTGATTTCCGATGGGCGGATCAATCCGGACTGGAAGCAGGGCGCCTCGGGCACGTAGAGCTTGTCGCCTTCCACCAGCGCCACGTCGTCGACCGTGTCGCCGGTGAAGGCGCCGCGCCAGTTCAGCACGAATTCCTGACCATCGCGCACCAGCTTGATGTGCGAGACATCCGCGTCCGGGCGCACGCCGCCGGCCGCGTGCATGGCCGAGGGAACGAATCGGTCCATCGGCGAATCGCCGAACTTGGTCATGTATTTCTCGGTCTTGTCAGAGTCCTTGAGATTGTTGATGACCATGCGGCCGGGCTCGAACACCGCGCCCTGCACGTAAATGTTGATGGGCGCGTATTGCATCGGGCGCACGCTGATCTTCAACCCGTCGGCCTTGAAGACGCCGGCCTTGATGAAGGCCGCCTCGATGCGCCGCTGCAATTCGGCGTTGGTCAGCCCCTTGGCGGGAACCTCCCCGGCGAAGGGCAGGATGACGCGGCCATCGGCGTTGATCGCGTAATCGCCGGTGAAATCGTCCATGCCCGGCACGGTGATGTTGAATCGGTCGCCGGTGGAATAACGCATGGCCTTGCCGGCGAGCGGCGAGTGCCCGGCGCCGCGCGGCGGGCCGGGGAGGATGAAGTTCGAGGCGCCAGGCGCGGCGCAGAGCCCGCTGTCGGGCTCGGCTGGCGCCAGTCCGCCCTTCTGTCCGGCGTAGGATTCAGCGTTCGTCGCCTTTTCCGGGTTGAAGAGCGCCCGCTCCTCGTTGCGGGGAATGCGCGACGCCGCGCATCCCGCCATCGTCAGCGTCAGCAGCACAAGCGCTGCTTTGCCCAGCCGTCCGCCCGCGGTCCTGCCGCGACAATTCGCGGCGGTCTGGACCGCGCTTTCTTCGCGCGCATTGGGAACGGGCCGCATGTTTTGCTGGTAGCGCCGCCGGAGATAAAGAAACTTGGTTAACGGAACCCTTATTTCATCCCTTGGTTAATGAATGGTTTCCCTTAAGGTAGGGGCGTTCATACTTCGTTTGCGGGTTCGCCCTGCCTGGAACGCATTGCAGAGGCCACGCCGACCGGGAAGACGCCATGTTTGAATCTATTCGGGACTTCATGTCGGGCCTCGCCCGCGGGGGCGACGAGCGGGAATTCGCCGATGGCGACTTCCGGCTGGCGGTCGCCGCGCTCATGGCCCATGTCGCCGACGCCGACGGCGTGACGACCCCATCCGAGCGGACGCGGCTGCAGGGCGTCCTGTCCGCCGAGTTCAGCCTCGACGCCGACGCGACCCGCCGCCTCATCGACGCGGGGAGGAAAAGCGACCGGGAGGCGATCGATTTCTACGACTTCGCCGCCACGCTGAAACGAGCGCTCGACGCCGACGGGCGGCTGCGGGTCATCGAAATGCTGTGGGAAATCGCCTATGCCGATGGCGTCCTGCATGAATTCGAGGGCGACATCGTCGCCCGCGTCGCCGAATTGCTGGAGGTCCCGGCCAGCGACGTCGCCACCGTCCGCCGCCTCGCGGCGGGAAGAGGAAACCCATGACCGCTGAAACAGGTTCTCGTCGCGTCACGCTGATCACGGGCGCCTCGGGCGGCATTGGCGCCGACCTCGCGCGGATATTCGCCCGCAACGGGCATGACCTCGCGCTGGTCGCGCGAAGCCGCGACCGGCTGAACGCGCTCGCCGCCGAAATCGAGGCGACGGGCCGCCCACGCCCGCTGGTCTTCGTCCACGACCTCGCCAGCCCGATGTCGAGCGAGGATCTGGTCTCCGACCTGGCGATGGCGGGCGCGAGCGTCGAAATCCTCGTCAACAATGCCGGCTATGGCCTCAACGGGGCCGCGCTCGAGCTTGACCGGGCCGGGCAGACCGGGATCGTCGATCTCAACGTGCGAAGTCTGACCGACCTGACGCTGCGCCTTGCCCCTGGCATCGTCGCCGTGCGCGGCAAAATCCTCAACGTGGCATCCGTCGCCGGCTTTCTGCCGGGGCCAGGCATGGCGGTTTATTATGCAACCAAGGCTTTTGTCGTGTCGTTCAGCGACGCGCTAGGCCAGGAGTTGCGCGGCTCGGGCGTCACCGTGACCTGCCTGTGTCCGGGCTTTACCGCGACGGACTTTCAGGCCCGCGCCGGCATGGACCCGAAAATGGCCGCCGCCGTCCCCTCGATGTCGGCGATGGCGGTGGCCGAGGATGGCTATCGCGGCGTCATGGCGGGGCGGCGGCGCGTGGTTCCCGGCCTGATGAACAAGTTCGCCGTGGCCATTCTGCCCTTCGTCCCCAACCTGGCGCTGCTGCCACTGATCCAGGCGATGCAGATGCGGCGGCGGAGTTAACACTTTGTCAATCGGCATGTTTAATGCTTCATGACAATCCGTTGACACCGCCTCCCGCAGCGAAGCGAATGCGCAATGATTGAACACGACGCCCGCAAGGCCCGAAAGCAGCCCGTTCTCGTCGTGCTTCATCAGGAACACTCGACCGCCGGGCGCATCGGTCGGCTGCTGGAGCATCGCGGCCACCGGCTTGACATCCGACGCCCGCGTTTCGGCGACCCGCTTCCCAAGACGATGCATGACCACGCCGGCGCCATCATTTTCGGCGGCCCGATGAGCGCCAATGATTGTGACGAGTACGTCAGGCGGGAAGTCGACTGGATCGCCACGCCCCTGCGCGAGGGCAAGCCCTTTCTCGGCGTCTGCCTTGGCGCGCAGATGCTCGCCCGCCACCTCGGCGAGCGCGTCTATTGCGACCCGCAGGGCCGCGCCGAGATCGGCTATTACCCCGTGCGGGCGACCGAGGCTGGCCGCGCCATCTGCGCGACGCCTTTTCCCGAGCAGGTCTATCAATGGCACCGCGAGGGCTTTGATCTGCCGCGCGAGGCGACCCTGCTGGCCGAGGGAAGCGACTTCCGCACTCAGGCGATGCGTTATGGCGATGCCGCCTACGCCCTGCAGTTCCACCCCGAAGTCACCTTCGCCATGATCTGCCGATGGACGACAAAGGCCGCCGACCGCATGGACGCGCCGGGCGCCCAGCCCGGCCACACCCATAGGGAAGACTGGTTCCGCTTCGATGGCGCCATCGGCCGCTGGATCGACGCTTTCCTCGAGCAGTGGCTCGTGAGTGGACACAAGCGGCCGGGGCAGTTGCGGGCGGCGTGAGGCGCCAGTCCCTCGTCATGGCCTTTAACACGGCGCGAGTCCGCTCGGCGATTTAGCGGCGCGACCATGGCTGTTCGCGTTGTGTCGCGCGTGACGCGACGCGCGGCGATGTCCGCTTTTCCGACGATTGCGGTCGAACGCGATGTCGCATCGGAAACAACGCGATTGACCCAAACCGGAAGCACGTCGCGCTTCTGCGCGTCGAAAAGGCACCGCTGGCGTCTCGCAATCCCGCGAGAAGAGGATTGAGTATCGGCGACGCAGCTTTGAATCAGAAGCGCAATTCGCCGGATGCAAGTCAATTCGCGGGCGCGTGGCCATTTACAATTGCCGGAAGCCCATCCCGCAACTTGCGGAAACCGTCCAATTCGGTCAGCTTAGGCATCATAGGCGCCATCGTCCGGTGAACATCAGAATAATGCAACGTGACTGGATGGGCCGCCTATTTGGAGAATGGCGATGCAGCGTCGCGGTTTTTTGTCCGGCATCGGATCGACCGTCTCAGCCGCCGGCATCGCGAGCATCCTGCCGCCGTGGTCCGGCGTCGCCTTCGCCGAGGGCGAACCGCCGAGCAGCTTGGAACTGCGCCTCGCCGATTTTGCCCTCGCCGTGCGCTACGACATGCTCGCCCCGGAGGTCGTTGAGGCCGCGAAGCGCGCGCTTCTTGACACGCTGGGATGCGCGCTCGGCGCCGTGGGCTCGGAGGCCGCCGTCATCGCCGACAAGACCATCCGCGCAACGTTCGGCGAAGGTAATGCCGCCTCCATCATCGGGCAACGGCGGCCCGCCACCATTGAGGGCGCGGCCTTCGTCAACGGCGTGCTGCTCCGCTCGCTTGACCTTAACGACACTTATCTCGGAACCGAGCCGCTGCACCCGAGCGAAATCGTGCCGACGGCGCTGGCCATCTGCGAGGACGGCGCGCGCGGCGGACGTGAACTGATCGAGGCGCTCGTCATCGGCTACGAGGCTTCGTCCCGCATCAACGATGCCGTGTCGTTTATCGAACGCGGCTTTCACCCGCTATGCGCGGCCGCCTATTCGATCCCGCTGATGGCGGGACGACTGTGGGGGCTGAAGCGCGAGGCCATTGCCCAAGCCGTGGGAATCTCCGCCGCGCGCGGCTATACGTCGTTCGTGATCAACTGTGGCGCCATCAGTATGATGAAGGCCATGGGCCTGGCCGGCACCGCGACGGATGGGATATTTGCGACACGGCTGGCGGCGCAGGGGTTCACTGGCCCGCGGGACACGTTGGAATGGGTCGTGGCCAAGATGAAGCCTGCCAAGTCGGGGCTTCCGGTCGATCTCGCGCCCGAGCGTCCGCGGCTACCGCGTGTGTCGTTCAAGCGGTTCCCGATCCAGATCGAACTTGCAGCACCCGCCGAGGCGGGGACTCTGCTGTCCGATCGGATTAAGGGACGGGTGTCTGATATCCGCGAGATCGTGGTGCAAACCTATCCGGGCATCATCGAGCGCGTCGCGGATGCGCCGAAATTCAATCCAACGACGAAAGGCACCGCCGATCACAGCTTGCCCGTCTGCCTCGCCATGGCGCTGCTCGACGGGGACGTGACGGTGGCGCAATTCGAGAAGGACCGCTGGCGCGACCGCGATGTCATGGAACTGGTGCAGCGCACGAAGGTCGCGCCGTCGCAGACGCTGATGGCGAAGCTCCCGAAGGGCCGCGGGGCCAGCGTCGAGCTAATGTTCGCAGATGGCACGTCGCTACGAGAGACAGTGGAAGTGCCCGAAGGCGACCCCGAACGACCGCTGTCGCGCGCCTCGCTGGAGCGCAAATTCTTCGCGTTTGCCACGCCGGTGCTGGGCAACGACGGTGCGAAGCGCGTGCTGTCGATGGTGAACGGGCTTGAGAACGTGAAGGACCTCCGGGCCCTCATGCAAGCGCTTAAAGCCTGAGTTGGGGCCAGATTTGTACGCGGGGAATCGCTTTCGATTCTCAATGCTCTTCCCGGAGTTTAAGCGAAATGCCTGCGTCTGAGCAGATGCTGGTTTATCGGTATTGTGCAAATTTGCGGCTTGTCGGCCCTTGGCGCAACGCGGTCATCCAAGCCCCTTCGCTTTTGGCGGCATCGGCGTCCGCTTGAGCGCGCATCGCGAACAACGTCAAGCGTCGCCGCCAAGCGCCTCGGGCGCCCCGCGCCCTCACGAAAAGCTCGGATGTCGACAACGTCGAACGTTGGAGGTGAGCCGTCCCCTCAATCCGTCATCACCAGCGCCCAGAACACCTTGTATTTGCTGCCGGCGACATAGGCCGTGGCGATGCCCATGCGGCGGGCTTGTGGATTCAGCATGTTCGCGTTGTGTGGTTTTGACTCGCGCCAGCCTGAAAAAGCCTCGGCGAGCGTGTGGTAGCCCGCCGAGACATTCTCCACCGCCGTGGCGCGCGACACGCGCGAGGCCAGCGAGCCGCGCAGCGTGTGGCTGACCTCGTTGGCGCGCGCCATGGCGTCGACCTGCGCGCGCGCCTCGGCCTGCAGGGCGGGGTCGATGGTGAGCGTCGGCAATCCATTGTTGCGACGATAGACCGAGATCATGTCGCGCGCGGCGACCGGATCGACCGAGGCGCTATCGCTTGTCAGCGACTGGTAGAAGGTCGGGGTCGCGCTCGTAGGCGTCGGCACGGCGCTGGAGCAGCCGCCGAGCGACAGGCTGAGCGCGGTGAGGAAGGAGATGCAGGTCACGGTGAGGCGCATGTTGGTCATTCGTGGTTAAGCCGGCGTTAATCGCCAGCCGAAGCGCCGGGCGCGGCGCGGGGAGAGAGCAGCTTTTCAAGCCGGTCGAGATCGGTCAGCGTGATAGGCACCGTGGCGGCCGGCGGCGCCTTGAACGGCGCCACGCCCGCCTCGCGCAGGCGTTTGTAGATCGCGAAATTCAGATCGCTCTTGATGCGGCCCGACGTCTCGACGTCGGGGACAAAGCAGACCAGTTCGAATTTCAGCGCGCTCTCCATCGCCGTGAACAGCACGATGGGCGCCGGATATTTCTGCACCTGATCGTGTTCGCTCGCGCAGGCGAGCAGCGCCTCGCGCACGAGTTCGGGATTGGTGTCGACGGAAACCGTGACGGGGTTCTTGATGCGCCCGACGCGATCATTGCGCACCCAGTTCTTGACGACGCCCGACACGAGATTTGAGTTCGGCACGATCATCATCGCGCGATCGAAGGTCTCGATCTCGGTGGAGCGGACATTGATGCGGCGGACGAACCCCTGCTCGTCGCCGACCACCACCCAGTCGCCAACGCGGATCGCGCGTTCCCATAGCAGGATCAGGCCGGAGACGAAATTGTTGACGACCGACTGCAGGCCAAAACCGATGCCGACCGACAGGGCGCCGGCGACGATCGCCAGCTTGTCGAAGCTCAGCCCCATGTTGCCCAGCGCCAGCGAGGCCGCCAGCACGAATCCGATATAGCCGACGCTGGTGCGGATGGAATTGCGCAGGCCCGCGTCAAGCTGCGTATGCGGCAGGAACTTTGTTTCAAGCCAGTTATGGATGGCGCGCGCGATGCCCCAGGCGATGCCGAACAGGATGAGCGAGACGATGATGCTCGACAGCGAGATCGTGACCTCGCCCACCCTGAAGCCGAAGAAGGCCGCGCGGACGCCGCCGAACATGTCGTCGGATTCGACGCCCCACGGGGCGAGCGCCATCATCGCCGCGGCGATGATAAAGGCGACCGTCAGTCCGCCCGACAGCAGCACGGCGATCTGGTCGAGGGATTCCCGCGTCAGGCCGACGCTGTTGATCACCGCCCGGCCAACGCGCGATTGCGGTTGCAGGCTTGAGGCGATCGTCTCGTTTGTCAGTTCCGTCAGCAGGAAGAGCACGCCGCAGATGAACCAGACCCAGATCGCCTGATTGACGAGAAAGGACGCGAAGGCGTTGTAGCCGATGAGGGTCGAGAACAGCACGACCACCACCGCCGCCCAGACCGCGATGCGCAGCGGTCCGCGCCAGCTCGGCGTCGCGTGGACTTTTGGCGGCAGGCAGTCCTCGGCGTCCTCGATATCGTCGCGGGCCACGATGTCGCGCATGCTGAAGGCGACGATCAGCGCGACGATGAGCGCGCCGGCGCCGCGCGCGGCGATTGACGTGCGCAAACCCGCGCCGACGATCTCGATGATCGCCTCGAGCACCTTGGTCGCCGAGACGACCGCGGCGACGATGATCGCCAGCCGGTAGAGCCGGTCGGCGATGGCGTCG
>CAISJZ010000431.1 GCA_903885755.1 uncultured Hyphomicrobiales bacterium | reverse complement strand
GATCGCCGAGTTCTATCTCGTCAATCACGCGAACCATATTTGACGCGGAAAACAGCAAAGTCGGGGGCGCGGGACGAGTCCCGCGCCGGTTCACCAATTGGATTCGCCGTCAGCCCGCGGGGCAGTCATCCGCGGGATGCTGATCGAACAGGTTCCATTTGAGATCATTGATCTCGATGATGAAGCCCGGCAGCCGGGCGTCGCGCGCCGCGTTGAAGCAGATATTGTCGCCGGTAATACCAGTGAAACGGATGCCCTTGAGCGCGTCACGAATGGCGGTTCTCTCCTCCGCGAGCTTGGCCGGATCTCCCGTCACCTTGGCCCTCTCCATCGCCTGCTTCAGCAGATAGACGATATCATAGGCCCAGGCGTCCGTGTGATGCGGCGATTTCTTCGAGGTCAGTCCACGCTTGGCGTTTTCCTCCGCGTACTTTTTGGCGAAGGCCCGCGACGCGTCGGTACGATCGGCCCAGAATCCTGCGACAATCAAAAGTCCGTCGGCGTCGCGCCCAAAGAGTTCCAGCGCGTTGGGATCGGCGAATATCTGCGAGCCAATCACGCGTCCCTTGAACCCCTGCCGGCGCAACTCCTTGATGACCTTGCCGGCGCTATCGGGCGTCGCGGCGAGCGCGACGACATCGGGCTTGCGTTCGAGCACCTGCGAGACCTGCGGCGAGACGTCGAAGCTTTTCATCTGGAAGGCGACGGGTTCGCCCACCTCCACGCCGGCTGCCTTCAGAATGCCGGGATAGAACTGCGTGCCGGATATGTTCGCGACGCGCTCATCCGACAGATACATGATTTCCGCCTTGGCGATCGGAATATTCTTGCGCTTCAGTGTATTCAGAAGTCGCGTGAACTGCGTGCCTTCGTCGGCGGTCAGACGCCACGCGTAACTGAAATTGCCGGTAAGCCCCGGGGCCGAGGCCGCGTTGGGAATCTGCACGATGCCCAGTCGTTCGCCCACCGGGAAAGCAACAGCCGCCTCGCCCGACGAGAACGGCCCGATGATGGCGAGCGCGCCGTCATCCTGCGCGAACTTCTGCGTTGCGGTCGCCGCCTGCTTTGGATCGCTTCCGGTGTCATAGGTGATGATCTTGATCTTGTGTCCGTTGACGCCGCCCTTGGCGTTGATTTCATCCACCGCGATGTTGACGGACGTTTCCGTCGCCTCCCCGAGATTTTTCAGCGCGCCCGACTTCACCATGTTCAGACCGATGACGATGTCCTGCGCCCGCGCCGACGATGCGAAAGCGGTCAGGAAAGCGACCGCGCAGATCGCGGCCTTGAGTGGGGTGCCGATTGGTTTGGTCATGCGCTTCTCCTTTTGTCGGTGTCAGGTGTGGGCATCGCCGAAATATGCCGCGGCGAGCCGTTCGTTATCGCGTAGCCCGGCGGCGGGTCCCTCCAGAACCGCGCGGCCAAGTTCCATGACGATCCCGCGCGCGGCGACCTCAAGAGCCATCCGTGTGTTCTGCTCCACCAGCAGAATCGCCAGTCCATCCCGGTGCAGATCGACGATGAGGCCAAACAGCCGCTCGACCAGCAAGGGCGACAGACCGAGCGAGGGTTCATCGAGCATCATCAACCGCGGTCGAGCCAACAGCGCGCGACCAATAGCCAACATCTGCTGTTCGCCTCCCGAAAGAACGGACGCCGACATGTCGCGCCGCGATCCCAGATTGGGAAAGCGTTGGTATATCGCGTCGATGTCACGCGATACGTCGCCATCATCGCGGCAATAGGCTCCCATCAAAAGATTCTCGTGAACGGAAAGACTGATGGCGATCTGTCGCCCTTCCGGTACCAGCGCGAGCCGGCGCTTAAGTCGCTGCGGAGGTGTGAGCCGTGTCAAATCCTCGCCCGCGAAGATCACCCGTCCGCCAGCGATTGGCGTTAGGCCTTGCAGGGCGCGCAGGAGCGACGTTTTCCCGGCGCCATTACTGCCGAGAACAGTGACGATTTCGTCGGGCTCGACACCGAAGGTCAGAGACTGGACCGCGTGCGTGCGTCCATACCGGACGTCGAGATTTTCGACTTCAAGCAGCACGGCCCGCGCCTCCCGAGGGTACGGCGCGCGTACCGAGATAGGCTTCGCGCACGTCCGGATCGCTCTGCACGCCCTGCGTGGGGCCATCGTAAATGAGCTTGCCAAAATTCAGTACCACCGTGTGATCGCACAATCGGTGAACAAAACCCATGTCGTGCTCGACCACCAGCAGGGTCAGGCCGCCGGAAGTCGCGCTCCTCAGGAATGTCAGTAGTTCCGTGGTCTCGCGCGGATTGAGGCCCGCCGCGGGCTCGTCGAGCATCAGCAGCTTTGGCGCGCTCATCAGGGCGCGCACGACTTCGATGCGCTTGCGCGTGCCATAGGGCAGCCCCGACACGGGGCCATTGGGATCGACGTTGACGCCAGCCTCCTCCAGTCGCGATACGGCCTCGCGCCGGGCGGCGGCGCCGCGCATCCATCCGATCGGCGTCAGCAGGTCGCCGACTCCGCCGATGCGCGAATGCTGTCCGAGCATGACATTCTCGACGACCGAAAGATGTGGCATCAGCCGGATATTCTGGAACGAGCGCGACAGGCCGACGCCAATGCGCCGCCGCGCCGGCAATCGGTCAATCTGATTTCCATCCAGCCAGATGGAGCCGGCGTTCAGCGATATGACGCCGGAAATCAGATTGAACAGCGTTGTCTTGCCGGCGCCGTTTGGTCCGATCAACGCCGTGCGTCCACCGCGCGGAACCGAAAAGCCAACATCACGAATAACTGTCACTCCGCCGAAGCGTTTGCCAAGTCCCCGCACTTCCAGCATCGGACTATCGGGCATGACGTTCCTCCGGCGCGGCGGCCGACGGTCGGCTTCGCCGCGCGAGACGCGGCGTGAGACGGGCCACGAGTGAACGCGTGATCATGCCTTCGGGACGAACCGCCATCATCAACACAATCGCGGCGCCGAACACCACGAAGCGCCATGATCCGCCAATGCGCATGGCTTCCGGAACGATCGTGAAAAACAAACTGCCCGCTAGCGGACCCCACGCCGTTTGCGTGCCGCCAATCAGGACGAAAAGGAGCACGAAGATAGAAAGCGTAGAGTCGAAGTACTGCGCCTCGATGAAGCTGAAATGATGCGCGTAGAGCGCGCCGGACAGACCGGCGAGCGCGCCGCCAAACGTGAAGACCGCCACTTGCGCGCCGCGCACGTTGACGCCCATGACCGTGGCGACCGCGTCATCATCGTGAATCGCCCTGATCGCGAGGCCGAATCGTGTCGCCATGACAAAAAAGACCAGAAGGGTCGCGGCGATCGCCGAGACGATCAGCGCCGAAATTGGCAGATAATCAGGCACCACCATGCCCATGGCGCCGCCGAAGACGCTGGTCTGCAGCAATATGCCGGAAACCACTTCGCCGAACGCGAATGTGGCGAGCACCATGTAAACGCCGCGCGTTCGCAAGACTGGAAATGAAATGAGAAATCCCACGAACGCGGTGATGGCCATCGCCGCGGGGATCGTCGCCCACCCCGCGGTCCATCCCGCATTGGAAAGCGAGGCGGCAGCGTAAGCGCCGATGGCCTGAAACCCCGCGCCGCCGAGATTGAGTTGCCCCGCAGCGGCCGTGATGAAGATCGCATAGGCGAAGATCAGGTTGATGCAGAGAATCGCGACGATCCCGGAGAGGTAACCGCTCATGAGAACGTGACTCCCCCGCGGCGCATCACAACTTTCCCTTGCCAATCGCGACGGCTCCGAAAAGGCCTCGCGGTCGAACAATAATGACAATGAGAAGCAGGCCCCAGATAATCATCTCGACGGAATCGCCCCCGAAGAAATGAACCGACATCGTCTCGGCGACGCCGACAATCAGCCCTCCGAGAATGGCGCCCCAGATCGAACCGATTCCGCCGAGAACCATCGCGGCAATGGCTTTCGTGCCTACATGATCGCCCATGAATGGCGATACGTCGCCGTAGTTGACCGTGAAAAGCGCGGCAGCGAGGCCGCAGAGTAGTCCGGTCAACAGGAAGAGAACGGGCACCACGCGTGTCACCTCGACGCCCAGAAGCGAAGCGATTTCCGGGTTCTCCGCGATCGTGCGAAGGGCGCGTCCGATGCGCGTATGCTTTAGAACGTATGACAGCATCGCGACGACGATGATCGCGCAAATCAGGCTGGCCAGTTGAGGCAGGCCGATGACAAGCCCGAGAAAATGGAAATCCGCCTTGAAGGGAACGGAAAAGCGTTGCGATTCGGAACCAAGCATAATGATGACGAGATGTTCGAAAATCAACAAGAACCCGAGCGAGGACACGAGCGGTATCGCGTGTTCCGTGGCGTCGCCGTGCTTCGACTTGAGATAACGGAATGTGAAGCGCTCGACGATCAGGGAGGCCAGCGTCGCCACGACGATTCCGATAATCAGCGCCACCAACCAGGCCCAGCCGCCGGCGAAGGCGACGGTTCTGCTGTTGGTCAATCCCCAGGCGACCATGCCCGTGAGCATGAAGAGTGATGGGATCGTGAAGTTGAGAAAATTCAGCACGCCGATCGTCAGCGTGAACGCGACTGCGACGGTGAGATAGATGGCGCCCAGCATGAGGCCGGAGACGAATTGTTGCGCGATAACCCTGCCACCCAACGCGATCGAGATGCCGATCAACGCCATGACGACCAGGACGATCCAGGCCTGCGCGGGGATCGCGGGTCGCAGCGGGCGAATTGCCGGCGCATCAGTCATGTCATGTGAGTCCGTGAACAA
This sequence comes from uncultured Hyphomicrobiales bacterium, assembly GCA_903885755.1. Taxonomy (GTDB): domain Bacteria; phylum Pseudomonadota; class Alphaproteobacteria; order Rhizobiales; family Beijerinckiaceae; genus Terripilifer. The sequence goes on along the minus strand of CAISJZ010000431.1, from coordinate 16,875 downwards.
CCGGTGTAACACGCGGATGAGTTCGAAGACCGCGCTCCGCTCCGAGCTCGCAAGTCCCATGCCATGCGGCGTCGCGGCGATCTTCTCGCGCGGGATCGAATGATCGCAAGTTCGCGAACATGGCCATGAACGGCTGTCGCATCAATCCCTCTCATCGCGTCGCAAGCATGTGGAAACACGCTTGCGGAGCTCCGCGAAGTCCGTCATGTTGTCCGGACAAATCCATTCTGGCGCTTTGGCGCTGACTGTCAAGCGGGACATCCGAGCGATGAACAGCAACGTTTTGATCGTGGGAGCGGGCCCCGTCGGACTTGTGTCCGCGTGCTTGCTGGTGGACGAGGGCATTCCAGTCACGGTCATTGAATCCTGTCCCGATTTGCCGCGCGATCTGCGCGCCTCGACCTTTCATCCGCCGACGCTCGACATGCTCGAGAGATTCGACGTCGTTTCCTCGATGATTGCTCAGGGCCTGATCTGCCCGACGTGGCAGTTTCGCGACCGGGCCGAGGGTGTTGTCGCGACGTTCGAACTCGATCGGCTGAGGGATGAAACAGCGCATCCCTATCGCCTGCAATGCGAGCAGTGGCGCCTCGGCGAAATGTTGCTGGAGCGTCTGAAGACCAATCCTCTCGCGACGATCCGCTTTGGTGTGAAGGCCGCGTCCGTGCGCCAGGCGGGCGAGCAAGCCATCGTCGAGGCGGTCAATGAGGCGGGCGAAACCGAAACATTTTCAGGCGCATTCTGCATAGGCGCGGATGGTATTGGCAGCGTTGCGAGAAAGGCGATTGGCGCCGGGTTCGACGGAATGACGATTCCCGAAATCTACCTCACGATTTCGACGACCTACGATTTCAGCAAATCCATGCCCGACATATCCAACATCGCCTATCTCTCCGATCCCCAGGAATGGTTCGTCCTGATCCGGACGGTCAATGTGTGGCGCGCGCTCTTTCCCGTGGACCCCACGCTTTCGGATGAACAGGTCACGTCGCCCGAGCTCGCGGAAAAATTGTTGCAAGGCGCGGCGGCGCGGCCGGAGGCTTACGAAGTCAGGCATCGCACGGCCTATCGCGTGCATGAGCGCGTCGCGTCCACATATTTTAGCGGGCGGCTCGCCATCGCGGGCGACGCCGCGCACGTGAACAATCCCCTTGGCGGTATGGGGCTGAATGGCGGTATTCACGATGCCTACAATCTGGCGTCGACGATTGTCGAAATCATGCGTGGCGCGCCGCTGGAATTGCTGGGACGTTATGAGCGCCAGCGTCGCAAGGTCGCGCTGGATGTCGTCCAGCAGACGACGCTTCGCAACCGGGCCATTCTCAACACGCGCGATCCCGCCGCGCGCGCGGCCTACTATGATGATCTGCGACGCACGGTCGCCGATCCTGTCCTGCATAAGGACTATCTCATGCGCACGTCGATGATTTCATCATTGCGCGATGTCGCCAGGATCGCCTGAAATAGGCTCAGAATTCTTCCAGAAGGCGCCCGAGCCCCTCGATCCTGTCGTTGACGCCATTGGCGCGCAACGCGTGCCAATAGGTCGCCGTGTTGATCGCGATGACCGGCTTGCCCAGCCACATTTCCGCGGCTGCCGCGAGCCGGACCATGGACAGGTTCGTGCCGACCTGAACGATCGCGTCCACATCGTCGCCATCCAGCTTGCGCAGGGCCTCGCGCAAAGTGGCGGTTGTCTGCTCCGCGATGTTCGTCCACGAACGGCATTGCAGTGGAATATCGCGGACGACGGTAAATCCCATGTCGCCGAAATAGCGGGCGACCTCGGTGTTCATCACTGGCCAATAGGGTGACAGGATCGATATTCGTTTCACCCCGCCGCAGGTCTTCAACGCGGCCGCGCAGGCATGACTGCCGATGCTGATCTTGACGCCGGAAACGTCCTCGACCTTGGCCTGAAATGCGTCGGCGCCCTTCGCGCCTTCGAAGAATGTCACCGCCGACATGCCCATGACGAGATAGTCGGGTTTGCAGGTCATCACGCTTTTGACCGCGTCCACCACGTTTTCGGCGATGGTGTTGGCGCCGGAGCGAAAGCTTTCGTTGCTGACCGCCTGGGCGTCGGGCGTGAAGATGCGGCTGTAATGGTTGGTTATGCCGACCGGGCGCATGGCCTCGAAATCCGGCTGCACGATCGTGTTGGTCGAGGGCCCCAGCACGCCGAATTTTTTCCGCCAGCCCAGAACGTCGCGCATGTTGGTCTCCTCAAGCCTTCGAGCGGGTCGCCGCCGACACAATATCATCCGCGGTCATCAAGTCCGCGTATTTTTGTCCCATGTCGAACAGATTGGCCTCATGCGGCGCGATGGCGCGATCGCCGACGCAATCCGTGACGACAATGGTTCGAAGATTGTGAGACACCGCGTCAACCACGGTGGCGCGCACACATCCCGAAGTCGTGCAACCCGTGACGAATAATGTGTCAATATGCTTCCACAGAAGCCACGGCGCGAATTCCGTGCCGAAAAAGGCCGATGCCTGTCGTTTGCGAATGACAAGTTCGCCGGGGATTGGAGTCAACTCGGGAACGATCTGGCTGAGAGGACTTGTCTCGGTCAGTTTGCGCAACCCCGGCGCCTTTCGCGTGAAGGCGCCGGCGTCCGAACCATCCTCGGCGTAAACGACGCGGGTGTGGGCGACCGGCCAGCCACGCTGGCGCGCCGTCGCCAGAAGCCCGATGGTTCGCTGGATCGCGGGGTCGATATTGCCGCCGCCAAAATGCGCGGGATCGGTGAATCCGACCACGAAATCAACAATGACCAGCGCGGGGCGTTCGCCAATGCCGATCGACTGGGCAAAGCCCTGCTGCTTGTAGATGTCGAGTTCGCTCATGGTCCGATCCGCCATCCGAATGAGAATTCGCGTAAGGATATTCGCACAAAAAATATGTCCGGACAAATCTTTCCACACGCGCGCGGATCGGCGATAATACCGAGCGCGCCCGCGCCGGGCGTCGAAGGGGATGGAGCGCCGGGATTGTCCGTGAACAGGATTGTTTCAACGAACGCGCCTCCCCGGTACGCGCAGATACTGGCGGTGCTGCGCGCCCGGATCGAGGCTGGCGACTATCCGCTTGAAACCAGTCTGCCCTCGGAAGGCGAGCTTTGCCAGGAGTTCAACGCCAGCCGCTACACCATTCGCGAGGCGCTTCGACGGCTGGTCGAGCAGGGCATGTTGCACCGGCGTCAGGGCTCCGGCAGCGTCGTCGTCGCGACCAAGCCTCAGGCGCGATATGTTCACTCGTTGTCGTCGCTCGAGGATTTGTTTCAATTCGCCCTCGCCACGCATTACGAGTTCATTTCCATGGAGACGATCGCGCTTCCCGACGAGCGCGCCGTTCAGGTCGGGGGCGAGGCCGGCTCGACCTGGAATCTTGTCAAGGGCGTGCGTCGCACCCATGCGGGCGGCGATATTGTCAGCTTCATTCATTCCTACATACCCAAGCGGCTGTCGCGCTTCGTGGATGGTCTGCCTGGCTGCGTCGGGCCCTTCTATGCGCGCCTTTCCAAGCTTTCGCGCGAGGAGATTATCGAGGCCGATCAGGAAATACGCGGCGAACGAATGAACCGGGAGATCGCCCGCTATCTCGGCCGCAAGCCTGGCGAGATGAGCATTTGCGCGCTTCGCCGATACACCGCGGCGAGGGGCCCGATCATCACGTCTCTGAACTGGCACGTCGCGGATGATTATTTCTTCCGGATGAAGCTGCTCAAGAATTTGTGACGAAAGCCTTGGCGGCCGGTTTCATTGACAGCGTCCGCGCTTCATTGGAAGAAGTCATCAACACGGGCGGGAAGCAGGGGACGGGAAGTGGGGAATGGACCGCGATATCCCATCGAGGGTGTCATCTATCGAACGCCGTCCGAGCAGGCGGCGCTGATCGGCAGCGGCGCATGGTCGCCCATGACGGTCGGCGACGCGATCCGTGACGCGGCGCGAACGGACCCGGACAAGACCTATCTCATCGCGGGCGATCAGCGTCTGACCTTTGGCGAACTGGACCGGCGGACCGAATGTCTCGCGGCTTCCTTGCTCGATCAGGGCCTCAAGCCCGGCGATCGCGCCATCTTCCAGATGGGAATTACGCCTGAAACCGTCATCGCGTTATTTGGCTGTTACAAGGCGGGCATTCTGCCGGTCTGCACGCTTCCGCAATACAGGGACATTGAAATAGGCCAGTTGACGGAGATGTCCGCCGCCCGCGCCTATTTCATTCAGGCGGATTTTTCGCCAACCTTCGACCTCGTGGCCTTCGCGCGCCGCATGGGGCAGGCGCATCCGACACTGTCGAAATTCATCGTCGCGCGCGGCGCCGCCGAGGACGGAAATCTGGATTTTGCGCGCCTTTGCGAGGGATCCGGCTACGACGCCTCGCGCGCGAGACTCGCCGACCTCGGAATTAATCCTGGCGATGTCCTGACGTTTCAACTGTCCGGCGGATCGACCGGCGTGCCCAAGATCATTCCACGCATGCATGGCGAGTATCTCGCTCAGGCGAGCGGCTGGGCGCGATTGCACGAATATGGCCCGGACGAAATCTGCATCTGGCCATTGCCGATCATCCACAATGCGGGACTATTGCTTGTCGTTCTGGGATCTTTGCTCAACAAGAGCACCATTCTTTTGCAAGACCGCTTTGATCCCGTATCGTTCCTGAACGCGATCGAGACGCACCGCGTCACATGGGCCGGCAGCATCGGGCCGATCGCGCCTCGCCTGCTCGACTATCACAACCTGGCAAAGCATGACCTGTCTTCCCTCAGAATGTTCGTCGCCATGGACCGCGCCGACGCCATCGAGGCGCACGTGGGCGTCACCACGATGAATCTTTACGGCATCACGGAAGGCTTGCTGATGTCGACATCCCCGGGCGATTCCGAGCAGGCTCGCTTCTGGACAAATGGCCGGTCGACCTCCGAATTGGACGAAATCCGCGTGCTGGAATTTGATGGCGAGCGTCCGGTCAAGCCGGGCGAACAAGGCGAATTATGCTTCCGCGGGCCGCATTCCCTGCGCGGCTATTACAAAGCCGAGCCCGGCGTCAACGCGGCCACGTTCACCAGCGACGGCTTCGTGCGCACGAGCGACATCGTTCGCGAAGTTGTCATTGATGGGCGATCTCATTTCGTGTTTCTTGGCCGGGTGAAGGACAATATTTCGCGCGGCAACGAAAAGTTCGCCGCCGAGGAAGTCGAGAAGCTGATCGTCCAGCATCCCGCCGTTCTCGATGCCAAGGTCGTCGCCATGCCAGATCGCTATCTCGGCGAAAAGGCCTGCGCCTTCATCATTCCGCGACCGGGCGAGACTTGCCCCGATGTTCCCGCGCTCGGGGCGTTTCTCGTCGGGCTGGGGTTGGCGAAGTTCAAGCTGCCCGAACGTGTCGAAACGATAAGCGAGTTCCCCGTCACCCGCGTCGGCAAGTTCGACAAGATGGCCATGCGCGCGATCGTCAGGGAAAAACTTGAAAGGGGCGAATAGGCGCCCGGGCTACCCCGCCATTCGCGATGTTCTACCACGGAGCGTCACGCCGGGGATAAATTTGGAGAACCCGGTCAAATCGGTCGGGTCTCAAAACAGCCGGCTTCCCGCGCCGGCGGCGGTTGACTTTTCTGACATAAACGTTAAATTACCTGACGGTATTGTCAGCAGTCCTGGAGGGTCCCATGGCGAGTCCCAAGCTCACGCCGCGCCTGCATGGCGTCGATCACACCGCCCACCCCACCTGGAAACTCCGGGAAACCGTCGAGTTCTATCGCGATGTCATGGGCCTGCCGCTCATTCACGCAATCACGGCCAAGGGCTGGGGTCGCGAGAAGGAGCAACACGCGGATTTCCTGCATTTTTTCTTCGACTCGGGGAATGGTTCCACCATCGCGTTTTTCTATTATATCGGAACCAGCCAGCCCGACTTGCTGAAGCCGCCACGTGGCTACATGGGCATGGCCAATCACACGGCTTGGGCGGTCGACTCGCCGGCTGAATTGACTGCGTGGAAAGAACGCCTGCTGGCGCGCGGCGTGAAGGTCAGCGAGGAAATCCGGCACGAAACCATCGAATCCATCTACTTCCGCGACCCGAATTTCTATCCGCTTGAAATCACCGCGAAGCTTCGCTCGCTCCACCAACTCGACGCCGATGACGCGGCCATGTCGGTCCAGGCGGCCATCGAACTCGAGAGCGCGGGCGCTTTTTCAACCATTGACGCCATGTGGAAGCGCAAGGCGGAACTGGTCGAGGCGCGCATCGCGGCGGAATGACCGGAGTTCCAGACATGCCAACGCTCTTTGTCCTTGATGTCGCCGAATTCGCGCCTTTGGTCGCCGCCGCGCGAAAGCGCGGCGATATCGCGGTAACGGACGCGAAAGCGGGATACTTCCGTCTGTCATGCGAGGACGATTTGCGCATCGAGCGCGCGGAAACGGGCCTGACGGAGGCACTGTGGTTCAGCGCCTTTACGGGCGGCTTCAAAGGTGGTTCCCTCGACGTCGACTCCACGCGGTTTGTCATCGCGGCGTAACGAGGTTTGAAATGTCGCGTGAGGGCCTGGAAGCCTGTCCGTTTCACTTGGGCGAAATTTTCACCAGGCCCCTGACGCTTGACGCGCCGACGATCAGCCGGTTCGCGACCTTCATGGGCGACACGAACCCGCTGCACCACGATATGGAACTGGCGAAAAAGTCGCGCTTCGGAACCATCATCGCCAGCGGTTCGCAGACATCCGGACTGATCGGCTCCATGTGCGCCGGGATTGTCACGGAGCGCTGCAACAGCGTGGGTCTTGAAATGAATTTTCGCTTCCGTCGCGCCGTATTGGCCGACGAAAGATTGCGCATCGAACTGGAAGTGACCGACATTCAGCCAAAGCCTGGTAAGGGCCACATCGTGACGTTCCGCGCCGATATGTTCAACGAGCAGAATGATCCAGCCGTCACCGGGATGGCGAAAACGCTCGTCTTCCGGGAAATTCCGACACAATAGAAATCCTGCGCGGTCGGACCCTCAACTCGCTTTCCACGCGCGGTATCGCCTCATGAAATCGGGGCTTTCGCGCTCAAGTCGCGCCTCGGTCATCACGCCCGTGCGCAGCAGATAATCCATGACGAAGTCATAGGGCGCGAGCTTCATGCGCGCCGCCATGTCCTCGTACCAGTTGATGCTGGCGACAGCCGCGTTGTTGAGGCGTTCACGGATCGGCTTGCGCTCGGCCTCGAAAGCCGTCAGCGCGCCGGCGAGATCGGAGCCCTTTTCGCGAAGAGCGCGCCAGAGCCCGATTGAATCCTCCATGGCGAGCCGCGTTCCCGAGCCGATGGAGGGATGCGCGGTGCGCAACGCGTCGCCAATCAGCACGATATTCCCATGCGACCAGCGATCGTTGGTGACAAGCCGCCAGCGCCGCCAGAATGAGCGGTTGCTGATCAGCGGTTTGTGACCGAGCCTGTCGGCGAACAGCTTTTCCGTGAAGGCGCGGCGCTCCTCGTTGTCCATCGCGTAAAGCTCCGCCGCCCGCCACGCCGCCGGATCGGCCTCGGCGACGAAAGTGCTCATGCCCGGCTGATAGCGATAGTGATGAGCGCAGAAAGCGCCATCGCCATAAGGCTGAAACGTCAGCGTGTGGCTGGAATAGGGATGCTCGACGCCATACCACGCATAGTAATTCTGGAGGTCGGTGACGCGCGTTCCGAACGCGTCGGCATGGGCGTCGCGAAACGCCGAGTTGGCGCCGTCCGCCGCGACCAGAAGATCGCAATCGAGATGCGCGTCGGGGTTGATGCGTTGCGAGAACAGCAGTTCGACGCCGGCCGATCGAGCGAAATCCTGAAGGATCGACAGAAGCGTCACGCGCCCGAGGCCCGACAGCATGCCGCCATCGATGACAATCGTCTCGCGGCGATGGACGATGTGCTGGTCGGACCAGTTTTGCGCCGACGGCGCGATCCGGCTGGCGATGTCGGGGTCGCCTTCGGCGAGAAAACTCATCGCGCGGCCGGACAGCACGACGCCAAATCCGAATGTGACGCCTTCGGCGTTCTGTTCGAACACGCGCACGGTGTGATTGGGGTCGGCGCGCTTGATCAGCGCGGCGAAAAACAGGCCGGCGGGACCGGCGCCTAAAATATCGATTTTCATTTCGACAACTTACGGCATTGTCAGAAATTTGACAATCGAGATATAAGCGGCAAGTCTGGAGCGAGAGGGAGTTTCAACCTGAGCGATATCGACAAGTCCACTTCCCGAAACAGCGCCCGCGAGTCCATCCTGACGGCGGCGGCCGAGCTGTTTCACGAACGCGGCTATTCCGCCACCAGCATGCAGGACATCGCGCAATCCGTCGGATTCAGCCGGCCCGCGCTCTACTACCATTTTCGAGACAAGCACGACATTCTCGCCGCGCTCGTCGAGCAGATCACCGTGCGCACCGAGCGCGAGGCCGCGCGGATCGCGGACGCGTCCTCGACGCGCGGCGCGACCGCGATCCTGCGCGAAATCGTGCGCGCGCACGCGCTGTTGATCCTGGAGCGTCCCGCGCAGTTCGCGGTCCTGCTGCGCGAGGAGCGCCACCTGCCCGGGCCCGCTCGTGCGACCCAGCAGCGCGGCAAGCGCGATCTTCTTGATCGCCTCGCGAGCGTCGTCGCGGAAGGGGCCGCCGGGGGCGAGTTCCGCTCCGTTGACGCGCATCTGGCGGCATTGAGCATTTTTGGCATGTGCAACTGGACGGTTGAATGGTTCCGCCCGGCGGGCCGCCTGCGCGAAGTGGATGTTGCCGACGCCATCGCGGACTTCGCGCTCGCCATGGTCGGGCGGCCCGCGGTCGCGACCGATTCCACGACGGTCGAGGGCTGGCTCAAAATTCTGCGAGACGACATTTCTCATGTCGAGCGGTTGATCGGCGCGCGGAAATCCTGATTGAAGGGCGAGGAAGCGACCATGTCCACCCCCCGAACGCGATCGCAGGTCCTTGTCGTCGGCGCGGGGCCGGTTGGTCTATCCGCCGCGATCGAGCTCGCCACGCGCGGCGTCGATGTCGTGATCGTCGAGAAGCAGTCGCGCGCGGGCTACCATCCGCGCGCCAAGACCACCCATGTGCGGACGGTCGAACATATGCGGCGTTGGGGCATCGCGGAAAAATTGCGCGAGGCCTCGCCGCTGCCGCCGGATTATCCGACCGATGTGATTTTCACCACGCGCCTTCGCGGCAGGGAACTGGCGCATTTCCGCAACGCTTTTTTCGGCGACCGCGTTCGCGACGATCGATTTTCCGAGGCGGCGCAGTGGATACCGCAATACAAGGTCGAGGCGGTGCTGCGCGACAAGGTCGCGACCCTGCCCAACGTGGAGACGCGACTGTCGACGGAATTCGTCAGCCTGGACGCCACCGACGACGGCGTGGTCGCGCGTCTGCGGAGCGAGGCGACTGGCGAAACGAGCGAAATCGCCGCCGATTACCTCATCGGCGCCGATGGCCTCGCGAGCGCGGTTCGTCGCGCACTGGGTGTCGCGATGTCCGGTCAGCGCGATCTCGGGCGTCACGTCAACGTCATCGCGCGCAGCCCGGATCTGGCGCGTCTGCGTCCGGACAATCGCGCCATCATGTACTGGTTGTGCAATCCGGATTGCCCGGGCGTGCTGTCTCCAATGGACTCGGGCGATGTCTGGGCCTTCATGTGTCCCGCGCCCGCCGGCGACGAAAAGCTCTCGGACGCACGATTGCGCGAGTTGCTTGATCTTGCCGTGGGCGAGCATGTCGAGGCCGAGTTTCTCGCCATCGACTACTGGACCGCGACCCGCGCCACCGCCGATTCCTATGGCGGCGGACGCGTGTTTCTGGCCGGCGACGCCTGCCATGTTCATCCGCCCTTTGGCGGCTATGGCATGAACATGGGCATCGCCGACGCCGTTGATATCGGCTGGAAGGTCGCCGCGACGCTTCAGGGCTGGGGCGGGCCCGGCCTTGTCGCGAATTACGAGGCGGAGCGCCGACCCGTGCACGACGCGGTGATGGACGAGGCGGTCAAGAACTACGCGCTGCTGCCCAAGGACATGTTGCATCCAGACCTTGAGGCGAATGGGCCCACTGGCGACGCGGCGCGCCGGATGATTGGCGACAAAATACGCGAGTACAAGGCGAATGAATTCCACACGCTCGGCATCGTGCTTGGCGTCAATTACGCCGGTTCGCCGCTCGTCATAGCGGATGGAACGCCGGCGCCGGCGCTGTCGCGCATTTACTCGCCGAGCGCGCATCCTGGTTGTCTCGCGCCACACGCCTGGCTCGCCGACGGCGCGTCGCTTTACGATCGCTTCGGCCCCGGCTTCACGCTGCTATGTTTGGCGCATGTGGAGTCGGCGGACATCGCCGCCTTCGAGCGCGCGGCGCGCGAGGCTGGAGCGCCGCTGAGGGTCGTTCACGTCGAGAATGAAAACCTGCGCGACCTCTATGGCGCCACGCTGGCGCTGGTTCGACCGGATCAGTATGTCGCCTGGCGTGGCGACGGCGAAGGCGGCGCTGCGCGTGACGTGCTGGATCGCGCCAGAGGCGCATTCTGAATCAAAGTCCGAAAATGCATCGCTTCATCGTCACCATGGCGACGGCCGCGACGACAAGCGCCATGCCGACCAGCGAAAGCGGGTCAAGCGTCTCGCCGAACATCGCCCAGGCGATCAGGGCCGTCGTTGGCGGCACGAGGAAGAACAGACTGGCCACCTCCGACGCCTTGCCCCGGCGGATCAGCACGAACATGGCGCTAACCGCGCCAATTGAGAGAACAACGCACAGCCAGAACAGGGCCAGTGCGAAGGACAGCGTCCATTCGACCCGCAGATGGTCAAGAAAGAACGCGAATGGCGCCGTGATGATGAATGATGCGATGAATTGGACGACCGCCCCGGTGCGCAGATCAAGTCGCGGGCAATAGCGCTTCTGCCAAAGCGTGCCAAAGGTCAGCGACAGCATCGCGAAAATGGCGCAGCCGATGCCGAGCGGCGTGCCGAGCCCAAGCCCGAGTTTGACGCGCACCACGAGAATGACGCCAGTCAGCCCCATGACTAGCCCGGTCCACTGCCGCGCGGTGACTTTCTCGCCGAGCAGCGGCCCGGCGAGCGCCGCGGTCAACACAGGCTGCAAGCCGGCGACGAGCGCGGAAACGCCGGCCTCGACGCCAAACGACAACGCCGCGAACACGCCGCCGAGATAGCCCGCCTGCACCAGCAGCCCGGCGATGGCGATGGCGGGGATTTCGCTTCGTTTGGGCCATGACGCCTGGGTGGCGAAGGCCACCATCGTCATCAGCACGATGACGATGAGGTAGCGGATTTCCAGAAACATGAATGGCCCGGCATGTGGCATGCCGAGCTTGCCGGCGACAAAGCCCGTCGACCACAGCACCACGAACACGCCCGGCAGCGTTGCGGCCCATAGCGCGCCCGGTCCGTCCGCGCGCGCCGATGTCTTTGCTGGTTCGTTCATTCCCGCCGCGTCCCGCGATTGCCTGTTTCACCTCCTTTAGAGGATCGGGCGCCGGGAGCAAAATGAGGTCTCGCGAGGGCTCCCGCTCGCGCGATCTTTCGTGCTAGCGTTGGTACAACGAGGAAATCCGGAGGAAACGATGAGCGCGGATCTGCTGCTGGTGGGGAGCATTCCCTACGATACGCCCGAGGAGGTCTTCGCGCGATTTGGCAAGCCTCTGGGCGCGCATCTCGCGGCCATGCCCGATGGCGAGGTCGGGCCACGCACCCACTGGATCAGCCGCATCCACTATCAGGTCTTCGCGCTGCATCCCGATCTTGAAATTCGCCAAAGGCCGGGGCTCGAAAATGGCGCGGCGCGCGTCAATCCGCGCAATGCCGGCGACGCCTGGCTGTTCAAGGTGCGCGACGGCGTCAAGAAAATCCGCTTCGGCGATCCCGGCTGGCGGCTCGGTTACGCGCGCGACGCGATCAGTTCCTATTTCGTGTTCAAGACCCTGCGCGAGAAGGGCGAATTGCGGAAGGGCATGCGCTTTCAGGTGTCCATCGCCAGCCCGAACAGCGCCGCGCCGCCGCGGCTGTTTCCGACGATCGCGGACTGCGAGATCGTGCGCGAGGCCTATCTCGACGCGGTCGCGGCGGAGGTCGCGATGATCTGCGCCAAAATTCCGCACGAGGATCTGGCGATCCAGTGGGATTGCTCCACCGAGGTGCAGGATGTCTACGGCGCGGCGCCGCCATTCACGAAAGATGGCGCCATCGAGCGAAACGTAGCGCAGATGCGCGCGCTGTCGCCGCACATTCCCGAAGGCGTCGCGCTTGGGTACCACCTTTGCTTTGGCACGCTTGGCGGCTGGCCGCGGTTCTCGCCCGATGATCTCTCGGAGACGGTGAATCTCGCCAATGCGTTGATCGAGGCGTCGGGACGACGCGTCGACTGGATGCACATTCCCGCGCTCGATCGTCTCGACGACGCTTTTTACGCGCCGCTCGCGATTCTGAAATCCAAGGGCGCCAGAATTTATCTCGGCATGGTTCATCACATGGACACGTTCGAGCAACGGCTCGCCATCGCGCGCAAGTTCTTGCCGGATTTCGGTCTGGCCGCCTATTGCGGCCTGGGTCGAACGCCGCCATCCGGTCTCGGCAATATTCTCGACGAACATCGCAAGGCGGTCGCGATCGCCGGTTGAACACTGGTCGCGCGGGGGGATCGCCATGAATGAGAGACTGAGGTCAATCACGATCAGGGGCCTCATGGCCCTCGCCGTCGGTTTCGTCGGCGCGAACCACGCGCGGGCGCAGGCGACGGCTTGGCCCGAGAAGCCGGTCAGGATCATCGTTCCCACGGCGGCGGGCGGCTCCATCGATGTCACGGCGCGCGTCATCGCCGCCAAACTGGCGGAGAAATGGGGCAAACCTGTCGTGATCGAAAACCGGCCGGGCGCCGCCATGCGAATCGGCGCGGACGCCGTGGCGAAATCGCCGCCAGATGGCTACACGCTGCTGATCGCGCATGACGGAACGTTGGCGATGAACGCCGTCGTCTACAAGAACCTGCCTTATGATCCGCGCAGGGATTTCGAGCCGCTGCCATTGATCGCGACCCTGCCCGAGGTGCTCATGGTCAACGTGAAGACTCCGGCGAATTCCGCCGTTGAACTGATTGAACTCGCGAAGCGGAATCCCGGGCAGCTCAATCATGCGTCTGGCGGCACGGCGACCTTGCTGGCGCTGGAACTGTTCAAGGCGATGGCGGGCATCGACATCAAGAGCGTTCCCTATGCCGGCGGCGCGCCGGCGGTGAACGCGCTTATCGCTGGAGAATCGGAAACGCTGATCGCCGATGTCGCGACCGCCGCGGCGGCGTTGTAGTCGCCAAATGTTCGAAAACTCGCGGTTACGCCAATCAAGCGGCAGAAGTTCCTCCCCGACCTTCCAACGCTCGCGGAAGCCGGCGTACCCGGTTATGACGTGAAGACGTGGATTGGCGTGTTCGCGCCGGCCGGCACGCCGCCGCCGTTGCTGACGCAAATCGAGGCGGATATTCGCGAGGCGATGAAGGCGCCCGACACACGCGTTCGCCTTGAAGGCATCGGCATGGAGATGGGCGATGGGTCGTCGGAAGAGATGCGGCGCGTTCTGGCCGCCGACATTCTCAAGTGGGGCGATCTGGTGAAGGTGCGCAACATTCAGATCGATCAGAACTGACGCGGCCGCGTCACGCCTCGCACATGGCGTTCGCCTTGGGCGCGCGATGACTGGCGCCGGTGGTGTGCTCGGCATAGTAGTGCTGACCACGAAGGTCGCAATAGGCGATGCGCCATTCGATCGGCCGGCCATAGATGTCGAAGACGACGCGATCGAGTTTCATCAACGGCGTTCCGACGGCGACCTCGAATTGTTCCGCCAGATCAGGGCCCGCTGACTCAACCGAAATCATTTCCCGTAACGTGCTCGGGAAAATTCCATTCTTTTCCGCCAGGAATACCAGCGTCGTTTCGACGCCCGGTATCGAATCATCGATCGTGAACAAGGATCGCGGCAGCGCGCAATACTCGACAACCGCGATGCGCCCGTCCGTTTCGCGCACGCGTGTCAGCCGGTAGACGTCGGCGTCCGGGTCGGTTAGCGCCAGCAGGCGGCGTTCCTCGGCGCCTGGCGTCGAGACGGAGACATCCAGATGCAGGTAGCGCCAGTCGATGGCGCTGCCATCGATATTTCGAAGGCGATCGAAGTCCCGACGGAACTGGCTCGACTTGCGGTCGATCACGAACGTGCCGCGCCCCTGCTGGCGCGAGACAGCTTTTTCCGCGACCAGTTCATCCACGGCCTTTCGAACCGTTCCGATGCTGATTTTCAATTCCTGAGCGAGCAGAAATTCGTTTGGCAGCGCGAAGCCGGGCTTCCAGGCGCCCTTGGCGATGCGGTCCCACAGTTCGTCACGCACCTGTAGGTATAGTGGTCGTGTCGTGAACTCTACCATGACGATCTCACTTCATACTGTCGTGCCGTGAATCCCGACGCGCGGCTTGAAGTCACTCGCGTGGGGGAAACAATCGAGTCTTTAAGCTTGTAGGACCAGTCAGCTTTTCGAGGGGTCAAGCAAAACACTTCAATTCGTCGCACCTCTCATTGAAAATAACGACTTAAATTGGTTATTGAAAAATGAATTTTGAATATAAATTGCTGAATTTTGATTGCATTCGATAATCTGACGCTAGGACAATTTATCGATCCGAACATTACTTACCCAACGTTATGGCTCGATGCGACGAATATTACATTAGGGAAGGACATCCTTGTCGTCGGGTCACATAATTGGTGGGCGGATGCGATCGTCGCGCCGCGCGGAATTCATATGCATGACTTGCCGCGCAGGTTGTCCCGGGCCGCGCGTGCGTCCAACTCTAGAAGTAGTCGCACCTGATCCGCATCGCGAATGTCGTCGTTTCAAGACATTATTCTGGTCATCGAAGAAGTAATTACGTTTCATCTTACGTATAGACAGTTTTTACACCAAGTGAGAACGTTGGGCGTCCTGAATTTCGGGGAAGTTCATGTCCGTTATCTTCTCATCCTGCTCAAGGGCCGCCATCGTTGGGGCCGCGCTCGTCGGTACAGCCGCTCACGCGGCGCCGCTGGGCTTTTCGGGCGCCCCCGAGGGCGCCGACGATATGTTCGAGGTTGTCTCGCGGTCCGCCGGGCAGGGAAGGGCCGGCATGATCGTGGCGGCGCTGACTGTCTGCGTTGGTCTTGTCGCCATGGCATGGCGCGGCAGGCGCGTCGGCCCCGCGGCCATCGCGTTCGAGGCGCCAGCGATGGTGATGAGCGCGCCCATGCGCGAGGATATTCCTGGCGATATGCTTCCCGCGCCGGCCTTCGGTCGCGTCCCGCCTCCGCAACTTACCGCGCCCTGCGCGCCTGAACGCTGGATCGAGATCGCCGCCGAATTGTCCTGCCGGCACGACCGGCGGGTCGGCGTGATCGTCGCGCACGTCGGCGCCTATGAAGAACTCGCGTTCCGGTTCGGGTCGGAGCACGCCCGGCAAACCGTGGACATCATCACCCAGGAAATTCGCGCGGCCCTGCGACCTGGCGATCTCGTTTCGGTGCGGGACAATGGCGAGATCGTGACCTGCGCGCCATTCGTGATGGTCAAGGATGAAATCAAGGGCATCGCCGCGCGCTTGCGTCGGACCATCGCCGAAATTGGCGAAAGGTCGGGCATCGACTTCAAGGTCCGGATGGGGACCTCGATCTATCCTCTCGATGGCTATACCGGCGAGGAACTGATCGCGAGCGCGATCGAGAGCTTCGATCTCGACGATTCGCGCGCCCAGGATCTCGCGGCGGTCGCTGCGCGCAATCCCTACATGATTGTTCCCGGCGGCAATTCCGCCAAGGCTTCCGCCGCGCGGAAACAGCGGGCCAAAAACAATTCCGCCGGGTCGTCGAAAACACGTCGTCCGTCCCGGCCCGTCGCGCGGGCGGCAATGGCGGGCGAAGCCGCCAGCTAATCCTCGCTCCGTTCGCTTTCGCCAAGAATTTCATTTTCCCCTGCACGCCCGAGGTGCGCCATGTCGTCCCGCGTCCATTCCAGGCAGCTTCCTCCACAGGCCCGTTTCGACCAACGTCCGGGCTTTGACGACGTTCGTCCTCGCTGTTCAACACCGCGCGAACGGAATTCCGGGACCTTCACGGCTCGGACCGCGAAACCGCGCCGCGTGCTTCTGGCCGAGGACTGCGCCGCCAATCGTGAGCTCACGCGTTTGCTGCTTGAGCGTCTGAACTGCGTTGTTGACGAGGCGAGCGATGGCGAGCGGGTCCTGGAGTTGATGGCGGGCGGGCGATACGATCTGGTTTTCATGGATATTTCGATGCCGTTTCTCGACGGCATCGAGGCAGCTCGCCGGATTCGGGCGTCGGGAGACCGAACGCCGATCGTTGCGCTGTCCGCTTATGTTGGCGCCGAATTCGCCGAGCGCTGCGCCGACGCCGAAATGAACGGCCATTTGACCAAGCCGATTACCCTCAAGGTGCTGCGCGATTCGATGTCCGCGATCTTCGCGCCAAAAAGCACGGATGTCTTTCGCGCGGCGCTCGCACGCCCGACGACAGGGGAAATCGCGTTTGATCCCTCGCCCTTGCGCGTGCTCCTCGCCGACCTCGACGATGGCGAAGCCGGCGGGAATTCTCTTTTCGCGCGCGTGACCTCCGGATTTCGTCGCGATCTGGAGTTGCTTTCGGACGAATTGGCGTCGGCGCTCGATCAAGCCGAAGACAGTGGCACGGCTGTTCGCGCCCGCGACATCGCCCATAAACTTGGCGCCCTCGCCAACACGGTCGGTGTCAGAAGTCTTGGCCGATTGGCGCTCCTGATCGAGCAGG
>CAISJZ010000430.1 GCA_903885755.1 uncultured Hyphomicrobiales bacterium | reverse complement strand
GCCGCCCGGCGCCGCCTCGGCGACCTTCAGCCCTTTCAGGTCCGCGAAGGTCTTGTAACGACCGGAATCGACGAGGTCCTGACGCACCAGCATCTTGATGCTGCTGCGGCCCGTCACATTCTGGCTCTTGTCCGCGACGATGCGAATGTCGATGCCTCGCCCGACGGCGTTGAAGAGCCCGGCGGAATGGCCGCCCGCGACAACGTCGAGTTCGCCGGCGCCCGCCGCCGCGATCATCCGTGCGGCGGAATCAAACGTGACAAATTCCGCGTCGATGCCTTCATCGCGAAAATAACCCTTCTTGTCGGCGACCCACAGACCGATGTCGGTCGCCGACAGGGTTCCGCCGATGGTCACCTTCTTGTTCTGCGCCATCGTGGCGCCGGGCGCCGCCAGCGTCAAAGCCGCGGCCGCGAGCAGGCCGATCCAACCCTTCATGATTTTTCTCCCGAAGCGGGCGCGATAGGCGCCGTGCGCAAGACTCATTACGGCAAAATATCACGCGCGGCCGATCCCCATCGGGATCGCCACCGGCGCGCGGAAATTGGACGACGGCGTCCACGTCAAGGTTTCCACCGCGAGGTGATACTCCGGAATCGCCTCGAGAAAGACGCGCATGGCTTCCTGCGTGACTAGCCGCCCGAGGTTGCTGCCGAGACAGAAATGCGACCCCGCGCCAAAGCCGAGATGACCCTGCGGGCGTCGCTCGATGTCGTAGACATCCGGATTGCGGAATTTGCGCCAGTCTCGATTGGCCGAACCATAGGCGAGCGCGACCCTGTCGCCCTCCTTGATTGTCTGGCCGTGCAGTTCGACGTTCTTCGTCGCGACGCGCTTGAAACGCTGCGCCGAGGTGTTGAAGCGCAAGGATTCCTCGATGGCGAGCGGCAACAGATTCCAGTCCGCCAGGACTCGCCGCCGCGCGTCGGGATAATTGTGCAGATTGAGCGCGAACATCGACATGAAACTCGACAGCGATTCAACGCCCGCCATGACAAAGGTCGCGGAGGTCAGCACCACCTCGCGATCCGACAGTCTGTCGCCATCGATTTCCGATGTCGCCAGCGCGGTCACAAGATCGTCCCTGGGCGCGACCCGGCGTTTTTCCACCTCGTCGGTGATGAATTGCGAGATATCGCGAAACGCGGCGATCTGTTCTTCGTTGCGCCCGCGCTTCTCCTTGTCGGTGGAGATTGACAGCACGACCTTTCGGCGGATTTCCGCCGCGTCCGATTCCGGCAGGCCCATGATCTGGAACAGCAGACCGACCGTCACCTTGCTGGAGAAGTCGGTGATGAAATCGAAAGTACCCTTTTCACGAGCCTGCGCCAGCGCGCTCGTTGCGACGGCGCGTGTCGGCTCGATCAGGGCCGCCATGTTCTTGCGGGCGAAAGCTGCTGCCGCGAGGGCGCGCAAGCGATCATGGCGCGGCGGATCGGTGGTGCCGAGCGTCGCCCCCGTGCGGCCAGGCAATTCGTCGATAAGATTGCCGCTGGTCGATGAAAACGTCCGCCAGTCCTGCGCGGCCGCGTTGACGTCCTCGAAGCGGGACAGAATCCACAGCCCGTTGGCGTCGGACCAGTAGCAGGGATGATGCTCCCGCAAGGCTGCGTAGGAGGGGAACGGGTCGGCGTCGATGCCGGTGGAATAGAGATCGAATACGGGGTCTGACATGGCGCGCTTCCCGGCAGGCTTGGTTGCCGGAACTGTCGCATAATTCCCGCCGCGCCGACAGGCGGTCGCTCGGGATCAGGACGCCTTCGCCGGGTCGGAATCTTCCGGGATGATTTCAAAATCCTCGGCCGGGCGGCCCCAGAGCGTCAATCCGCGGGCGAAACTCACGTCGATCCGCTCTTTCCTGGCGCGGAAGCGCGCGAGCAATTCGTAACTGCAGACAACGGTTCCCAAGGATTCCGGCGGTATTTTCCAGTCCCGCGCGACGGGGGACGCTGGCCTGAAACGTACGATCTGCCCGGTTCTCATGCTCGCCTCCGTGGAAGCAGCCTTGCCCTGGGGCTAACGGACCCAAGGCAAGCCTTACCGCATTGCGTCATGATATCGTCGCATTGCAGCATTGCAACAAAAAAATGAAAATGATCCAGAGCGGCAGAATCCGCCGGGTGCGGCAGGGCACATCTCCATCGCCGCGCCCGAGGTTAAGTGCGACGATGCGCCGGATCGCTGGCGCTCGCGGACCCTCCCATGAAAATCATTCTGCTTGCCGTGCTGCTCCTGTCGCCCATCGCGGCATGGGCGACAGCCCCCGAAGACGCCTATGTCGCCGCGCGCGATCGCTATCTCGCGGAGTTCAAGCGGACCGTTGACACAAAAGCGGTCGAGGCGCGCAACAACAGGGAAACGCTCGCGAAGAAGGCTCTCGAAAGACGCTTGCGCGCCATCATCGGTCCCTTCGCGATGAAGGGTTTTCCCGCAGCGGGCAAGATCAACCTCGACACGCTGTTTTCCGAGGACGAGGGGTTCGGCATGCTCGACGGCCTCGTCTATGGCGAGACGGAGAGCGCCCGCAGCGTCGTTGTCACAACCGATGGCCTGCTCGACAAATGGCTGCGCGGCCACGGCGAATGGTGGGAGAAGGACAACCCCTCAGCCAACGCCCCCGCCGCCGTGAAATCGGAATCCTTCTACACGCAGGCCGTCAGCACCGATTCGGCGGTCGTGCATCTTGGCGAAATTCCCCTGCCGCCGCTGGCTGGCGCGCGTTTCGCCCACGCCACCCTGTCCGCCCGCACGCAGGATGCGAGCCCGAGCGCGCCGGACATGATGTTCGTCGCCGTGTCGCGCGGCGGCCGGGTCTTCATCGTCAACGAAAAACTCGCGACGCCATTCAGGCCGATCGCCGCCTGCGACGCCATCGTGAAAGACTATGCGAAAAAGGCCGACGCGGCCTACGAGGCCGACCGGGCGGCGGGCGACAGGGACCCAAAGAGCCCCGACCCGTCGGAAAAGCTGCGCGCCGACGGCGACGCGGCGTTTCGCCAATGTTTTGGCGAGAAGATGAAGGCCGAAGCCTCGTTCAAGGCCGCGGTGAATCAGGCGCGTGCGATCGTCGAGGCCTTGCCGGCGAAGTGATTGGGCGGCGCGCCGAGCGCGAATGAGTTTGGACGCGACGTCGGAAAGATCGGAAAGGCGCCGGAGAGGGCCTGACGGACAACCGAGCGCCGAAGTCTCGAAATGACGAACAATTTTCGAGATGTCGGCACGTTAATTGCTTGCTCTATTTGTAGGAAGGAACCATCTGATCGAGGAGGTTGCATGTCCGGATTGCCCGTCATCGACATTGAGAAGTTGAGTTCCAATAGCCTGTCTGACCGAAAGGCGGAGGCGAATACGCTCCGGAACGCCTGTCTCAAGAACGGTTTTTTCTATGCGGCGAACACGGGCGTCGGCGCGACCACGACCGCCAATTTGCTGGCGGCCTCGCGGGCCTACTTCGCGCTGCCGGATTCGATCAAACTGACGATTTCGAAGGAACAGTCCTCTTGCGGACGCGGATACGAAGGCCTGAGCCGTCAACGGCTCGAGGCGGGCGCGCAACCCGATCTCAAGGAAGGGTTCGTGATGGGGACGCATCTTTCGGACGACGACCCGAGAGTGCGCGCCGGCTGGACGCAGCACGGCCCGAACATGTGGCTTCCGGGCGACCATCCCGGTCGCGCCGTCGTGGAGCGGTATCACGCGGAAATGAGCCATCTGGCGCGTCGTCTCATGCGTGGTCTGGCGCTGTCGCTCGACATTCCGGAGGACTATTTCGACGATTGTTGCCGCGACTCCATATCAACGGTGCGCCTCCTTCATTATCCGCCACAGCCCGCGAACGCTTCCGCGGATGCGCGCGGCGCCGGCGCTCACACGGACTGGGGCGCGATCACAATCCTGCTTCAGGACGACGTCGGCGGGCTGCAGGTTCACAACGGAGATAACGACTGGATCGACGTGCGGCCCGTCCCGGGGACATTCATTGTCAATCTCGGCGATCTGGTTCCGCGCTGGACGAACGGCCTTTATCGCTCCACCGTCCACCGGGTCATCAACCGTTCCGGTCGAGAGCGATATTCGGCGGCGTTTTTCTTCGACGGGCGTGGCGACTACGTTTCGGAATGTATCCCGACCTGTCTCGCCGAAGGCGAATTTCCGAAATATCCGCCGCTCTCGGTTATGGAGCACCTCGCCGAAATGTATCGACTGACCCGCGCGGCCTGATGTATCGGCGACGCGCCTCGCGGAGTACGCGAACGCCAGGGCGGGGCGTCGACCAGCGACGCCCCTTCGATCACGCCAGGCTCGCCGTGAACCGCTGGATGCGCGAGCAGGCGTCTTCCAACATCCTGGTCGAGGCCGCGTAGGAAATGCGGAAGTTCGGCCCTTGCCCGAAGGCCGTGCCATGCACCACCGCGACGCCTTCCTGATCTAGCAGGGCGGTGATGAAATCCTCGTCGGTCTTGATGACCTCGCCCTTTTGCGTCTTCTTGCCGATCGCCTCGGAACAGTCGGGATAGACATAGAACGCGCCTTCCGGCAGCGGGCACTTCAGGTACTTCGCCTGGTTAAGCATCGACACCACGAGATCGCGGCGTTCCTCGAAGGCCTTGCGGAAAACCGGCAAATGGTCCTGCGGGCCATTGAGAGCCTCGACCGATGCCCACTGGGCGATCGTGCACGCGCCGGACGTCTGCTGGCCGTGCAGCAGGTCGAGCGCCTTGATCAGCACGTCGGGCTCGGCG